>CAZHGH010000001.1:0-18703 GCA_964531205.1 uncultured bacterium
TATTTCGCAGGCCGATGCACGGACGGCGAACGAGCATTAGTGCTTCGCGGGAACAGTCCTTGTCGGCTGATGTCGCAATGGTCGAAGCGCGAACGTCTCGCCGCGCGCGGCTCGCTTACTATACCCGATGGCGCGCTTCAGCCACAATGTGAAAAGCACGCAATCGAGCACGATCGCCAGTACGTAAAACACAAGCGTAGCCGTCAGATTTCCAAAGAGCAGCGAAAGTACGAGCGGCCACAGGAGCGCGGCAAACGCGATGACCGTCGAGCGCACGCCGAAGCGTACCGCCTGCTTCACCTGTTGCCGGTACCATGAAGAAGCCGGCTCGCGATCTACGAATTGCTCGTAGAGCGCGGCCGGCCAAACCAGATATCCGAGGGCTGCGCGGCGTTGTTCTTCCGCCGCACGATCGCTGTCAGGCGTGATTGTTAGCGCGTCGCGAGGAAGCGTTTCGCGCCGAGATAGCGCGCTTGCCAGTAGGAATCGGAAAGATTGCTGACCGTGACGCCGTGGCTCGAGCTCGCGTGCGCGAACTTGCCGTTGCCGAGGTAGATGCCGACGTGCGACGGACCCGGCTCGTAGGTCTGGAAGAACACGAGGTCGCCGACTCTCATACCGCCTTTGATTTTGCGTCCGGCGTAGAACTGTGCATCGGCCGTGCGCGGCAGGCTGACGCCGATCATCGCGAACACGTGCTGCACGTAGGCCGAGCAATCGAAGCCTGAGGTGCTCGTGCCGCCGAAGACGTACGGGGTGCCGAGAAAGCGGAGTGCGTCGCGAGTCAGGTTCTTCGCGATCAGTGTGGTGCGCGAGAGGATGCGGCTGGCGAATTTGCCCAGCCCGTGAGCCGCTACGGTTTTATGCGCGGGCTTCGACTCTTCGCGGATGATTTGGGCGGTCCACTCGGCGACGTCCGGGCTCTCTGCCGGTTCGCCGGCCTCTGCGGCGCGAACCGCTGCCGGAGCCGTTACAGTAACAGGCGCCGCGGCTTGCACGGCGGACGACTGCGGGGTGTTCGCGGCCGGATCGGCGAGCGCAAAAGCGTTCGAACCGGCGAGCAAAAATGCTAACGCCCCAGTGGCTAAAAGATAACGCAAAAACTGCTCCTCTTTCAAAACACTTGCGGGGTTAGTTGACGGGTTCGGACGTGAAAGATCGCCCTAGGGCCGACCGGCCCATTCACCCCTACCGGCATATCCCCCGCTCCAGTTGTGCTGGACTCAGTGATTCCTTGGCAGGTGGCGCTCGGTTGTTAAGCCGTGCGCTCGACCCCTTGTTTACCCCTAGGCCGAATTTCCCTTCTAGCCCAGAAGTGCACGCGGGGTATTAGTGGTTTAGTAGTCCATCGGCATCAGCCTATGAAACTGTAGCTGCTTGCCTTATCCTTTCAGCGAGGTCGTTGGCCAAAGCCTCGATTTGCCGCTGATCGGCGCCCTCGACCATAACACGGATGAGCGGCTCGGTACCCGACGGACGTATCAACAATCGTCCATTTCCGGTTAAGTTTCGTTCCGCTTCTTCCACTGCTTGACGAATCTCCGGTGCTTGCAATACATCTTTTCGCGCGGTCTTTACGTTGACCAGCACCTGCGGATAAACCGTCAAATCGCTTGCCAGCTCGTGCAATGTTTTTCCGCTGCGCACAACGGTGCTCAATAATGAAATCGCCGTCATCGGACCGTCGCCCGTCGTGTTGTTGCGCAGATCGATGATGTGGCCGGATTGCTCTCCGCCGAGAATATATCCGCCTTCGCGCATTCGTTCGAGCACGTAGCGATCGCCGACAGGTGCACGCAATAATGAGACGCCGTGTTGCGCTAACGCTTTTTCCAAGCCAATGTTGCTCATCACCGTCGCGACGAGTGCATCTCCGGGCAACTCGCCCCGAGAATGCAAATCGCGCGCAAGCACCATCATGACGTGGTCACCGTTGAGCGCTATGCCTTCTTCATCCACGAACATCGCGCGATCCGCGTCGCCGTCAAATGCAACTCCGATAACAGGACGCTCGCCGGCCGCAATGAGTTCGCGAACGCGTGCCTGGAGCGGGCGGAGATCCGTCGCACCGCACTGCACGTTGATGCGTGAACCGTCGGCATCGCAATTGATCTCGTGCACGGTTGCGCCAAGTTTTTTCAGCGCATAGGGCGCGTATGCGTACGCCGCGCCGTTCGCGCCGTCGACCACGACCGTCAGACCCGAGAGATCGGCAGCGCGCGAGTAGAGTTCGTCGTAATAATGCTTGCCGAGATTCTGCGCCACGCTTGCCACGCCGATATCTGCGCCGGTCGGCCGCGGAAGATCTTTGGCGTCGAGGAGCGCTTCGATCTCGTCTTCGATGGCGTCGGAAAGTTTGAAACCGTCCGGTCCAAAAAATTTGATCCCGTTATCCGCAATTGGATTGTGCGATGCACTGATCATCACACCGGCGGCCGCGCCCGTACGAACCGTGATAGTCGCTACTGCAGGCGTCGGAACGATGCCGACCGACACAACATCGCGCCCGACCGCCGTGATGCCCGCAACAATCGCTGCTTCCAACATCGAGCCCGATAGTCGCGTATCGCGTCCGACCACGATAGGGCGATGGCGATCGCTGGTTTTAGCGAGAACGGTTGCGCCCGCACGGCCGACGGCAAACGCCAGTTCCGGCGTCAGTTCGGTGTTTGCAACGCCTCTAACGCCATCGGTTCCAAAAATTCGCGCCAAGTGTGAAGTAACTCCCTAGGGTGAATGCGTAGTAGCCGGATTCGATCCGGTTGCAGGTAAGAATCGCGCTTGCACGCGCACCAGATTCGGAACGACTTGTACGTCACGAATCTCGTCACCGGACGAGTTCACCGCGACCGGACGGATCATCTCGTCCAATGTGGTTTGCGCCGGGTTCAACGGCATGTCGATGCGAACGGTAGCTACCTGCGAAAGCTCGCTGGTTGGACCGCGGACGATGACGCTCGACGGCGTAACCGTAGAGCGGCTGACTACGACATTCGATTGACCGCCGTAATACATAGCGACAGGGAACGTCTTTTGATCGATCTTTTCGATCGTCAGCGTCACAGACCCCGGCCGGAGATTCTGCACTACCACGTTCGGCGCCACAAGCTGCACCGGCACGTTGTACACGCCGCTGCTGAATTTGCCGAGATCCAAAACGGCCTTCACTTCGTCGGGACGAATCGGCGCCTCGCCGCGTTTGGGCTCGATCGTAACGTCCGCCGTTTTTTCGCTGAATCGCGCTATATAGCCGGGCTGGAGATTGACCGCCGTGATCGGCACGCTCAATTGCTGATCGAATCGCGCCGTGATTAGGGGATTCGTCGCAAAACGGAAATATGCCCAACCCACGATCGCGAGGAACAGGGAAAGGGCCTTCAGTCCGAAGTTGCGGCGGATGGAAAGCGCCATGCTAGTTTTGCCCCGCCTTCGGCTGCGACTCGTTCGCGTGACGCTGCGGCGGGGTTAAACGGGCGCGCAAATGCGTCACGAGATCGTTGCGGATCGCGCGCGAACCGCGGCGCGGACGCGTCGAAGCGAGTAAGACTCGAAACAGCCGCGCTTCTTCCTCTATAGGACGCGACAGTTTGCCTTCACGCGCAACGGTGATCGCACCACTTTCCTCGGACACGACGATCACGACCGCATCCGTTTGCTCGGAGATACCAATGGCGGCGCGATGGCGCGTGCCTAAGCGCCGTTCTGTAAGCGACTGTTCCGCTAGCGGTAAAAAGCAGCCCGCGGCTTCGATTAAATTCTCACGGACGATCACGGCGCCGTCGTGCAACGGCGATCGTGGCAGGAAAATCGACAACAGCAGTTCCACTGAGATTGCGGCGTTGAGAATCGTTCCGCTTTCGGCAAATTCTTTGAGGCCCGTTTGTTGTTCTATCACGATCAGCCCGCCGTACTTGTTGCGCGAAAGGAGAAACGCCGCTTTGGCAAGCGTCGCCATGTCTTTGTCTTCAGCACGGTTTGCAGCGTTCTCGTCGCCCTCGAACGAGCGGAAGAATCCGCCGCGGCCGAGCTGCTCGAGTGCACGGCGCAGTTCCGGTTGAAACACGATGGGCAACGAAACCGCGGCACCGAGAACGATGAGTTGGAGAATCGTACCGAGCAGCAACAGATGAAGCAGGTTTGCAACGCCGAGCAATCCGACCAGAACCAGGACGCCCGTGAGAATCTGGACGGCGCGCGTGCCGCGGATCAGCACCAGCAAGTAATAGACCAGCACGCTCGTCGCTACGATGTCGAGGAGATCGGTGATGCCGATGTATTGATGCAGGCTATTCCACATTCGCCGATTCCAACAACGATTCTAAAATGCGATCCGGCGCAATTTCCGGCGCATGCAATCCGTCCGCGGCAATACGGGCGGTAATCTCGACCGGCAGGGGGCTGAGCAACTCAACGCGGCGGTAGCCGTGCGTACGACGCAGTTCCACATCGACGATACGGAGCAAGAGCGCCGGTTGTGTCAGCGAGGGATTGAATTCAACAACAAGTTGCGATCCGATGATGTCGCAGCTGAGAACGCCTGCGGGGCTCCCAGCCCCGCCGAGCACTTGCGCGAGCCGCGGCAAGGCATCTGCGGGCGCGGGTTCAATTGCAAGGGCAATGATCGCTTCGCCGTACCATCGGCCTTCAGGGACGCTTTGCTGCAGATCGACCGGATCCGCACCCGCAGGCCCTTCGACGAGCACGTACGTACGCGAAAGCGAATGCTGCGGTCCAAACTCTACACGAACCCCGTCGCGCGCCAATGCCGCGGCGATGCGTCCTTGCAAAGCCTGGCCGGGCACTGCATCGATGCGTAGTGTGCGGGACCATTCCACGATGGTGCATCGTTAGCCGCGTGAGCCAATCGTTCCCGGCGCGCGTCGTTTCCGTTGGTAAAAACGCTGCATGGGTGGTGGTCGACACGGAAGAGACGCCACGCGTAGCGGATCTAAAACGCGCGGGAAGCGGCGTGAAGCGACAAATGCTAGTGCCCGGCGATCGCGTGGACGTTCGCATTCTCGAAGACGGGCGAAGCCTTGTCGAAACAGTGCATCCGCGCACGTTTACACTCGAACGGCGAACGGTCGAAGGCCGCGCGAAGACGATGGCGGCTAACGTCGACACGTTAGTGACGGTTACATCGCTTGCCGATCCGCCACCGCGGCTTCTTACACTCGATCAACTTCTGGCATTTGCGGAGCTCGAACATATCGATGCGATCGTGGTTTTTACAAAACCGGATCTCGCCGGCGCCGATCTGACATCCGAACTGACATCGCTCTATCGTTCGTTGGGATACGAGGTTCTCGTCGTGAATCCGAAGTTGGGCGTGAATGTTGATGGACTGCGCTCTGCTCTGCAGCATCGTCACGCGCTTCTTGCCGGCGTTTCCGGTGTGGGAAAGAGTTCGATCTTCCGCGCGCTGGGCGGCGAGAGCGTTGTCGGGGACGTCTCCCGGTACGGTATCGGGCGGCAGACGACAACGGCATCGCGGCTTTTTCGCATGCCCGAATCGGGAGGCTTCCTTATAGACAGCCCCGGAGTCGCGGAGTTCGGCCTGGGCGCCATCACGCCTCAAGAGCTGGTTGAGGGCTTTCGCGAGATGCGCGAAGCCTGTGGGAAGTGCCGGTTTAGCGATTGCTCGCATATCCACGAACCCGACTGCGGCGTCCAGGAAGCCGTTCGCGAAGGCCGCATCGCTGAAAGCCGGTATGCTAGTTACAGGCGTATCCTGGAAGCGGCCGCCTAGGGCGCTGGACCGCCAGGAAGTCCTGTGATATACTGCGCCTCGTGCCTTTACACCAAGGAGTGAGAGTTAGTGCCTAATATCAAGGCCGCCGAAAAGTGGGTGCGGCAAAGCGGAAAGCGGACCCAGCGGAATCTGAGCGTTAAGACGCGGCTCAAGACCCTTTATAAGAAGGCGGCCGGGGCTCAGGACGCCGAGGTCGTGAAATCCGTGGAGTCTGAATTCGACAAGGCGGCGCAAAAGGGCATCATCCACCCGAACAAGGCAGCGCGCAAGAAGTCGCGCCTAGCAAAGGCCGCCGCGAAGGCAACGGCCGCGGCTGCAGCGCCGGCGCCGGCGAAGAAAACGACGAAAAAAGCCGCCAAGTAGGGCGGCTTTCTTCTTTGGTTACCGCGGTTCAGGACGATCCGAAGGCGGTATTCCTCACGCAACTTGCGCGTGAATTGCACCGTGCCGGCATCGCTTCGGATCAACTCGAGCGCACGATAACCGCCACGGCACAAGCGCTGGGGTTGGAAGTCGAGATCTTCGCGCTTCCCACGAACATAACGATCGCCGTCGGACCGCGTCACGCGCAGCGGATCGTGATGCTGCGCTTGCAACCCGGCAAAATAAATCTCTGCAAACTCGCATTCCTCAACGATCTCTTTGACGAACTCCAAGCCGGCCGCGTCGACATCGCGACAGCGACGCTGCAGCTCCGCGACATAGACACTCAATGTCCGCCGCCGCCAGCGTTACGATCGATCTTCGCGCTCGCAGCGGTCGCCATCGGCGTAGCGGTTTTGCTCGGCGGCGGCATGAACGAGTTGATCGTTGCGGCCCTTATCGGTGCGTCCACCGGCGTGCTCAGCTTCTTCACGAACCGAAACGCCGTGATGGAGCGCCTGTTTCAAGTCATCGCGGCATTCGCAGCGACGTTAATTGTGGCGGCATACACGCATTACGTCGCCCCCGTCAATCTCTACATCTCCGTGGTCGCAGGCGTCGTCGTGATTTTGCCGGGATATTCGCTGACGCTCGCGCTGAACGAACTCGCAAATGACGATCTGATCGCGGGCACAGCGCGTCTAGGACGCGTCTTCATGGTGCTGCTGGCCCTTGGTTGCGGCGCATTCTTGGGCTTTGCCGTAGCCGGCGGCGTATTTGGACCAACGGCCGATATACGCCCTCATCCCGTCGGCGCTCCATATTGGCTCGCCGCGGTCGTTTTACTATCCGTCGGACTATCGATCGATCTCGATGCGCGTTTCCGGGATTTTACGTGGGTCTTTTTGTCGAGCATCGTCGCGCTTGCGACGACGTATTACTTTGGGCGCGTGATGCCGGGCGTGCATCAAGTCACGCCGTTCATAGCGGCGCTTGTGTGCGGATTGGTTGCGAACGTGGGCGCGCGGTATTTACGCGTTCCGCAACCGGTGCTGCTGGTACCGGCAGTGCACGTGCTCGTTCCCGGATCGCTCAGCTACCAAAGCGTTCTTTGGGTTGTTTCGGCGAAAAACTACACCGATGCCGCGGCGCTTGCAGTCAACGCGGTGATCGCTGCAATTTTGATTGTCGCCGGGTTGCTGCTCTCGCAACTGATCTTTCCCGGCGCACCGCTGCGCGTGCGGTCGCTGCGGTCAAACGGCTAATACGGCGGCTCGGGCAACGGCGCGCCGAATCCAATGCCGGCCTCGCGAAAAAGTGCCTGAACCCGCTGGTTAATTGCCCGGCGCAATTCGAACTGCCGGAGCGGAGCGGTTTTCATGGATGCGCGAATGATGACGCCGTCGCGGCTGAGTCCGTCCACACCGATCCATTCGAGCGGATCGAGTACCATGCCGCGCCAGCGCTCCTCCCGCGCGACGGCGCTGATCGCCTCGCGTACGAGCGCTTCCGCTTTAGCGACGTCGGCGTTTGCATCGATCGGAACGCGATAATCGACGCGCGACCAATTGCGCGAATGATTCACGACGCTGGTCACGGCGCTATGAGGCACCGTAATCAAGTTGCCGGCCATGTCCCGGATCTGTACCATCCGAAGCGTCAGATTCTCAACGATGCCGCTGAGCGCGTTGATCGTGATATAGTCGCCCACGACGTATTGATCTTCGAACAGCACGAGAAACCCGTTGACGAAGTCTCGAACGAAGTTCTGCGCCGCGAGGGTGATTCCAATTGCGGTCAACCCGCCGAACGTCACGACCGACCATATCGGCACATTGAGTTCGCTAAGTGTTATCAGTAGCGCGATAAAAAACAGCGCGAGCGCCTTCGATCCGGCCATCGCAGACGTTATCGTGGGGATGCGAAGCAGCGCCCGCGCGCGTTCCTCGGAACTCGGATAATGCCGGTTTCGCCAAACCTGTCCGAGACGCCCGATGAGCACGTCGAGGATACGGTTCAGCAAGCCGGCGCCGATCCAGATTCCCGCCACCGTAATAACAGACGTAAAAACCTGCCGTGCGAGCGGCGTGGTCTGCGGGAAAAGCGAAAAGCCCCAAACGAGTACCGCGAACCAAACGAGTACGAGGATCCACACGATCGCAGCCGCGATCGAATGGTAAACGTTCGCCTGATGCATCGGATCGCTGACACGCACCGCAAGCGCGAGAAAACTGCGGCGCCGCTCGTGCGTCGTGCTTTGATCCGCCTCCGCCGTCGCTTGCGCTTGTTCGAGCTGCGCGCCGCGTTCCTTGACTCGCCGTTCGATGCGGTCGATGCGCCGTCCAAGCGGCAGCAGCACTGCCAACCATATGACGAGCGTGAACGCAACCATTCCGACGCCGGCAATCGTAGCTTCACGCTCGTGATGCTCGACGACGGCGGGCTGCCGCTTGAGCAACGCAGTAACCAATGCGCGTTGCAATATTTTCTGCCATTTACTCGCTAACGACGCGGTGATGGTCCCGTTGAACTTCGCATCAACGGGCGTAATGGTAAGAATCGGCACCGGCTGCGGATGATGCGCGTCGCTCGCCTGCAACACGAATTGATCGCCGGCCGGGACCCGTTCCACTCGAAACGTATACGGACTATAGACGGTCGTGCTGTTGCCGTTCTGCAGATAAACCTGTGCGACGAGTTGCGTCAACGCGTTTTGTATCGCCAACTGCCGCTGCGCGATAGGTGTTTGCCCGGGTTGCGGAGCGACAGGCGCGGCGATGGTAAAGAGCGTTTGGCCGTCCAACACGATCGGCGCGGTGAAATAAACGCCTTCCTGCCGGATGCCGGTACTGTTCGGACCTGCGGGGGACGCGGTTCCCGTTAGGGATTGCGCGAGCGCGTTGGTTGAGGCTGCGAACAGCAGCAAGACAAAGACGAGCAGTCTCATGGGTCCACGTTTACCACCAAACGGGTCTGGCGCTCTACCCGCGCGAGCGGAAGAATACGTTCGTACACGTCCGCACGCGCCCGTGAACCATCCGAGGCTTTGAGGGCGATGCGAAAGCGCCATTCGTCATTTAGGCGTGCGATGGGGTATGGTGCAGGCCCTAGAACCTCTACTCGGCCGGCATCTTGAAGAACTGACGCATAGCGTTGCGCTTGCGCTAACGTCTTTGGACGGTTGCGCCCGATCACGCCTAAATAGACCAGTTCGCACGCCGGCGGATAGAGCGTAGCGCGCCGTTCCGTTAATTCGTGTTCCGCAAACCCGATGTAATCGTGCGACGCTGCAAAGACGATTGCGGGGTGCTGCGGCGAGTACGTCTGCACGATCGCTTCGCCTGGACGAGCACGGCCGCTGCGGCCGCAGACCTGCGTTACGAGGCCAAAAGTGCGTTCCGCCGCGCGAAAATCCGGCGAGTGGAGGCCGATATCCGCAGCAATTACGCCTACAAGCGTGACCGTAGGAAAGTCCAACCCTTTTGCAACCATCTGCGTTCCCACTAAAACGTCGCCTTCCGCACCGAACGCATCCAACAACCGCGCGTGATCTCCCACGCGCGTCGTCGTATCGCTGTCCATGCGAATAACTCGCGCGCCGCGATACAATCGCTCCACTTCCTCCGCGACGCGTTGCGTGCCCACGCCGAACTCTTTGATGCTCTCGCCGCCGCAGCGTTCGCAAACGCGCGGAATAGATTGCTGTGCATCACAGTAATGGCAGCGTAGCAACCCTTCGGCGCGATGAACGGTCAACGAAACACTGCACCGCCGGCATTCCGGCACGTTTCCGCACGTGCGGCAAAGCAGAAATCCGGCGCTGCCGCGGCGGTTCACGAACAAGACGGTTTTTTCTCCGCGCGCGAGGCGGTCGTCCAATGCTTGCACGAGTTGCGTACTGAAAATGCGCCGGTTTCCCGCCTCAAATTCTTTCGCCATGTCGACTACGTGCACATCCGGCAACGCTTGCCTCGTCGCACGTTCACCGAGCGCAAGAAAATCGATTCGGCGTTGCGTCGCATCGGCGTAACTCTCGAGCGACGGCGTCGCGCTACCCAGAAGCAAAACGCCGCTTTCGATGCGCATGCGTTCCCGTGCGACTCGCACTGCATGATACCGCGGGGAGGTGTCTTGTTTATACGAGGACTCGTGCGCTTCGTCGACAACGAGCAGACGCACGTCTTGCAGTGGCGCGAATACCGCGCTGCGTGCGCCGACGACGACGTCGACCTGGCCGTTTGCGCATGCGAACCATGCATCGAAACGCTCGCGGTCGGAGAGTGCGGAATGCAAGACGGCGACGCGTTCGCCGAACGCTTCTTCGAACCGGCGCGCGGTTTGAGGCGTAAGTGAGATTTCCGGAACTAAAACGATCGCGCGGCCGCCGTCCCGCAGAACTTGTTTGATCGCCTCGATGTACACGTACGTTTTGCCGCTGCCGGTTATCCCGTAAAGCAGCGTTTCGCTGAACGTGCCGCGCGCAAGATGAGCGCGGATTGCGTCGATTGCGCGCTGCTGCTCCGGCGTCGCCGGAAACGGCGGCGGTCCGAGTGCGCGCGTTTTGCGATCTCGCGCGGGCGCGACTTCTTCTTCACGAAGGGCGCCGGCTTTGATTGCGCGTGCAATAATGGCAGTCGAAAAACCCGCGAGGATCGCATCGGCACGCGGTACGCCCGGCTGCTCGCGAACGAACGCGATAAGTGCGGAGGCTTTCGGTCCGCGAACGGCGCCTTCACCGGGATACAAAACCTTTATACGATATTCGTGAGTTCGAGCATCGAGAAAACGGCGTTCGCGCCGCAATTCGCCGCTCCGAACGATCGTATTGACGTGCCGTAACAACGTCCCGCGATCGCCCGTGCGCCGCGCATCGGGATGCCGCAATAGCTGCTCCAGCGCTAAACCTTCGCGAAACTCTTCCCAGATCAATGAAACGAGGCGTCCCGGAACCGATGGATAGCGTTGCCGGTTCGGCAATTCGACTGCCGGTACGAACATGTCGACGCTTCGTGGAACTGCGCCGCTAAGCACGATCGCACCGAGCGCTTCACCGAGCGTACATAAATAATGCTGGGCGATGAAGCGCGCGAGCGCCAAACCTACTTCGTCGAAGGCGCGTGGAACGCCGCCGTGTGCCGCGATGGGACGAAGGGGGCGATCCGACTCCCTTAACTGCGGCTGCGAGACGATGAACGCCACATGCTCGCGCGATCCGATCGGGATGCGCACGACGTCCCCTATGCGCAAATCCAGATCGCGTGCGTCGTAAGAAAGCGGAAGGTCGAAGCGCGACGAACGAATTGCCGCGAGCGCGTCGACGCTACGAACTAACGGAATTCGTCGCCTCCCGGGATTACGGCGAGACGGTCTAGGACGCGATGCACTTGGCGCTCCGGCACGACGACACCGTACTCAACGTCGCCGATATCGCGGGGCAACACAAATCTTAGCCGGCCGGCACGCTTTTTTTTGTCGGCTTGCATTGCGTTAAAGAGACGCTGTGGATTCTCGCGAGTGACGAGCGGCATCTTCAGCAACATCAACAGCGTTAGAACGCGTAAGTGTGCGTCCCGTGAAAAACGTCCCGTTCGCAATGCGAGCAGTCCTGCACCGCGCAAACCGATGGAGACTCCCACGCCGTGCGAGACGCGATAGCCCGATGCGTGCTCGATGGCATGACCGAACGTGTGTCCCAGATTGAGCGTTTCTCGAATGCCGCTCTCGAGCCGATCGTCGTTGACGATCATCACTTTGACCGCAAGCGAATCGTTGACAACCGTTTCCCATGGCCAACGCCAAAACGGATGCGGTGCGAGCGTTTCCAGCGACTCAAACAGCTCGCCGCCTTCGATCACCGCGTGCTTGACCATTTCTGCCAAGCCTTCACGCAGATGCCGGTACGGAAGCGTGCGTAGCGCATCGACGTACGCGAACACGGCGATGGGATCCCGAAATGTGCCGGCGAGGTTCTTTCCATTTTCGAGATCGACACCCGTTTTGCCGCCGATCGACGCGTCCACCATTGCAACAAGACTCGTCGCTACGTGAACGTACGGCACGCCACGCATATAGATAGATGCCGCGAACCCGAATAGATCGCTCGCGACGCCGCCGCCGACTCCGACAATCGTGGTCGTTCGGTCCGCACCGGCACTTACCAGAGCCTCCAACACGTGCTCGACAGTTCGCATGCGTTTTTCGCGTTCGTTAAGCGCGAACGGTAAGAGGGTTATGCGTCCCTTGAGACCGCGCGTAAGCGAGTCGGCGTAATTCGCGACGTTCCGATCGCAGAGCACCGCGAAGCGTTCGATCCCGCGATCGCGCACGAACGCGCGAAGCGGTTCGCGGACAGATCCCTCCACGACGATCGGATACCCCGCGCCGTTCACAGTTCGATATGCTTCTTGCGCAGCCACTCGACGATGTCGTCGACCACTTGTGCCGTGGTCATATCGTCAGCCTCTACGACATAGTCCGCGTGCGAGTAGCGCGGCATGCGCTGCGTATACAATTCTTTGATCTTCGAAAGCGACGGTGAAGGCCCGATGAGCGGACGAACCCGCTTGCTGCGCCGGAGACGCCCGAGAATTTGTTCCGGTGGAACCTTGACGAAAACGCGATACGTACGCTTCTTGAGCAGCTTCAAAGTCTCGTCGTAGGTTACGGCACCGCCGCCTAACGCAATCACGCCTGGTTCGCTTTCGATAACGTGCGCTATGGCATCGCGCTCGTACGCCCGAAACTGCTGTTCGCCTTGCGCGTAAAAGATGTCGCTGATCGCACCGTGCTGCTCGACAACCAGATCGTCGATGTCGTAAAAGCGCACGTCCAGTTTGCGCGCAAGTTTTTTACCGATCGTCGTTTTTCCGGCAGCCATAAAGCCGGTCAGGGCGATATGCCGGCGGCTCACGACGGTTCTTTCGCGGTATCGAACAACGTCTCAGCCGCGGCACTGCTGCGGCGAAGATTATCCTGCGTCTCTTCCATCGAATCGCCGCCGTACTTTTCGAGGACGGGCGCCATCAGGGCGAGGCGTACCATCGCTTCGCCGACGATCGCAGCGGCCGGCACGACGCACACGTCGCTACGCACGATCGATGCGGGTGCGTCCGTTTTCTCATGCAAATTAACCGACGGCAGCGCTTTCATTAGCGTGGGGATGGGTTTGACGCTGACACGCAACGCGATCGGCTGGCCGTTGCTCATGCCGCCTTCAATTCCGCCGGCGCGATTGCTGCCGCGCACGACCGCGTTTTGCTGCAGCGTAAAAACGTCATGCGCTGCGGAACCCGGCCGCGATGCGACATCCGCGCCGAGTCCCACTTCAACCGCTTTCACGGTTTGCATGCCCATGAGTGCGCCCGCAAGCACGCCGTCGAGGCGCATGTCGGGTTGACGGTTGCTCCCGATCCCAACTGGAACGCCGTCGACGCGTACGATGTATTGACCGCCAAGGGTATCGCCGGCTTTTTTCGCCTCGTCGATCGCTTCGATCATCCGCGCCGCCGCTTCCGCGTCGGGACAACGAACTTCGCTCGATTCAACGTCGTCAACCGAAAAATCATCGAGATCGGGCGCTTCCACCGTACCGATACGATGGACGTACGAACGCGTCGTAATGCCGAGTGCTTCTAAAAACTGCGCGCAAATTGCACCGAGCGCGACGCGCATCGCCGTCTCACGCGCGCTCGCGCGCTCCAGGACGTTACGCAGATCGCGATGGCGGTATTTGAGGGCGCCCGCATAATCCGCGTGACCGGGGCGCGGATTCGTCAGCGGTTTGCCGTGGCCGGTAATCGGATCCATGAGCTCGCGCACGTTTTCAAAGTCGCGATTGCGGATCATGATTGCCACCGGAGAGCCCAGCGTATACGAGCCACGGATGCCTGCCAAAAATTCGACCTCGTCGCGCTCGATCTTCATCCGGCCCCCGCGGCCGTAACCGCCTTGCCGCTTGGCGAGTTCTGCGTTGATGCGGTCGACGTCCAGCCGCAACTGTGCAGGGATGCCGTCGAGAATGCCTACAAGCGCCGGCCCGTGCGATTCGCCTGCCGTGAGATACCGGAACACCCCGCTTCATTTACGCCCGCGAACGCGGTGCGCCTGTATGCGCGGCCCCTAGGACATGGCGACTGAAAGCATTGAGATCGAGCCGCCGTCGATACCGTCGATTGGAAAGGTCACCGAATCTTCCGGGCGGCGCACGCCGAGCAGATAGACCAGCGGCAAATAGTGATCCGGCGTCGGCGCCGAAAGCATCGCATCACGGCCGAGCGACTCGTAATCAACAAGCGGTGCGTCGTCGTGCGCTTGAAGCAACTCTCGCACGCGCGCATCGAAGCGCGCAGCCCAGTCAAACGGTTCGGCGGGATGGCGTCCCCACGCATACGCGTGAAGGTTGTGCACGATATTGCCGCTACCGACGATCATGACGCCCTGGTCGCGAAGCGGCGCAAGCCTTTTTCCGAGTTCGTAGTGATATTGCGGCGGCTTTGTTTCGTCGAGACTCAACTGCACGACCGGAACGTCTGCGTTCGGAAACATGTGCTTGAGTACCGACCACGTTCCATGATCGAATCCCCAGGACTCATCAAGCGTGACGGATGTTACGGGTTCGAGTAACTTCTGCACGCGTTTTGCAAGCTCGAGATCGCCCGGTGCGGGGTACTGCACCTCATAAAGCTCGCGTGGAAATCCGCCAAAGTCGTGTATCGTTCTCGGCCACTCGTTAGCGGTCACGGCCGTGTACTCGATATACCAGTGTGCGGAGATGTCGAGCACCGCTTTAGGCTTTGGAACGCTTCGGCCGATAGCACTCCACTCGTGCGCGTACCGGTTATCGGTTATCGCGTTCATCGGATTGCCGTGGCCGAAGAATATTGCCGGCATTGCGGTGCTCGTCATAGCTATACTGCCAAATCCCTCGCGCGGACTATTTTTGAAGCAGAGCCTCTACTTCGAGATTGATGTTTACTTCGTCGCTTACAACCACCCCGCCGGTTTCCAGCGCCTGATTCCACGTCAAGCCGAAATCCTTGCGATTTATCTTCGTCATTGCGCTGAACGACACGCGCTCGCCGCCCCACGGGTCGGTAATGCGTCCGCCGAACTCGCCCACGAGAGCTACTTCGCGCGTCACGCCGTGAATCGTCAGGTTTCCATAAAGCTTGAACTCGTCCGGCGTGCCCTCGACGCGCGTGCTGATGAAGTTCAGTTCGGGGTACTTCTCAACGTCGAAGAAATCAGCGGAGCGTAGATGCGCGTCGCGCTGTGCCTCTCGCGTGTCGATGGAATCCGCATCGATTCGCACGTCTACTTGCTTGGGCAGATCGCTGCCGGGCGCCAGCTCGATGGTACCCGCGACGGCCGCAAAACGGCCGCGAACCTTGCTAATCATCAAGTGCCGAACGGTGAAATCGACGTTTGAATGGCTGGCGTCGATAGCATAGACGCCTTGTTTTTCGCTTACAGTAGTGCTCACTCTAAAAAATCCTCGTCTCGTCTCGGTTGCTTCCGGCTCCCGAGTGTGATATCGTTGTGCTAGTCACTATTGCATACTACCTAATCACTTACAAGAACGCACCAAAAAGTAGCCGAGTTACCAAATGGAAACCACCCTTTCGGACGAGCAAGTTTACCAAGGCAACTGCCCTGCCCGCGAAATCCTCAGCCGCGTCGGCGATAAATGGACGACACTCATTATTGGCCTGCTGGCCACGTCGGAAAACCGCCGCTTTAACGAGATGCGCCGCGCGATCGGCGGCATCTCTCAAAAGATGCTCACCCAAACGCTGCGCGATCTCGAACGCGACGGCTTGGTGAAACGTACGATCTACGCCGAGATACCGCCACGCGTAGAGTACTCGCTCACGCCGCTCGGCATGACGCTTTTCGAGCCGTTAACCGCGCTGTTCAAATGGACGGAAGAGCATCTCAACGAGGTGCGCGCAGCGCAGGAAGCATTCGATAAGCAGCGCAGCGCTGCGCGCGCTTAAAGCAACGGCTCTTAATGGAATGTGAATATCCTAGGAAACCGGGGTAGATTAGGCTCCTGAATTTTCTACCGGCAATTTAAACGAATTTCAAGGAAGCACGAGCATGCAGGAAGAGTGGGTCCTCTCCGGACTTTATGAACAAATCCTCGGCGCAACCGCCCTCTCGCTATCGCGGATCGGGCGCATAATCGAACTTCACGTTCGCACGGAGCACTGCGACCTGCGCTACCGCACCGAACTTTTCTGGCGCTAAACTCCAGCCGAGCCTCCGCCACTCCGGCGCGCTATCAACAGTGTTTATCCGGCGCACCGCCGGGTACGCGATGACGCATGGCTACTACAAATCGTCTAGACGGCATGAAGGTCGCGATCCTGGTCGAGAACATGTTCGAACAGGTTGAGATGACCGAGCCTCGCAAAGCGCTCGATCAAGCGGGCGCGCAAACAGTTCTGGTTTCTCCGCAGCAAGGTCAAGTGCAAGGCGTCAACCACGACGAGAAGGGCGATAAGTTCGCGGTCGACCTGCTGCTCGATCAAGCGATTGCTGACAATTTCGACGCGTTGATGCTGCCTGGCGGCGTCGCGAACCCAGATCGTTTGCGCATGAATAAACGCGCTATGCAGTTCGTAAAAGCGTTCGTCGATGCGGGCAAGCCTATTGCGGCAATCTGCCACGCACCGTGGTCGCTCGTTGAAGTCGACGCCGTGCGCGGGCATCGCTTAACGTCTTGGTCGTCATTGCAAACCGATATTCGCAATGCGGGCGGCAATTGGGTCGACGAACCGAGCGTGACGGATCAGAACATCACCACCAGTCGCAAGCCGGACGACATTCCGAAGTTCAACGAGGCGATGATTCATCTATTCGAAGAATCACGCACGCGCGGCGAGCAGCGAGGAAAGGTCGGCGCCGGCTCTACTGGCGCGGATTAAAGAACGAATTAATCACATTCCCGACGTTACTCGTTCCGCCGGCGCGCGTCGCGCCTTCTGCTTGCGGTTCGTGATACGTCATCGATTGAATACCCACGCGTCCGGGGCCATAGAAGCGGTTTAACGTCAGCGCAGCGCCGCCCATCATGGCGCCTATGGCCCCGAGCAAACCGCCGCCTCCGCTGCTTTGAAGCACGGAGACGGTGTCCATGCGGACGTTCGCGTCTTTCCAAAGCCAGCCGCCGGGTTCGACGTCCAACATCTCGCCCTGTGCGAGCGTCTTCTCAAAGACGTTGCCGTATCCGTGCAGCAGCACCAAACCCTCGGAATTGGTGCCGGTAAAGCGATCGATGAACAGCCCCGTGCGCGCGAAAAGAACGTTCGCAAGCCCTTGCTGCCAGTAAAAGTTATAGTCGACGTTGCCGGTCGCCAGTAAGAATTGATGCTCGCGCACATCCACCGCTTGACCCGGTTGCAATCGCAAGGCGACGATTTGTCCCGGCGCTTCACGCGAAAACGCAACGTTCCCCGGCCCTTGCGCAGTAGAAATAAAGATCTGCAGGCCTGCGAAAAAGCGGCGAGCAGCGTTCTGAATGCCCATGAATCCGAGCGTTACATTCGGCTGCTTCCACAGCAGAATATGATGCTCGAAGTACACGTTTTGCTGCCGTCCCAGTTCCACGTCGACGACCGGAACGAGCTCGCCTTCGATGCGGATCGTTAAATCGCCGAGCGTAATTGGTTCTTTCGGATTATCGAGCTCCGGCTGGGGTTCGGTGTAGGCGCCAACGGTCGTTGACTGACCGGCGGGTGCGCCGCAATTCGGACAGAACCGCGCTTGGTCCGGCAGCGCGGCCTGGCAAGTCGGACAGTTCATATGGCTAGCGTAGTCGAACAGCCCCGGCATGTCAAAAATCGCAGTTACAGGTTCGAACGGAACTATCGGCACGCGTCTTTGCGCGGATCTTGCCGAAGATTACGACGTCGTACGGATCGATTTGCAGAACGCGGATGTGAACGCTGACGTACGAAATTTTGAGGCGATGCTTTCTGCGCTCGAGGACTGCGAAACAGTTATTCATCTCGCGGGTGTCGTCGCGGTCGACGCAGATTGGGAGAGCGTGTATGGCACCAACATCGGCGGTACGTACAACGTGTTCGAGGCTGCGCGCCGCAACGGCGCCCGCCGCATCATCTTCGCAAGTTCGAATCACTGCGTCGGCATGCATGAAGTTCTAAATGCGCCGGCGATCTACGAACCCGGCTTCGGCCGCGTGATCGATACAAAAGAGCCGTACCGGCCCGACGGGTTGTACGGCGTATGGAAAGCGTTCGGTGAAACGCTGGGACGCTATTATAGCGACAAGTACGGCATGCAAGTCGCATGCATTCGCATTGGTTCGATTACTGAGGCGGACGACCCGCGGCACCCCAGCGTCGGCGAATCCAGCGGCTGGCTGGGACTCACGGAGGAGCAAAAGTTCAAACGCTATGCGGCGACGTGGATGTCGCAACGCGACTTCGCGCGTTTAGTTCGCGCAATACTCGTGCGTGATGTCCCGTACGCCGTCGTGTACGGCGTCGGCGATAATGCAACGCGATTTTGGGATCTCGAAGCAGGCCGTGCGACCTATGCTTTCTGGCCAGAGGATGGCGTGCG
>CAZHGH010000001.1:18803-42123 GCA_964531205.1 uncultured bacterium
GGGATCTCGAAGCAGGCCGTGCGACCTATGCTTTCTGGCCAGAGGATGGCGTGCGATAGTCAGCGCCTAATTCGCCAAAACGCATCCGTTATTGCGAGAAAGAACGCACTTAAGAACGCGATCAGGAAAACCGCGATAATCAGGTCCGAAATAATCGTCGAGCCTGTCTGATAAGTTTTGCCCACGGCTTCATGCGCTAATAGGGCTCGGCAAGCATCTGAGTACCCTGCTACGGCCTTTGCTTGCAAAACCGCCAGGAGACCACCCATGAGCGAGAACGCAGCGAAGAAAAGCCTTTCGGCTCTGCGCGCGCGACTCCACTTTATAATGGTCAGCCAGCACACTGCCGATCCCCAAAGCAATACAACAATACTGCCCGTAAGGTAGGCCTCGCGTTCCAGCACCGTCGTTTTGTACGGGTAGTAGGCATTGACGATTTCAATGTAACGATCCTGAAGAATCGCATTGCACTGTGCGTGACTGAAACTGAATAACTGTGCGATGGATGAAACCGTGTGCGACATGAGACTAGGGGACCGACGCGCGCTCCTTAAGTCCCATCGATTCTTTCGCTTTGATCAGTCGCACCATTGCGTCGTTGTACGGTGTTTCCACACCGGTGCGACGGCCCGCGGCGCAAATTGCACCGTTGATGTGATCGATCTCGCTCTGATGCCCCGATTCTAAATCGAATGCCATCGAACTCTTAGTGTCCGCGCCCACGGCAATAACTTCGGTGACATATTGCCACGGGTTCGCGAATGGCAAATTGATCTTTAACGCCGCGGCGACGGCTGCCGCTTCTTCTGCCAGGGCTTCCGCTAAACGCGCCGCATTCGGATCGCGTAATATCGCCCCGGCTTCGCAATCCAGCAAAGCACTGAGCGCGTTGATCGCGGCATTTGCAACGAGCTTGCCCCAAAGGTGCGGACGAATATCGTACACGACTGCCGCGCGCATCCCGCTTTGAACGAGCAGATCCACAACGCTACGCGACGTCGCGGGTGATGCGCCGCCCGAACCAATAATCGTGTTGCCTTGTTCGGAACTGCGCACGCGTCCAGGCGCCGTCGTAAGCGAGGATTCCGTTGTGATGCCAAGCACGACCGGCACGGCGCCGCCGAGCGCGGTCTTTATCGAGTCTTCATTTCCAACGCCGTTTTGCAGCGAAACGATCGGCGTTGAGGGGCTGAGCTCACCCGCGAATGGACGCAATGCTCGCAGCGTATCTACCGCTTTCACGAACAGAAAGACCATATTAGAACCGAACAGATCGCGTGAATGCCGCCCCACGCGCACGCGCCGAGGCGTTGCCTCGTTCACCGAAAGTCCCCCGTTTTGTTCGATTCCGTCGAGCACCGCAGGATTGCTGTCCAGCATCGTTACGTCGCAACGCGCCGCTAAATGATAGCCGAAGAGGGTTCCCATCGCGCCCGAACCGATGATGCCCACTCGAGGCTTGCTTTGATCCATCAGCGGCGACTTCGCGGCCCGGCGCCACGCTCCCGTCCGCCGAACAAGTCATAGAAACCGACGACGAGTGCACCGAACGTAAAGCCGCCGATGTGCGCGAAATACGCAACGCCGCCTTGGTTCACACGCGGATCCAACGTTCCGAATCCCAGGAAGAATTGCACAGCCGCCCACACGCCGATCACTATCACGGCCGGCAGCCGCAAAAACAACGGAAAGCATCCAATCGGTGTAACGGTTCCGATGCGCGCAGTGGGAAACGTTACGATATACGCGCCGAGAATACCGGCGATCGCTCCCGACGCGCCGATTTCCGGAATATGACTGTTCGGCCCAACCCACAGCTGCGCGACGCCGCCCGCGATACCGCTGAGCATATATACCCCTACGAAGCCGATATGGCCGAGATAGCGCTCCATTCGCGGCCCGAAGACGACGAGGAACAGCATGTTCCAAAAGATATGCGCGATGCCGCCGTGCAGAAACATGGACGTAATGAACGTCAGCCAATAGGGATGCGGCGCAGGCGGCGGTAGCACGATACCGTGCGTGATGTTGTACGGAATCAGCGCATAATCATCGATGAAATATTCAGGGCGCGACGACGTCAGTTCTACATAAAACACGTAAACGTTGGCCGCGACGATCGACCACACGGCGGGCGCAAATGCGCCCGCTCGCCGTTCGTCGGCGTACGGGATCACTAAAACTGCAGCTGCAGGCCGAACGCACTACGGCGATCCGATCGCGTGACATCGCGTTCGCCGAAGAACAATTTAACCCACTGTGCGACGTTCAGATTGCCGTAGAGATCGAACGTGGGCAGCCGCAAATCGTAGATGCGCGCTTCGCCGCCAAGAATACCCGGATTATACGCCGCGTCGATGCCGAACTGTGAATACAGCACGCCGCCGCCAACGCGCAGACCAGACGAGAAATTTTTAAATCCCATGACGTTGTACGTCGTTTTCCCGCCGATGTCGTTCGCACCGATCTCGCCGGTAAAAGTCGCGCGCGGCAACACGATCAGGTTCATGTCGTATTCCGGGCCGCGATTTTCTTTAAGCAGCGGACTTGGTCCGCTAACGGTCTGCGCGTTCAGATAACTGAATCGCGTCTGCACGGCGAACAGATTACTAACAACGCGGCCTAATCCGCGGTTTAAACCCGCAGCGCCATGCCCCGGCGGAGGCGGCGTCTCCGTTCCGGGAGGCAGCGTCGGTATAGCGCTTCCCTGTGGTACCGGATATGGCGTCGCGCCTGCATCAACGCCGTAAACGTGGCTCGATCCGCCGAGCGTTCCCAGCAGCGAGTTCGCCTTCTGCATCGTCGCATCGAGATTCGCCACAGTATCGCGCAGTTGGGTTTGCGTCTGCGGGTTTCCGGTGAGCGTTCGCAAGTCGCCCGTTAAGCCCGCAATATTACCGGTCAAATCGCGAATGTTCGACGTCGTCGTAAGCAGATTGCCCTTCAACCGCGGATCCGTCGCGAGGTTTTGCAGCGCGTCCATCGATCGGTTCAACGCAACCGCAGTTGCATCGAGGGACGATAGCATGCTGTCGATCTTATACTGATTCCGGCCGAGCGTGCTGTTCAGCGTCGAGGTCAACGCAACGATGTTCGAGCCTGCGGAATGCGCGGTCGTCTCCAATGTTCCGGAAAGGTCCGCGACCGTGCCCTTCAACTGCGTGCTGATCGTGTTCACGTTTTCCAGCGCGGTTTGCAGCGTGTTGAGCAGGTGCGGCTCGCGCTCTTCCAATGTCGCAAGCATGGAATCCAGACGGCGCACTTCGCCTTGCCCCTGCTGCAACAAATCGGCGATCGTCGGACTGGCAATGCCGATGGGCTGCTGATCGACCGGCAAAATAGTCTTGGGCAGAATCGCAATCTGAGGCAATGGCGTCGCGCTGTAGCCGCGTGGCAGCGGATGCGGCACAGGCGGCACGATGATCAGGTTCGGCGTGCCGGTCAACGGCGCTTGAATCAGAAAGTTCGAGTCTTTCGGAATGTTGATGTTGTTCTGAATTGCCAAGATCACGTCGACGCTGTTATCGGGCAGCAGCTGCACTTGGTCGACCGTTCCAACGGTGACACCGCTAAAGAACACCTGGGCGCCCGTGGGCAGCCCGGCCGCCGATGAAAAGTGCACGCCGATCCGGTAGCCGCTGTGCCGCGTTCCGTAATCCGTAATGACGTAAAAGATTCCGAAAAGCAACAGCAATGCGCCTACCGCGAAGAGCCCGAGTTGCGCTTGTCTTGACATCCGCCCCCTTATTCCCTAGTAGTGTTCGATAGCATGCTTTTTGGGGTCCCCTTTGATGCCTGCATCAAAGCGGAATTGGCCCCACTTCTGAGCCTTGTAAGAACTGCTGAACGATGGGATTCATCGAATGCCGCACCTCCTCGACGGTCCCGTACTCGATGATTGCGCCTTCAAAAAGCATGGCAACGTAATCGGCCATCATGTAAATCGACTGCAGGTCGTGTGAGATGACGATGGCGGTAGAATTGAGCTGCTCACGCAACCGCTTAATCGTATCCGTGAGGAGGTGGGTGACGATAGGATCCAGCCCCGTGGTGGGCTCATCGTACAGCACCAGATCGGGATTCGTCACGACTGCACGAGCAAAGCCGGCGCGTTTGAGCATGCCGCCGGAGAGTTCTGAGGGCATGTTGTCATACGTATGCGCGAGACCGACGGAATCGAGCGTATGGATGACGATCTCACGGATCTCATCTTCAGTCAGTGATGTATGTTCGCGCAGGGGTAGCGAGATGTTATCACCCACCGTCATGCTATCGAAGAGCGCAGCAAACTGAAACGAAAAACCGATTTTCGTGCGCATCTCGATGAGTTCGCTCTCGCGCATGTGACAGATGTCCTCACCGCGCACGTACACATGCCCCTCGTCCGGTTTCCGCAAGCCGTCGAGCAATCGCAAAATCGTCGATTTGCCTGCACCCGAGAGTCCGATGATGCAGGTGATCGCATTCTCTACGATATCCAGACTGCAATTCTTGAGTACGACGCGTTCGCCATATCGCAGCGCCACGTCGTCCAAGCGCGCAATCAACTTCGCCACTAGCCGCCACCGTACAAAAAGTACGACATGATGAAGTTCAAAACGAAAATGAGGATGATGGACGTGACGACCGCAGTGGTCGTCGATTTTCCGACGCCCGCAGCGCCGCCTGTGGTGGTCAAGCCTTGATACGAGCCGATGAGCGCGATCACGATGCCGAAAATCACCGACTTGAATAAGCCTTTGACGACGTCCTCGAAACCGATCGTTTGCCGGGCCGACGACATAAACGAATCGTAGCTGATGTGCGCCTGCGCATGCGCGATCCACTCTCCGCCCATCACGCCCACTACGTCCGCAAAGACGGTAAGCAGCGGCAGCATGATCATGAGCGCGATCAAGCGAGGAACGACCAAAAAGCGAACCGGGGCAAGACCCAACGACTGCAACGCTTCAACTTGCTCCGTGACGGTCATCGCGCCGAGTTCGGCTGCGATCGCCGCGCAGACGCGGCCCGCGACAACGACCGCAGTAAGCATCGGTCCAAGTTCGCGTACGTTGGTGTAGGAAACGATGCCGCCGACAAAACTTCCGAAACCGTACTGCACGGCCTGCACTGCGGATTCAAGAGAGAAGACCATCCCGGTGAAAAGGGAGGTCAGCAGCACGATAATCAGCGATTGATAGCCTAGGTAAAAACACTGATTCACTGTTTCCGCAAAGCGGATGCGCAGCTTGAGGATCGTCGAAGCCGCTTCCGCTCCGAGTTGCGTAACGCCGCCGATGTATTCGAAGATGGAGTTGACTCTGCGGCCTACGCCCTCGAGCGCACCGACGCCGGCACGTTCGACGACCGCCTCGATGTTGGGCCCTTCAGACTCGGTCCGTACCGACACGCTGTAATTCCTGTAGCACTGCCTGCGTTGCTTCGATGCGGCGAACCGCCACACCGCGTTCCGCAGTCAAATTAAAATGCACTTGGTTTACGTGCTCCAACCGCTTATCGACGTCGCGCAGATGCGCTCGCGCCTCTTTTTCGAACCCGGTGAAATAGCGGCGCACCGCGGCCAGATATTCGGTTCGAGCGCGCTCGTCCGGGTCACCGCCGGCCAACGCCGCTTCAATGTTTTTTTGTGCGTTCTTCATCGCTTTGTCGGTAATATAGAATTCACCGACCCGCGCAACGAGAGCGCGAAAGTCATCATTTGGCATCGAGCACCGCGCGCTGCGCGCTAAGCAGCTGTCGAATACCGCTCTCCGCCAAGCCGAGCAGCGTATCGAGCTCCGAACGGCTGAACGGGGTTGCTTCTGCGGTGCCTTGCAATTCCGTGAACCTTCCGGCGTCGGTCATAAAGACGTTCATATCCACTTCGGCGCGACTATCCTCGTCATACGCGAGGTCGAGCAACGGCATCCCCGCGACGATGCCGACGCTCGTCGCCGCAATCTGCCCCGCGAGCGGCCACTTGCGCGCGTCCTTGGGATCGAAGGATTGCGAGAGAGCCAGCGCGAGCGCAACCCACGCGCCCGTAACCGCCGCCGTTCGCGTACCGCCGTCGGCCTGCAGCACATCGCAGTCCAGCCAGACAGTGCGTTCGCCCAGTTTGACCATGTCCGTCACCGCGCGAAGCGCGCGTCCGATAATGCGCTGAATTTCATGCGTGCGGCCGCCCAAGCGGCCTTTTGACGCTTCACGTTGCGTACGTTCTTGCGTGGCGCGGGGTAACATAGCATACTCCGCCGTCACCCAGCCGGTCCCGCGACCCTTCATCCATTGCGGGACTTTTTCTTCGATAGACGCAGCGCACAATACGCGCGTATTGCCGACGCTAATGAGTACGCTGCCTTCTGCATACTTCAAATAATTGGGTTCGATATGCACCGGACGCAGTTCGTCCGGCCGCCGGCCGTCGCTTCGAATCATCGAAGCTGCTTTTAGCGCGGCTGTTCTGCGAATCCCGCAACGTTACTGCGCCGCGCTTCCCGAGGCAAGGCTCAAGCGCCGCAGGGAGACCGCACGGCGTCCTACCCACGGATCGCCGCACTCTTTGAGGATGTCAACGGCGTTTCCAATATTGTAGCGCTTGAATTCATCGAGCGGCGAACGTTTTGAACGGGAACGCGCGTAGCGTTCGATAACGTCCCACGTAACCGGCATGCTCACCGGCGCGCCGTCACACGCGCGAGCGCTGAACGGCGGAACGATTGTCATCCCACGGCCCAGCTGACCCCAATCAACGTAGACGGTTCCGTCAGGCCGTTTTTGTATGTCGCGTTCGGCGGTAATGCGATCAGGAAAGCGTGCAGCGAGCTCGTGCGCCAGTTCTTGTGTGAATGCGCGTACGGTTTTATAGTCCAGCTCCGGCTCCAGCGGAACCATGACGTGCAAGCCGCGCGCTCCGGATGTTTTTACAAGCGCGTCGCTAAGGCGGAGCTCTTCCAATAAGTCGCGTGCATCGAGCGCTACTCGACCCAATCGCGCCAACGTACAATCCCCGGCCGGATCGAGATCGAGGAGCAGAAAATCGGGACATTCGATCGCACGCGTGGTCGATTCCCAGACGTGCAGCGTGACCATAAACAGTGAAACCAGATAAACGAGCGTAGCGGGTTTGTCTACGATGACGTACGTGACGATGCGTTCGTGTCCACGCACGCGCGTCGTTTTCACCCACCGCGGCGTATTTTGCGGAGGATCCTGTTCGAATGAATTCGGCCCGTTTATCGTTCCGGGATAAATTTCGTAAACGACGGGACGGCAATCGAGATAGGGCAGAAGCCACGGCGAAACTGCGACGTAGTACTTCGCCAAGTCCAAGATCGTATAGTGCTCGTCGTACCACACCCATTTTTCCGGCCGCTCGATTTTGATGCGATGGCCGTCAAGCTCGACCAGCACGCGGATTCGCCTTCTTCCGCCGCTTCGAAAGATCCACCACCTTTTCGCTGCTTTCCGGTTCTTCGGTAGTCGCGCGAATCGGCCCGTACTCCGCTTCGTAATACGTGTCGCGCAGGTTGCCGAGCTGCATATCGCGCGCTACGGGCGTACCGTCCCCGCGAAAGACCTTCACGCCCTTGATGAGCATGCGGTACGGTTCTAGGCGAGCGTTTTTCCAATCCGAGATGCGCCATCGTTGCGGAGCCATCGCGCTCCAGTCGTACGGCGGAAGCGTCGCCTTCTTTTGGTCGAACGGCTCGAGTTCGACTTGAAAGCCTTCGCGCTGAAAAATCGCGTCTTCTACTTGCTTCTTGGTGGCCATGGGTACGGTACTACTATGCCCAACCGCAGATGTTCTGCCCTGCGTTTTCAAGCCGTGTATTACATTATTACCGGAGCGTGGCCGCTTCTGAGCCGGCGGACGTTCGAAGCCGTGACCGGACCAAAAGTCGATTGGTGGCTTGTACAGATGGTAGGGCTTTTGGCCCTCACCAACGGTATTGCGATAGGCGTAGGCGCTTGGGACGAGGAGCTATCGCGCGAAACGATCGCGCTTTCCGTCCTGTCTGCGTTGTCGTTCGCAACTATCGATACCGCGTACGCCTTGAATGGGCGAATCTCGAAAATCTATCTATGCGATGCGGTGGTGGAAGCGGTATTGATTGCGCTGGTCGAATCGCGCGCAAATGACGACAGTGGCTAGCGACCACAGCGCCTAAGGGAACACGGCGATCGTGTCCTCGGCCTGCGGAGCGCCGGTGCCGCTACTCGATGCGTACATCGTTGGCATCGACGAAAATGTGCGCCCGATATAGTCGGCGCTCAAACATGAGATGCTGCGCAATTCCGCCGGCTTGGCGTAAAATGCGCGCACCGGATGCTCGAGCTGCGCAACCCTCACCGCATTTACAAGCCCTCGCTCCTGTGCGTCTTCGCAATCCGTGATAACGTTACCGGCGTCTTTCGGCGGCGGTCCGCCGCCGGCGGCAATGACCGAGTAGACAAAATCATTCTGACTTTGCTGACGTATGAAGTACGCATCAGGGCTCAACGTTGCCACGCCCGTAACCTCTTCGGCCGTACCCGTACCACGAATCACCGGGACGAGGCGTTCGACGATCGATTGCGATGCAATTACCGGGGCGGTCGCTCCGAGCTGCCACGCGGCATAGACGCTTGCCGAGAACCACGCGTAGTTCGGTTCACCGGTCATCGCTCGTCCATGAAGACCGACATATTTCACTAGTGACGGCATGCTTCCTGAACCATCGACACCGCAGGTCGCTGTGGTATCGGAACCCGCCCAGTCGGTCTGCACGACAAGCGGACCCAACGGCATTTTCAATGCTGACGCCGCGGCTTTCGCCAGCATGTGGCTGCGCTCGAGTGCGAGGTCGCGTGCGTACGGAGCGTACGGTGCGCAGTCGCGTATAAAAACATAGCTCTCGCCGTTTCCACCCCAGAGGGCGGTTTGTAATTGCTGCCAACGATCGTGTGTCACGGAACGCAGTCGAACGAAGAGTTGGCGCGATTCGGCATCGACAAAGAGATCGTCGCTCGCAACACCCAGGTCGCGCGCCTTGTGAACCGCGTTGTCCAGCGAAGCTTGCGTTTGATGATAGAACACTCCAAGGCCAACCTGAACCGGAACAGACACCTCACTAGCACCGGGTGTTGCGGCAAAGCCGCCCCCTTTTAAGACGAACTGACGGTTCTCGTGTCTAATGATCGGACTTGGAAACCCGAACGTGCTAAATGGAAAGGTAGCCGTTGCATCCGGCGGGGGTGCCGGCGTAGCAACCGGTGCGACGTATGAAAAGCGCGCGTTCGCTGAAACGTGCATGGTGAACTCCGCCGGCGTTCCCGTCGGAGCGCGACCAAACGAAATCGCCGAATTCACAAGTGGTTTTGCCTTTTCCGGACACATCGGAATGGGATCAAACGCTCCGGTCATGGGGTCGGTGGTACGATCGAGCGAGAGTAATTTTGCGCTCGGCCCATAGTGCGCCATCAAATTTTTCGCTTCGGCTTGCAGCTGCCGGTTAATGCGCGTCTGCATATCTTTGCAGTCCACCGCAACGAACTGATTCCAACCGAACATGAGGCCACGCTGTTTCACGAGGGGCAGTTTGGATGCGAGTGCACCGGCTTCGTTTGGGGGACCGAGATCGACAACGAGGACGCCGATCGTTACGTTCTTGTCGCCTCCCGGTGCGTAGGTCTTTGCGATCTGTGACCAAACGGCAATCCGGTCTGCAGGAATACCGGCATCCTCGAGCGCTGCTTTTCCGGCATCGATTTGAGCCTGCGTGACATCGGTAAGATCTATACCGTCGGCTTTATTGTCGTGCAGTTCCGAAGCGCTCCCGACCACTACGGGAACGTAGATGCGTTGGATCGGGACTTCCAGCCGCGAACTCACCGTAAACGCCGCAACGGCGGCAAGTATGGGAGCAAACAACATCAAATCACACTTCCGATAACAACTGCGTTATGGACACAACGATGATTCGCCATACTTTTGTGACGCTCTGCGCCATTCTTCTGCTCACCGGCGTATCGCAGCCTTCAAATCCGCATGTGATTAGCGTTTCTGCCCAATACGATACGCCGTACCCAAGCCCCCACGTGATGCTTGGAATCGCCGTGCTCGGACACAACGTCGGAAAAATCGAACGGGGATGGCTCGTGAAACAGAAAGGTGAGGGATTTCTCCACATCGATTGGTCGCGCGGCGGCGATTGGACCGGCCTCAAGCGAACAGAAGAGGGCCCACGCGATCTTTCGCAAGCGCAGCTCGATGCGGTCGTTGGCGGAATCGTACGACTCGGTATTCCGCCAACGTCGATCAGAAGTTGGCGAGTTGCCGCGCCGGTCGGCTACGACGGTTTCGGAGAAGGCGACAAGGTACTGATGATCGGCGAAATTCTCATCGACCTTGGGACGCCACAGCAGGCGAACGCGACGCTTCCAAAGCTCTATGACGCCGTAGTCGAAAAAGACGCGCTCGACCACTTTCCCCGCACGAACGTGCGGCCGGTGGAACAACTGTACTTCATGCCGGACTGCTCTGCGATGCGAGATGCGCTCGCGAAGCAGGCCCGCATTGACGCCGACCGCGCGGTCTCGAAGATTGTCGCACAAACGCACGTGGTTGCCAAATTCTTGCAATCATACGTTTCGACCCCATACAACGTATTGTGCTCGCAAGAGGAGCAACCAAATTTCTACAACGCAGGCGTAACGTTTCCGTCGAGTGTTTCAAGCGATGACTTCACTCCGGTACAAAACACGCAAACCTATTACGGCATCGCGGGTCATTCGACCGACACGCGCCTGACAGCGGATCCAGGCGACCTCAGTTCAAGCTCCACACGTAGCGCGTTTGATCTGCCCGAGCCCTACGTCGCAACCATTGCAAAGGGTGAAATACCGATTGTGCCGGATTGGTACCTCTTCCACATTCATTACGGGATCACGTATGCCGCGGGCGCTGATCACGATGCCGATGTGGCCATGAGTAAAACGAAGCTTGCTTTCTTCAAACAACTCATTCATGCACCAGACGAGCTGACGGCGAGAACCGGAGTTGACCCGGATCTCGCGCCTGAAACGCTCGATGTTTATCTCCGCGTTCGCGGCATCGATCACGCCACAATCGACGCCATCGCCAAGAACTATAAGGGGCGACAATATTTCACCGACATTGGCACGACGGCTTTTCTTGCGCACTGCGAACAGCCAAAACAGCAGGCGCTTCTCCAAGCGCTGGATCACGCACGCAAAAAGGCGGATGTTCTTGCCGGCGTCTTACACACGCGTGTTGCCGAGCTCGGCGCTGCAAACGCGGACGTTCCTGGATCCTTCGGAACGATTTGTGGTCTGGCGCCAAATGTGCCGCTCGCTGCATTGATCGCCGCTGCGCCACCTAAGGCATCCGGCGTATTCTTTGACAATCCTCAACCGACGTTTTCAGCAACAGTGAATACGGCGTGGCTTCTCGCAAACGGACGAGCCGGCGACGCGCCGCTCAAGAGCTATATGTATCACAGCACCATCCGCGCGGATGCGCCCTCGTTTGCCCTTGAACTGAAGGCGCTCAAGCAAACCGCACTCGAAGCCTTAGTCGACAACGATCACGTAACCTCGATGTACGAAGCGGAGTCCTCGATGGACACCTATCGGGGAACGACGTCAGCATCAGATACCCTCATCGTGCTTCGCTAACTCTGGAAAAAATGCACCGGCCTTACTTCGACGCAGAAAGCTCGCCGTCCGCGAAGCTAATGCCCGCCTTCTGAACCTCCTGATACGGCAACAGCCACACCAGCGATTCATCGTGCAGATCTACAACTTGCACGCGATTGCCGAACGGATCGTAGAAATCGCACCGGAACGGCGGAATGAGTTTTATTCCGTACTTTGTCGTGAGTTTCTCGCGAATCTCGGCAACCTGCGCATCGTCCCGGACCATTAACCCAAAATGGCGCACGCCGCTCCGCTGAGTTTTCGGCACTTCGAACATCGCGAGAAATTGGTGTTCGCCGAGTTTGAAGAACGCATCGCCCTCACCCTCATCGAGTTTTTCGAGATTAAAGACGTCCTGGTAAAACTCGACGGCTTTGTCGACGTCGTCCACTTCAATCGCGATATGGTTGCAACCGTAAACCTTGACTGCCATGGGCTACCTCCGCTTTGGATAGCTTATTCAATCTTACGGTTTGTGCGATTGGTTTCGCCCTGTACTTTGGTACTGTTCTTGCTGTACGGGTGGGCGGACGCGCTTCTTCTTTTATTCGACGGTTACGGTCTTCGCCAAGTTCCGAGGCTGGTCGACGTCTTTGCCTTCGATGTCGGCAATGTGATACGCGAGCAGCTGCAGTGGAATGATATTGACAATCGGCGAGAGCAGCTCGTCTACTTTCGGAACCCAGAACACGTGATCGGCAATCGATTTCGCGTCTTCATCGCCGTGATTTGCTACAACGATAACCGGTGCTTCGCGGGCTTTCGACTCCGCAAGATTCGAGAGAATCTTGTCGCGCACGCGCCCGTCGGTCATAACGCCGACGACCGGAACGTTCGAATCCAGCAGCGCGATCGGACCGTGCTTCATCTCGCCGGCAGCGTAGCCCTCAGCGTGAATGTATGAAATCTCTTTGAGTTTGAGTGCGCCTTCAAGTGCCGTCGGGAAGTTCACATAGCGGCCCAAGAATAGCACGGACTTCGACTTACGGATCTTCTTTGCGACTTTTTTGATGTCGTCCGATGTATTCAGTACGACGTCTACCGCAGCGGGAAGGAGCTTCGTGTTATCGGCGACTTCGCGCAAACGCTCGAGCGGTGCACTGTTGCGTAAACGCGCCAGATAGAGCGCGAACAGCGTCATGGCAGTCGCCTGCGAAACGTACGTCTTTGTTGCCGCAACGCCGATCTCCGGACCGCCGCGCGTAAACAGCGTGCCGTCGTCTATACGGGTTAGGTGTGAACCGAGTACGTTGCAAATGCCGAGCACCGTCGAACCGGCCTGTTTCGCGATGCGCACCGCTTCAATTGTGTCGGCGGTTTCGCCGCTCTGCGACATTGCAATGGTCAGCGCGGTCGGGTCGATCACCGGATCGCCGTAGCGGAACTCGCTCGCGAGCTCCATCTCGACCGGCAGATGCACGAGCGAACGCAGCAAATACATGCCGACCATGCCGGCATGATACGCGGTACCGCAGCCTGTGATTGCGATCTTGGAAATACTGCGCAGCCTGTCTTCGTCGATGCCGATTTCAGCGGCAAGGTGCACGTCGTTGAGATCGTCGATGCGCCCGGCCAGCGTCTCTTTGATGACGTTCGGCTGCTCGTAGATCTCTTTGAGCATGAAATGCTTGAAGCCGCTTTTTTCAGCGGAAGTTGCATCCCACGTTACTTGAATGACGTCGCGATCGAGCGGTTTGCCGTCGTAGTTCATCAGCCGGTAACCATCGCGGCCAACGACGACCATCTCGCCTTCTTGCAAGATGATCTCTTTGCGCGTGTATTGCAAAATCGCGGGCGTATCCGACGCGACGAACATCTCGCCGTCGCCAATGCCGACGACCAGCGGGCTGGCACCGTTGCGCGCAAAAATCAAATGCTGCGAGTCGTCGGAGCTGATCACGCCGAGCGCATATGCCCCGGTGACCTCGCGAAGCGTACGGCGCACCGCCTCCTCGAGGTTGCCGTCGTAGTGCTCCTCGATGAGGTGCGCGAGCACTTCGGTATCCGTCTCGCTCTTGAAGACGTGACCGCGTTCGATCAGCCGCGCGCGCAGCGGTGCGTAGTTTTCGATGATGCCGTTATGCACCACGGCAATTTTGCCGCTGCAATCCATGTGCGGATGCGCGTTCGCATCCGAGGGACGCCCGTGCGTTGCCCACCGCGTATGTCCGACACCCACGCGGCCCGCGAGCCGCCCGCCGTTGCGCAGACGCTCCGCGAGGCGCTGGAGTTTGCCCTCCGCCTTTGTCCCGGTGAGCGCGCCCGACGCATCGATGACCGCAATACCGGCGCTGTCATAGCCGCGGTACTCCAGCCGCGCGAGCGAATCCAGAATAATTGGTACGCTGTCGCGCTCGCCGATATAGCCGACGATCCCGCACATACTAAAGAGGCCTCCCCAAGGAGCGAGCTGTTACTTAATACCTTCCCGCGTGCGGTGGTAATGAATCTTGCCCACGGCTACTTCGTTGAACGCCGTCGAAACGGGTTTGTTCGGATTGACCTTCTCGGTCAATGCGGGGGCGCCGTTGTTGAGTTGTTTGGCACGCTTCGTAACCACGTTTACCAAACTGAACTTCGAGTCCACGTGGTCGAGCAGTCTGTCCAAATCGCCAAATACCGAGTCGCTCATTATGAGTCTTCCAGTTTCCTTATTGAATCGTCGTCATATCTGTGTATTCGAAACCGTTCCGCCTGCAAGATCGCTTGCAAATCCCGAACGGCTTCATCCGACCGCGACTCCTCGTTGATGACGATGTAGTCGAAGTTACGGACGAAATTGAATTCTTGATGCGCGATCTCGAGGCGACGGGCGATCTCTTCGTTCGTTTCCGTTCGCCGTGCGAGCAGGCGCGCGCGCAAGTGCGAGAATTTGTCCGGCGCCAAGAAGATCAGAACCGCATCCGGGAATGCCTTCTTGATCGCGAGTGCGCCGTTGACTTCGGGCTTCATGATCAGGTCGTAGCCTTCGGTCAGCGTGCGTTCCACAAAGTCTCGCGGAGTGCCATAAAGGTTGCCGTTGTACTCCCGCCATTCCAGGAACCCGCCGGCGGAGATTCGCCGCTCGAACTCTTCCCTGTCTAGAAAGAAGTAATGCTCGCCCTCGATTTCGCCGGGCCGCGGTTCGCGGGTGGTCGCCGAGACCGAGTACCGCAACCGTGGCAAACGCGCGCGAAGCGCGTCTACAAGCGTGTCTTTCCCGGCCCCTGAAGGCCCCGACACCACAAAAAGTAGACCCGGCCCGAGCATATCCCCCCGAAAAGCGGCCGCCTTATAGGCAAAGCGTCTACTATTCCGATGGAGCGGGGTAGTGACCTCTATAGGGGCGCCTGGTTGGTCCATGCGTGGAGCGCGAGTCCTCCGGGGCGAAGAGCTTGGGCGTGTACACTGATTGGCTGCTGATCCGGCGTCTGGCCTGGGAACTCAACGAGCGCTTTCGAGGAGCGAAGGTCCGGGATGTCGGCCAGCTGGAGGATGGGCGCTTTGCTATGGCGCTCTGGGCCCGTGGGCGAACGAGCCTGATTTGCATCGACGTCTTCGCGCCGACGCCCGTTGTCACCGTTGAAGAGGGCGATCTGCCAATCGCGGTCGAGCCCGGGTTTGTACGCACGGCCGGAGCTGCTCTGCGCGGTACTACGCTGACGGGCGTTCGATCGCGCAAAGGCGATAGATTGCTGCGCTTCGATTTTGGTTCTCGCTCCCGCTTTGGCGTCGAAGACGGATACTCGTTACTTTGCGAGCTCGTACCCCGCTTCGGTAACATCGTACTCCTCAAGGGCGAGACGATCGTTGCGGCAGCCAAAGAATTCGCGCCCGCGGAAAACGCGGTGCGCTCGGTACAAGCGGGGGAGACGTACGAACCTCCGCCGCTGCGTCCCGGGAAATCCTCGCCGCTTTTGGACGAACAAACGATCGCGCAGCTTACGCAGCAATTACCGCACAACGATTTGTACGTCTACCGGCGCGACGGCGCGCTGGTGCAAGCGCATCTCGTCCCTCTGCCGCAATACGCGGATTTGCAAGAAGAGCGCGCTTCTTCACTGCTTGACGTCCTTGCAGAAGCGCGTACGTCGAACGTACACGCGCAGCAGAGCGATCGCCTCGCGAAAAGGCGGCGTTCCATCGAGCGTTCGCTGACAGATCGCGAACGGAAATTACGCGCGGAGCTCGCCCAAATCGACGCGCGTTTGCGTGAAGCGGCGAATCGCGAGTCGCTTCGCGAGCAAGGCGAAGCGATTTACGCAACGCTGCACGAGCTTTCCCCCGAGGAGCGGGACGCCGAGAAAGAACGCGCCGCCAAAGTATTCGCACGGTACAAGAAGATTGCAGCCTCAGTGGAGCATTTGGAGCGGCGTCGCGCCGAGGTAGCGCGTTCGCTTGAAGACGTCGCCGATCTCCAATGGGAACTCGAACGCTCCGGCGATGCGGAACTCGACGACGTAGCGGAAGCGGTGAACGCGCTGGAACCTGCGCAGCGGCAACGGCAACGGACGCCGTCCCGTAAACGCAAACCGCTGCAGTACGTCACGCGGGCGGGATCGCGTATCTTCGTTGGCCGCACACCGATCGAAAACGCGGAGCTGACGTTTCGCGTAGCCCGGCCTGACGATTTGTGGTTTCACGTGCAGAATCAGCCCGGCGCACACGTCATTTTGCAACGCGACGATCGAGAGGCGCCGCCCGAGGACGACGTGCTCACCGCCGCGGCTCTCGCAGCGCTCCACTCGAAGGCGAAGGGCAGTCCGAAAGTCACTGTCGACTACACGCAGCGTAAGCACGTTCGCAAGCGGCCATCGGCCGCGCCGGGGCTTGTCTTTTACACGCATCCGAAGTCGCTTTTCGTTGCCCCCGCGTTGCCCGGCGATCTTCAAATGCAAGCATCGTAGGCGACTGCGCGGCCAGTCACGAACGCGAGGGACTCATATTCCGCAGCTTCTTTATTCGGAGGGTGTTTTGAAGTTTTTCCCCGCGCTTTTTACCGGCGTCCTATTTTTATTGCCTAGCCTGGCCGCAGCGCAAACCGCGGCTTCGCCGGCATCTCCTGCGCCCACCGCATCACCGGCCCCGCTCGACACGCCGACGATTACAGTACCCGACGGCTGGACTGCCAAAGATTACACAATGAACATGGGCGGGTTTACCCTCATCAAACTCTGGTACGCGCCCGGCGGCACAACGGATAACATCAATCTCGGTTTTAGCCCCAATCCAACTGGCGCAGATATTTCCGCCGTCGTTCCCCAAATGCGCGCAGCGCTTACGAAGATGCTTGGCGCCGCAAACCTCAGCGACCACGCAGAGAAAGTCTGCAACGGCAGCGTCGACGGGTGGCTGTTTCACGGGAAAATGGATATGGGCCAGTACCACATGATCGTCGATGAAGCCGTCTTGGCATCGAAGCATGACGTTTTCGGCGCAACCTACACGCGCTTGAGCGATCACCCCGACGATCCGGCCGCGCATAAAGCGCTCGATTCGCTTTGCGCAAAATCGTAGCCATCACAAAATAAAAAGAGTCCCGAAGCGTTGGCCTCGGGACTCTTTGCTTTAGCGGGCTACAAGTTCGCCCGTTTCCGTGCGTAGGCGCGACAGGCGCGCTTCACAGACTTGCCAGTTTAACGTCGCATAGAACGCTTCGATGTATTTACTGCGTTCCGCGGGTTTGTAGTCTTTGATGAACGCGTGTTCCCAGCAATCCATCACAACAATGGGGACGAAACCCGCAAGATTGCCGTCTTGATGCTGCTCGATCCAGTGATTGCTGATCTGATTGGCTGCGGGATCGTAGAATGCAATCGCCCACCCGACGCCGCGCATGCCGCCGACGGCAAAGAAATCTTTCTTCCACGTCTCGAAATCGCCATAGCTTTCGCCCAGCAGTTGATACAGCGGACCGCCGGTGAGCTCACGCGCGTTCCTGGTCATGTTGTCGAAATAGTATTCGTGCAGGCGCATGCCGTTGAATTCCCAGCCCATGCGGCGCACGAGTTCGGCGAATTTGGGATTCGAACCGGCGCCTTCACCCTTTTGGCGCAGTTCCGTGGTTTGCTCGATCAAGAGGTTCGTATTCTTGACATAACCCTCGTACAGACCGAAATGCATCTCGAGTGTTGCATCCGAGATGCCCTGCAGTCCGTGTAAATCCCATTTCTTCGCAGTGTAGGTCTTCATTTGAAAAGTTTAAGTCCTCGCTCATATAGGTGGCGTTGTGACAGGCTCATGTTGTACCCCGTCCGACACAAAAACATCGACGGTTCGTCTGCTCGGCAGAGGGACCTTGTAGCCTGCGATCAAAGAATCACTCAACAGCTTGCTCTGGGAGGTTTGTCGTGAAAAATCCGTTGGACTCGATTTGGGGCACGGTCATCTCCGGGCTTATATTGACCGTAATTCTCTATTTCGTCGCCGAAGCGATCGTTTCGCGCGCGCCGACAGGTGCCTAAGCATGGATTGGAGTGGTGCAATTCTGCGCTGGGCGCATGTCTTCGTCGGCATCATGTGGATCGGGTTGCTTTATTTCTTCAACTTCGTGAACGTGGATGCCATGAAAGCGGCAACGGCAGCCGGAGAAGGCGCGCCGATTAGCAAGTACATCATGCCGCGCGCGCTGTTGTTCTTCCGTTGGGCTGCCGTGTTCACGTGGCTCGTTGGCGCCGGTCTACTCAGCTCGTATACCGCGCCGAATGGACAGAACGGTTTCGCTGCCGCATTCACGTTTCAAGGCACTTACGCGCCGATAGGAATTGGTGCATGGCTGGGCACGATCATGCTCATCAACGTGTGGGGCCCAATCTGGCAAAATCAAAAGAAAATCCTGGGCTTTAAGCCTGCAACGGATGAAGAAAAGGCCAAGGCGCGTCGCGTTGCGTTTCTCGCTTCGCGCGTGAACACGATGCTGTCGATTCCGATGTTGTTCTTCATGGTAACCGGGCCGCATCAGCCCTTCTTCCACTAACTCCGCGAAACGATAAAAAACTGACAAAAACCCTGATGCAAGTCGGGGTTTTTAATTTTTTTACGTTTCTAGTACGATCTTGCCGATGTGTTGTGACGACTCCATGCGCCGGTGCGCTTGCGCGGCGTCTTCCAGTTTAAAAACTGAATCGATCACGGGTTTAATGGGATTGCGAGCGGGGAGCAAGGGCCAGACCTTCGCGAGGAGATCGCGCGCGATTGCGGCTTTCTCTTCGACGGTGCGCGTACGCATTGCTGAGGCCATAATTGCACCGCGGCGCTGCATCAGTTTCGCCAAATCGATTTGCACCACGCGAGCGGCCGTTGTTGCAATGCATGTCATGCGGCCATCGATCGCAAGGACTTCCAAGTTACGCGCGATGTAATCGCCACCCACCATATCAAGGATTACGTCGATGCCGCGTCCGTTGGTTGATCGGTGTATCTCCGCAACGAAGTCTTGCGCTTTGTAGTTAATTGCAAGCTCGGCGCCTAGGCCGAGACACGCTTTGCATTTTTCCTCATTGCCGGCGGTGACGGCGACAAACGACGCGCCGAAAGCCTTTGCGAGCATGATCGCGGTCGTACCCACTCCGCTGCTTCCGCCGTGGATGAGAATGCTTTGACCTTTACCGAAACGCGCACGTGTGAAGACGTTGTCCCACGCGGTGAACATATTCTCCGGAAGCGACGCCGCTTCGATGAAGTTCCAGTGCTCGGGAATTGGCAAAGTGTTCGCGCGAGGTGCCACCGCGTATTCGGCGTAACCGCCCCCGGCAATCAAAGCGCAGACGCGCTCATGTGTGCCGTCAATTATGCCGGCAACTTCCATCCCCAGAATGTCCGGCGCTCCGGGCGGCGGAGGATACGTGCCGCGCCGTTGATGCGTGTCGGCACGCGTAATACCGGCTGCCTTTACAGCAATGAGAACCTCACCGGGTTTTGGTACGGGCTTGGGGCGTTCGACGACTTGTAGGACTTCGGGGCCGCCGGGCTTTGTTATTTCTACCGCACGCATTGAATTAGGGTTCGATAAACATCGCGTCGCCGAAAGAAAAGAACCGGTATTCGCGTGAAATCGCTTCACCATAAGCACGCATAATGCGATCGTAACCCGCAAAAGCCGAGACCAGAACGAGCAGCGTTGATTGAGGCAAATGGAAGTTCGTGATCATCGCATCGGTGACGCGAAATTGGAAACCCGGTGTGATGAAAATGCCGGTCTCGTCTTCTCCCTCTCGCACCCTGCCGTGCTTTGCTGCGCTGCCTTCCAACGCCCGCATAACCGTTGTTCCCGCCGCAACAACGCGGCGGCCCTCGCGTTTGGCGCGGTCGATCGTTTCGACAGTGCGGCGCGGTATCGAGAAGGATTCGGAATGCATGACATGCTCGTCCAACGTCTGGCCTTGCATTGGCCGAAACGTTCCAAGGCCCACGTCGAGGACGAGTTTCACAATTTCGACACCTTTATTGCGAATGTCGTCCAGTACGCGCTCCGTAAAGTGCAGCGACGCCGTAGGCGCTGCGACACTCCCCGGTTCGCGCGCGAAGATGGTCTGATACCGTTCCTGCGCCTCGGCTGAATCGTTGTGAATGTATGGCGGCAATGGCAACTTGCCCGCGCGTTCGAGAAATGTTTCAAACGGCACCGTGAGCGAGAACTCAACGTCGCGCACGCCGTCGTCGTGCACCGCCGTAACGACAGCTTCCCCGAGCGCGCCGAACTGCACGCGCTGACCCTCGCGCAACCTGCGGCCGGGTTTGGCCAGCGTCTGCCATCGCGTTGCCTGCGGATCGTACCGGCCGTGATGCGTGGGACGCAGCAGCAATAGCTCGACATGCCCGCCCGTCGGACGCGTGCCGAATACTCGCGCCGCGATAACACGCGTTTCGTTTAACACGAGAACGTCGCCGGTCCGTAAGTACTCGGGAAGATCGCGGAATATCCGATGCTCGATCTCGCCGCGGCGCAACACGAGCAAACGGGATGCATCGCGCGGCGTTGCAGGCTGTTGCGCGATAAGGCGTTCGGGAAGCGCGAAGGTGTAGGCTGCGGTTAGCCTGGCGTCGTCATACGGCGCCGCTCCATGTCCAGGAAGTTCGCTAGCCGTTTGAAGTCCTCTTGATTGAAGTCGATGAACAACACACCGATTTGGTACGTATCGCGTTCGAAGTCGCGAATCCACCGGACTTCACCGCGCACCGCCAAATTCGGCGGACTCTTCATCGTGAAAATGTACTTCGAGCCTTTCGGCAGATATTGGTCGACGATAACGCGCATGCCGGTTTCGGAGATGTCGGCAATCGCGCCGCGAAACAGCATCGACGACAGGCGGTCTTCCACCACGACGTCGATATATTTGCGCAAGCGCAGACCTTGAACGCGCTTTTCCGGCTGTTCGCCCGCCGAATGTTCGTCAGTCATTTCCGATCCCGGTGCCCGGATAGTAGTACGCTAAGATTGCACGGACGTCCGCGCCGGTGAGCGCCATGCCGCGTGCACCCCACTGGCAAAGACCCACACCGTGTCCGAGACCCGCACCTTCGATGATCACGGCCTGTCCGGCCTGCGCATCGGGCATCGGCTGCGAGAGTGAGACACGCTCCACGAGTAAACTCGGCAACGTGCGCGTACCGAGCAAACTGCGCACGCTTGCCGCTTTGATGCGTTGCGAACCGCCGGATCCGATAAAGGTCCAAAATTTGGAGCGGCCGCTCGGATCCGGAGAGTCCAGCAGTACATTTTGCAGCATGCCGATGTTCTTCAGATTCGCGCCTAGTGCGGTCTGCACGCGCGAAAGCGGAACGGTCTGGGACCATTTGTACCATGGCGAGCCGCTGCAATACGAGCAGGACACGCCGCTCAAATAGGGCAGTAGTGCGCCGCCCCATGCATCCGCGTTCGATTCGGTGTGGCCGCCGCAGCATGATGAATATAAAGCTTGCGCAAACCCGTCAGCGAACCGAAGCACAAGACCCGCGGTCGCGTCAACCGCAGCGCTCGTTTCCGGTTTCTCCGCATCGATGCCCGTATACACTTGATCCGCTTCCGAGGGCACTAAATCGTACGCACGCGCCGGATTACTTCGCTGCAACACATACGTGCGGGCGACAACGGCCTGCGCCTGAAGCGCGGCCGCGGGCCACGAATGCGGCATTTCGCGCGACACGACGCTATACAGATACTGTTCCAGCGGAACGACGCTGACGGCTTCACCGGCATCTGTATACGAAAACGCACCGCGATAGCGGCGCCCTTCGAAAAGAAACGTTTGCGCATCGATCTTTTGCGCCTGTCCTCTGCCGAGCAACACGCGCAAAGCCGGCGACTGCGTGCCGCTTGCCGGATCGAAAACGTCGTCTTTGTCTTGCGCGAACTTCGGGAGCGCGAAGATCGCCGCGCCGGCCAAAAACTCGAAGCGGTTCACTACAGCAAACGTTCTTGCGCGGGTGAGGGCGCGCCTTTTGCGCCCATATGCGCGTACGCTTCGGCAGTCGCTTTACGCCCGCTCGCCGTACGCACGACGAATCCGGTTTTCAGCAAATAGGGCTCCACGACGTCTTCGAGCGTTTCCGCATCTTCCGTAAGCGTAGCAGCAATTGCGCTGATGCCGACGGGGCCGCCGCGGTACTGCTCGATAATCGTTCGCAGAAACGCACGATCTAAACGGTCCAAACCAAGTTCGTCGACACCTTCGCGACGCAACGCTTCATCGGCGACCTCGCGCGTGATGCGGCCTTCTGCCCGCACCTCGGCATAGTCGCGCACGCGACGCAGCAACCGGTTTGCAATGCGCGGCGTTCCGCGACTGCGCGCCGCGATCGTTTGCGCGCCCGCATCTTCGATCGGCACTCCCAGCACACCGGAGGAACGTAAAACGATACGTTTGAGTTCGTCGACGCTATAATAATCGAGGTGATGCATGATGCCGAAGCGCTCGCGTAGCGGCGCGGAAAGCATGCCGGCCCGTGTGGTGGCGCCGACGAGCGTAAAACGCTTCAACGGCAGCTTAATGGTCTTCGCATACGCACCGCGATCGACGACGAAGTCGATTTGATAATCCTCCATCGCCGGATAGAGAAATTCTTCGACGACGCGCCCGAGGCGATGAATCTCGTCGATGAAAAGGATGTCGCCTTCTTCGAGCGAGGTGAGGATGCCGACGAGATCCTTCGGTTTTTCGAGCGTCGGCCCACTTGTAGGACGCAGCGATCGACCCAGATCGCGCGCGATGAGTGCCGCGAGCGTGGTTTTCCCTAAACCGGGCGGACCGTAGAATAAAATGTGTTCGAGCGGCTCGCCCCGGCCGCGCGCCGCATCGATCGCAATCTTCAGGTTTTCGACGACGTTCGTTTGTCCGACGTATTCGTCGAACGATCTGGGACGCAGACTCGCACCGTAGACTTCATCTTCAAGCGTATCCTCCGGCGAGACGAGTCCACGCGTATCGTCAATCGCCGCGTCTTCAGCTCCGTACAGTTTTTTTCGTGCGCTATCACTCATTTGAAAAGGCGCTCCGGCCTGGCCTGCGCGCCCCCCACTTTCGTGGGGCCCCCAACCTCAGGCGCCTGAAAAGTTTCTGCCACTTTTAACGCTCCCCGTGGCCGCTTGCAGAGTGCGAAGCTTTTTGCCGGTAGATCTCGGCAAGCAACGTTTCGGCGTCTTTGATGTTTGGAGCCGTGT
>CAZHGH010000001.1:42223-116561 GCA_964531205.1 uncultured bacterium
TGCCGGTAGATCTCGGCAAGCAACGTTTCGGCGTCTTTGATGTTTGGAGCCGTGTCGAGCGTCGTGCGAATCATCGCTTCCGCTTCAGGACGTTTGTATTCCAGTTGCAAGAGCACCGCAAGCGCTTCATCGGCAAAGTCCGGTATCTGCTCCTGGGCCGCCGGCTGCGCTTCTTGAATGAGCAAGAACTTCGTCACTTTGCCTTGCAGTTTTGCGACGATGTCACGCGCTTTCTGCTGCCCGATGCCGGGGAGCGTTTTTAGAAAGCCGTGATCGCCACGATCGATTGCGCCGGCGATGCGCGACATCGGCTGCGAGAATGCACGCGCAGCGGATCGAGGGCCGATGCTTGCGACGCTAATGAGCGCTTCGAAAAACTCGCGTTCAATGGCGTTGCTGAAGCCGTAAAACGTGTAGTGGGCGGTGTTGCCGTCGATGTTGAGGACGGAGTAAATTTCGAGTGTCAACTCTCCATCGTTGTGTGCGTTCACCTTTTCGGCAACGCAGGGCGGCAGCACGACTTCGTACGAGAGGCCATTCACGTCGAGAATGACGCTCGAATCGTTGCGTTCTGCGAGTTTACCTCGGATGCGGGAGAACATTTTAGGCGATGCTGCCCATCACGCGGCGATCGTCACGTATATTGGCGAATGCAATAGCGATCGCAAGTGCGTCGGAGACGTCGTTCGGTTCCGGTCTGCGGTGCAGTCCAAGCAAATGCGTCACCATTTGATTGAGTTGCTCTTTGCGCGCGGCGCCGCTGCCGATCAGTGCGCGCTTCACGAGCGAATGCGCGAGTTTATGGACCGGGACGCTATGCTGTGCGCCCGCAAGACACAACACTCCGCGCGCATGTCCCATCAGAATCGCCGTAAGCGGATTCTTGTACGTCGTGTACAGTTCTTCGATCACCATGACGTTCGGCTGGGTCGCACGCACCACCGCCGAGATACCGTCGTGCAGTTCGCGCAGCCGCTCCTCGAGCGTCAGCCGGACATTCGGCGTAACGACGCCAGCTTCGATCAAACGCGGGCGCCCCGAGACAACGTCGATGACGCCGTAGCCCGTGATGCGCAGGCCCGGGTCTACGCCAAGAATACGCTGCGTCATCGCGACGGCGGCTGCGCGCTCGCGCTATTTACGTAGATGTTGACCGGCGAACCGGGACGAAGCTGCGTGCCGACGTATGGATCGGTCCGTACGACTTTGCCGTCCGCGCCTTCGGTAGTCGGCGTTACGTTGCCGAGCGTGTATCCCGCGTTCAGCAGTACTTTCTTCGCATCGTCCAGCGAGAGGCCGTTCGTGTCGGGTACCTCGCCCGGAACCGAGATAGTCAACTTCACGCTCGTGCCTTTTTCGGCCGGCGTTCCCGCCGGCGGATCCTGATCGATCACCTGTCCGTTGTCCGACGAGGAAGGCTTGAGCGCATACTCCGTTTGCACGCTGAATCCGGCTTGCTGCAGTTGCTGCGTTGCCGTCACGTAATCCGAGCCGGCGAGATTCGGCACTTGCGCGAGTCCACCGCCGCTGCTGACGACCACGTTCACCGTGGTTGAATGGTCGGCGGGAACGGTCGTACCCGACGGAATGTCCTGCGATGCGATCACGTTCGGCGGAATATTGTTGCTCGTCGCGCGCTCGCTGACGTTGATGGTGAACCCATCGCGTTCCGCGATGGCACGCGCCTTGTCCAGCGTCAATCCGACCAAACGCGGCATCTTAATCGGTGCAGGTCCATCCGACACAACGAGCGTTACCGGCGAACCCTCGCGCACTTTCGTTCCCGGCTTCGGCGTTTCCGCGATAACCGTGTCTTTGGGCGACGGATCGAATTTCCGAACGAGTTTGACCTGGAACTTGTCCGAAATCAAATCTTTCTGCGCATCCGAGAGCGTGAAGCCCGTGACGTCGCGCAAACCCAGCGTAGGCTTCCCGCTGCTGACGATCAATTGAATGAGCGAGTTCTTCGGCACGGCCGTATCCGGAGGCGGATCTTGGGATACGACATGGTTGATCGCAACCGTACTACTGGGCTGCCGCGTTAAGTTTAGCCGCAAACCGGCGTTCACGATTGCTTGTTGCGCCTGGACGTCGGTCATACCGACGTAGTTGTCGACCGTGACGCGCGGCGCGGCTCCCGGACGCGTCGCGAAATACCCCGCGGCCGCTGCAACAAGAAGCGCGAACAAAATGAGGACGGCGAACGGCGTAATCGAACGGCGCGGCGCTTCCTCTTCTTCGACTATCGTGCGACGGTCCGGCAAACGCGAGGGGCGCGGAGGCGGCGCGGGTGGAACGGCGCCGATGACTTGCGTCGCCGAATCGTCCTGCGGCGCATAGGCCGCGAAACTCGGACGTTCGCGCGCTTCACGAAGCGCCGATGCAACTTCGCTTGCGGATTGAAAACGGTTCTCGGGCTGTTTCTGTAGCAGTTTATTGACGATTGCCGCGAGCGCGGGACTGACGCCGGTTTCCGCGGGATCGATGACGGGAACCGGATCGGAGACGTGCTTCAGTGCAACCGTGACCGGCGATTCACCGGTGTAGGGTAATTTTCCGGTGAGCATCTGATACAGCACGATCCCGACACTGTACAGGTCCGACGTCTCGTGCAGTTCGAGTCCTTGCGCCTGCTCCGGCGAGAGATAATAGACGCTGCCCATGATGAGCCCGGGCCGCGTCATCGCCATCGTTTGCTGCGACATAGCACGCGCGATACCGAAATCCGAGAGTTTGACGACGTCGTCTTTCGTGATCAGGATGTTTGCGGGCTTGATGTCGCGGTGCAGCAATCCTTGCCGGTGCGCGTACGCAAGGCCGTTGCAGATCTGCGCGGCGTAATCGATAGCGACAGGTTCGGGCAGTTTGCCGTCGGACGAGATCATCTCGGCAAGCGACGGACCGTCGACGAGCTCCATGACGATGAAGTACGTCTGTCCTTCGCGGCCTACGTCGTACGTGTTGACGATGTTTGGGTGCGAGAGCTTTGCAGCCGATTCGGCTTCCTGATAGAAGCGGCGCACGAATTCTTCATCCGAGGCGTACTGCGCCCGCAGCACTTTAATAGCAACACGCCGGCGCAGAAGCGTGTCCGTGCCGCAGTAGACTGTTGCCATCCCGCCTTCGCCCATCTTATTGTCGAGGCGATAGCGGTTATTAAAGATGTGCTGCTCTTCGATCATTTTTGAAAGGCGTTCCGCCCTGGGCTCCACGCCCCCCGCGCTAAAGCGCGGGGCCCCCACGACCTCATGGCGCCTAATTGTGATCTCAGTTTATAAGCTCCCCGAGGGCGCCGCATTAGTGACTCCCACTCAATGCAACTTTCAATACGTTTCGTGCAATTGGTGCGGCCACCGCGGCACCGTATCCGGCGTTTTCGACCACGACCGCCACGGCGACGCGTGGATTTTCCGCCGGAGCGAAGCACACGAACCAAGAATGCGGCGCGCCAAGCGGATTGGTTGCGGTTCCGGTCTTCCCCGCTACCGTGACGCCTGAAATCTGTGCCGACGTTCCCGTTCCGCGCTGCACCACTGCAATCATCATGTTCTCTATATTCGCGGCCGTATCCGCCGATATGGGCCTCGCCAGCTCACCCGGCCCGTAGCTGCTCCCCACGTTGCCCGCTCCTGCGACCTGGCGAACGATATATGGACGCGGTTCCGCTCCGTTATCCGCAATCGTCGCACCGAGAAGTGCGACGCGCAACGGCGTAAGCAGCAGCGCTCCCTGACCGAATCCCATTTGCGCAAGCTCGCCGGGGACCACGGACCCCGCGGGCGGGATGCGATCGCGCGAGGCCGGCAATTGGAAATCCAACGACTCCCCCAGCGCCCATTGCCCAATGTACTTGTAGAATGTATCCGTTCCCATCTTCAGCGCGATTTGCCCGAAATCGACGTTACTCGACAACGCGAACGCGCCGGTGAGATTTTGCGTGCCCGTCGCTTCGCCTTCATCGTCGTGCAGAGTAAAGTTGCCAATCGTGTAGTAACCGGGATCGTAGAACGTCGAGTCCATCGTAACGACGCCTGCGTCCAATGCAGACGCTGCGGTGAAAATTTTAAAGGTCGATCCGGGTGGATACAGGCCGTTCACGGCGCGGTTCAGCAGCGGGCTGGTCTGATCGTGCACGAGCGAGGGGAACGAATCAGCGAGTGTATTCGGATCGAAACTCGGAACGCTTGCGATCGCAAGCACCGCGCCGCTGCGAGGATCGAGTACGATGCCCGCCCCACGCGAATACTGCGAAAGCTGCGAATACAACTCATTCTGAATCGTGGGATCGATGGTCGTGACGATATCCGCGCCCCGCGACACGGACGTTTTTCCTTGAAACGCTTCGAAGATTTGAGCTACTTGCGCCGCCGGATCGCCGGTGGTGTCGGCAGGCGTCAAGGCGCGATCGTACGCGTCCTCCAAGCCGCTGGTTCCGTAGCGCACCGAAACGTAGCCCACAGTTTGCGCGAGCGATGCACCGAGCGGGTACTGCCGCGTTTGGCCAACCGTTTGCGCAAGCACTGTACCGTCACTCGCCAAGATTCTTCCGCGATGCGATCCAAGCAGTGCATGACGGGGATTATACGGATTTGCGGCAATCGACGGTCCTTCGATCACCTGCACGTATATTTGCCGCACCGCGAGGATCGCGAAGAGCAACGTGAACAACGCACTGAGACGGGTAACGATGGTCGCGTTCACTGTTCGCGCAGCAGCGTGTAGCCGTCCGGCGTGCGTACGGCCATGTATGCATGTTTACCATCGGAGCGCAGGATCAAGTTGACTGCCTCTTGCGCGACGGCATCTTCGAGACCCGCAATCGCAAGAACAACCTCCGCGCCGGATTCGTCCAACAGCGGCGGCGCGACGTACGCCGGCGACGGAATGGTTTCAAAATGCCGCGCCTCATACTCGCCGGTTCGCCAGGGACCGCGCTTGCCGAAGACTTGGCGATGATAGTCCCAGGCGCAGAGTTGCTTCTCGCGCCAGACGAAATGATCGCGAACGCATAGCCGCCGGCACGCTGCACACTGCACCAGCGGTTCGGGCGCATGCGCGAGGGCGTCGGCAATATCTTCGGGCACATCTTCGATATTCAAAACGCCGGCGTCATCCAGTCGTGACGGCGGCTCCACGTGCCAGTTGATGCGGGCAAGCAATTCGATGTCCCGCACAGGAGCGACGAACGCGCGCTCGTCATCCGGTGGAAACGTCGAGTCTAACCAATTCAACAAATTCTCGAACGCGACGCCGGCGTTTTGCCACGCCTCACCGATCACGGTGCCAAGTGGTGTCTGCGCGAGCGGTACAAGATGCGCCGTCACCGTGACTCCGTCGGCGCGCAAACTTGTGACGAACGCGAGCGTGTTGGCGTTTCCGCCGAGCACGAACGCGCGCGGATCTCCTACGGAGAGCTTCTTGTCGTCTGCGCGCATCGATACTCTTGCAGCGTGCGAGGCGGCCCGGCTTGGTTTTCCAGCGCCTCCGCGAGAGCTCGAGCGGTATCTAGGCTCGTCAGACACGCGATATTCGCCTCCACCGCCGCACGCCGGATCCGGTAGTTGTCGGAGATCTGTCTGGGACCTTGCGCATCGTTGATCACGAGATCGACGCGCCGTTCCTGAATCAAATCCAAAACGTGCGGGGAGCCATCAGCAATCTTATTGATCTGCTCGCTCGGGATGCCTGCCGCCTCTAAATATTCACGCGTCCCCGGCGTCGCGATGAGCCGGTGTCCCAGCGCAACGTAGCGCTCCAACACCGCGATCGACTCTTCTTTTTCTTCATCCGCAATCGAGACCAGAATGCGTCCGCCTTCACTGGGAAGACGCACGCCCGCGCCGATGAAGCCCTTTCGCAGCGCACCCGCAAACGTGTCGTCGATGCCGAGCACCTCGCCCGTGGACTTCATCTCCGGTCCAAGAATCGTTTCGACTCCGCGCATCTTTGCAAAGGAGAACACGGGAATTTTCACCACGACGAACGGCGCGCGTGGAATCAGTCCGGTTCCGTACGGCATATCGCGCAGCTTCTCGCCGAGCGCAATGCGCGTTGCAGCCGCGACCAGATTTACGCCCGTCGCTTTTTGAATGATCGGCACAGTTCGGCTCGCGCGCGGGTTCGCTTCGATGATGTATAGTGCGCCTTCGTGGATGACGAACTGAATGTTTATGAGGCCGCGGATGTTTAATTCGCGCGCAATCGCCGTCGTAACGTCGACGATGCGCTGCTCCATTTCAGTGGAGACGGTCTGCGTCGGATAGACGCTGATGGAGTCGCCCGAGTGAATGCCCGCGCGCTCGATGTGTTCGAAGACGCCGGGAATGAGAATATCGTCGCCGTCGAATGCGGCGTCCACTTCAACTTCGAGTCCGCGTAAGTATTTGTCGACGAGCAGCGGTGCATCGGGCAGAATCGGAGGCGCCGACTCCGCATACGACGCGAGCTGTCCTTCGTTGTACACGACTTCCATGCCGCGTCCGCCAAGCACGTACGACGGCCGCACCAACACCGGAAAGCCGAGTTCGCGCGCGATGACACGCGCTTCGCGGAACGATCGTGCGGCTTTGCCTTCCGGGCGTGCGACGCCCAGCCGGCGCAATGCCGCGTCGAATTTTTCGCGATCTTCCGCCATGTCTAAACTGCGCCGATCGCTGCCGACGATCGTGACGCCGCGGCGTGCGAGTTCGTCCGCCAAATTGATCGCGGTTTGTCCGCCGAACGCAAGCATCACGCCTCGCGCGTTCGTTGCGCGGTATGCCGCCTCCACTTCGTCAGCGCCGGGCGGCTCGAAAATCAGCACGTCAGAGATATCGAAATCGGTCGAAACCGTTTCGGGATTGTTGTTGATAACCACGGGCGAGCATCCCGCTTCGCGCAGCGCCCAGGCCGCGTGCACGCATGAATAGTCGAATTCGATGCCTTGGCCAATGCGGATCGGTCCGCTCCCGACGACGACTACTGCTTGCCGCGAAGACGCGCGCATCTCGTCGCTTTCGCCGTGCGCGATGTAATAGTACGGCGACTTCGCGGGAAACTCGGCAGCCGCGGTATCGACCATACGGAACGCAATGCCGTTGTGTGACGCAACGCCGTTCTGTCCGGCGCTGCGTAGCACGCTCGTCGAATACCCGGATTCGAGCGCTTGCGCCAGGTCCGCGCTCCGTGGGGTACCGCGAAGGCGATCTTCAAGCATGACAAGTTCGCGAAGTTCGTACAGCCAAAACTTGTCTATCGCGGAGAGTTCCACAATTCGTTCGATCGTAATGCCGCGGCGCAGAGCTTCGGCGACCGCGAAGAGCCGTTCGTGGTTCGGCTTTGCAATCACCGCTTCGAGTTCTTTGTCGCTCCACTCGGCAAGGCCGCTGCCCGTGAGCGTCTCGCGTTTGAGATCGAGTCCGCGAATCGCTTTCATCAGCGCCGCTTGAAACGTGCGCCCGATGCCCATCGCTTCGCCCGTCGATTTCATCTGCGTGCCGAGCGAGGTATCGGCGAGCGGGAACTTGTCGAAGGGCCAGCGCGGAATCTTTACCACGACGTAATCGAGAGTCGGCTCGTACGCCGCTTTCGTTACGCCGGTGACGGGATTCGGAATCTCATCGAGCGTCTGTCCCAGCGCTATGCGCGTACTGATTTTTGCGATCGGATAGCCCGTCGCTTTGCTTGCAAGCGCAGAGCTGCGGGAGACGCGCGGATTCACTTCGATGATCCGGTACTCGCTGCGTTCCGGATGAAGCGCAAATTGAATGTTGCAGCCGCCCTGCACGTTCAGCGCCCGAATCACGTTGAGACTCGAACTACGCAACATTTGGTACTCGAGATCGGAGAGCGTCTGCGATGGCGCTACGACGATCGAGTCGCCGGTATGTACGCCGACGGGATCGATGTTCTCCATGTTACAGACGATAATGCAGTTGTTTGCCTTATCGCGCAGCACTTCGTACTCGACTTCTTTCCAGCCGAGCAGCGAGGTTTCAAGCAGCACCTGATGGATAAGGCTTGCCGCTAGGCCCGTTTCGAGCGTTTCGCGCAGCTCGCGTTCGTTGTAGACGATGCCGCCGCCGGTCCCGCCTAGCGTATATGCGGGGCGAACCACAAGCGGATACCGGTGAACCTCTGCGAATGCGACGCCTTCGTCGATGTTCGTAACGATCGCGCTGACGGGCACCGGCTCGCCGATCTCGATCATCTTCTCTTTGAAGCGTTCGCGATCTTCAGCAAGCTTGATGGTATCGACTGGCGTTCCAAGCAACTCGACGCCGTAGCGTTCCAAAACGCCGGCTTCATGCAATTCGACCGCGAGATTTAAGCCTGTTTGGCCGCCTAACGTCGGCAGCAACGCATCCGGACGTTCGCGCTCGATGATGCGTTCGATCGAAGCGACGGTGAGCGGCTCGAGATAGACCGCATCCGCAACTTCGGGATCGGTCATGATCGTTGCGGGATTCGAATTGACGAGAACGACGCGGTGGCCTTCTTCGCGCAACGCACGGCAAGCTTGCACGCCGGCATAATCAAACTCGGCGGCCTGGCCGATCACGATGGGCCCGGAGCCGATGACGAGAACGTTGCGTTGGGGCATCCTAGACGCCCCACGTTAGGCGGGGGAGGTCAAACCCCCTGGCCGACTTTAGTGGCTTCCCGCGTCTGGTCGCGGTACCAAGCCACCGTACGCCCTAGCCCTTCTTTGAACTCGACGATCGGCTCGTAGCCGAACGCTTCGCTCGCCGCGCTGATATCTGCAAGCGAATGTTTCACGTCGCCGACGCGATCGGCGTCGTAGCGCGGTTCACCGGCGTATCCCGTCACGTCTTTGAGCAATTCGAAGACTTCTTTAAGCGTATATCGCACGCCCGTTGCAACGTTGAACGTTCGTCCCGCGACACGATCCGCAGCTGCTTGCGACGCGAGGATGTTCGCCCGAACGACGTTATCGACGTACGTATAGTCGCGGCTTTGCAGGCCGTCGCCGTAGATTGCGGGCTGCTTTCCTTGCAGCATTAGCGTGATAAACTTCGCCAGCACGCCGGCGTATTGACTGTTTGCGTCTTGGCGAGGACCGAAGACGTTGAAGTACCGCAGTGCGACCGTCTCCATTCCGTACACCCGGTGGAAGACGGACGTGTATAGTTCGCCCGCGAGTTTCTGGACCGCGTATGGAGAGATGGGATTCGGCTTCATCTCTTCGCGTTTTGGAAGCGTCGGCGTGTCGCCGTACGCCGAGGATGACGCGGCGTACACGAAGCGCCGCACGCCGGCATCGCGGGCAGCGAGCAGCGTGTTGATCGTTCCATCGATATTCGCACGGTGGCTCGTAAGCGGATCCGCGATGGACTTCGGCACCGACGGAATCGCCGCTTGATGCAAAACGCAATCGACGCCCGAGCAGAAGTTTACGAGGCGGTCGACGTTATTGACGTCGATCTCTTCAAATTCGATGTCGTTCCAAAACCCATCGAGGTTCTCGCGTTTGCCGGTTTTGAAATTGTCGACCGCGCGAACGCGTTCACCGCGTTCGAGCAGTTCGCGCACGAGAGCCGAGCCGATGAACCCCGCGGCACCGGTGACCAGATATGTCGCCATCTGTAGGCATTTTATCCAGGGTCGTTTTGGCCGCCACAGGGCCGAAGGGGTACAAGAACCCGGTCGCGGGTCACGGCTGAAGCCGCCGCAGTGCCCAGCCGGCGCCCGTGCGTTCGAATTCGAGGCGGTCGTGAACGCGGTTCGGCCTCCCTTGCCAAAACTCGATGCGCCTGGGCCGTACGATAAAGCCGCCCCACGAGTGCGGACGCGGCACATCCTCGCCTTCGAATCGCTCCGAATAATCGAGAACACGCTGATCCAAAATGTCGCGGTTCTCTACTGTTTCGCTTTGTTCCGAGGCCCACGCGCCTATTTGATGGCCGCGCGGGCGGCTCGCAAAATACGCGTCGGATTCGTCCTCCGGTAATTGGTCGACGTCGCCCTCAACGCGCACTTGGCGCTGCAGTTCGGGCCAATAGAACACCGCGGCAGCGCGCGGGTTCTCCGCGAGCTCTCGTCCTTTGCGGCTGAAATAACTGGTGAAAAAGACGAGGCCGCGTTCATCCAATCCGCGCAGCAGCACCATTCTCGCGCTCGGCTGATCGTCGACGCACGTGCAAAGGCACATGGCATTCGCCTCAACTGAACCGGCAGCGCTGGCGTCTTGCAGCCACTGCAGCAGCTGCGCGATCGGATCGCGCAAAACGGTTTCTTCCAGCAGTTCCGCACGATCGTACGTCCGCCGCAGCGTGGTGATGTCGAAATCAGACACGCGAAAGGATTTCTAGGCGTACGTTACGTTGAACTGCTGGCTCCAATGAATCACGTTGAGCGCGCGCCATATCTCGAAATCACGGCGTTTGCCCTCAACGGTCGCCTGCCACAGATCTTGGGTGCGCCCGATATCGAGCGCCGGAATGCTGCGTGCCGCATCGCTTGCAAGCAATTTTCGGATCCATCCGTCCAATCTGCGCATCCATTGCTCTTCCGGCGTCGCAAATCCGATTTTGTCACGCCTATCGAGGATCGCGTCCGGAACGATGCCGCGCATCGCTTCGCGAAAAACGCGTTTCGTTGTGCCGTCGTCGCCGACGATATAGCTTTCCGGCAAGCTCAGAATAAACTCGACGAGCGCCGGCGTAAGGAACGGCACGCGGCTTTCGATGGAGAACGCCATCGAGTTCCGATCTTCGTAGCGCAGCAACGCCGGCAAACTGGTCGTGCGCAGATCGCGCAGCAGTTCGCTTTTCAGAAGCGACTCGCCGCGTGGGCGCCGGAGGTGCTCTCCATTTACGCCCTCGCGCCGGAACCACGATTCGTTGAGCCAGGGCGGCATCAACTCTTTGCCAACGAGCCTGCGCAGCGGCCCTTGTACTTCTTGCGGCAGCAAATACTCCGCCGCTTTTTGCACGAGATAGGATGCCGAGACGCCGGGTTGCGCCACGCAGCGGCGTAAAAAAGCGCCGGCCTTCGCAAGATTTCCACTTCGAATCAGCGATGCGAGGCGGACACCAAGATAGGATCGATACCCGGCGAGCAGTTCGTCCGCGCCTTGCCCGTCGAGAATGACTTTGATGCCCGCGCGTTTTGCTTCTTGAAAGACACGGTATTGCGCGTAGATGCTCGTGCTGCGGAACGGCTCACCCTGCGCGATGCTCAGCGAACAAAGTTCGTCGACAAGTTCGGGCGCTTCCGGGTAGACTTTGTGCACCGTCGCGCGTGCGTGCTCAGCGAGCAGATCGACCCAGTGCTCCTCATTGAGCGGCGAGCCGGTCGCGATGTAACTGAACGCATGGAGCTCGACGGAATCATCGAGATGCCGCATCCCCGCTACGACGGCGGACGAATCGATGCCGCCCGAAAGTGCCGAGCCGACGGGGACGTCGCTGCGCAGATGCATGGCAACGTTTTGCAGGAATAGACGGCGCACTTGACCTGCAGCATCTTCAAACGAAATATCGGTGCGCGTCTGCACCGACGGCTGCCAGTACGGCTGCGGGCGAAGCTCTATAGCTCCGTCGAGATCGATCTCGGCGTAATGGGCGGCCGGTAATTGATGGATGTTCGAAAAGAGCGTGCACGCGCCATCATCGGTAATCCCGTAGCGCAAGTACCGGTAAAGTTGTGCGGCGTCGACGTCTCGGTGCGCCGGCACGAATTCCATCAGCGCAGGCAGCTCGGAAGCAAAGTACAGCGCTTCACCGTCAGCCGAATAGTACAAGGGCTTGATGCCGAAATAATCCCGGCAAAGCACCACTTTGCGCCGCGCGGCGTCCAGCAACGCAAACGCAAACATGCCGGTAAACCGGCGAAATGCATCCGCACCCCACTGCGCATACGCGGCCAGCACGACTTCGGTATCGCCGCTCGAGCGGAACCGGTGGCCTAACCGTTCGAGTTCCCCGCGAAGCTCGACGTAGTTGTACACTTCGCCGTTAAAGGCGAGAGAGTACCGGCCATCGGCATACTGCATCGGCTGATCGCCGGTTTCGTGCAGATCGAGAATTGAAAGGCGGCGGTGGACGAATACAGTCTCCGCGCGTTCGGATCCATGCCATTCGCGCGCTACCTCGACGCGGTTATCTGCGAAGGTCAGAAATCCGCCGCCGTCCGGACCGCGATGATAAAGCGAATCTGCGACAGCCGGCACCCGCTGCAAGGCGCGGGACTCCGGCCGGCGAGCGATGATACCGGCGACTCCACACATGGGCTCTATCGTTATACCTGTCCGCCGCTGGGAGAGAAAAGGCGCTAAGGATACCGTCCCGCGGCCAACCCGCCCAAGAAGGCTAGGACCATGAGCAGGGCTCCCGCTTCGGCGACGGGGAGCGAGACGTCGACGTTCCGGCGTTCGAACGCAGTGATGCGCCCGAGCCGTGCCAGCGCGGTGCGCAGCTGCGTGGCGTTGTCCGCGCGACTGTACGCGCCGCCCGTAACGCCCGCATACGCGCGGAGCGCGTCTTCGTCGATTCCGGCCGCTTGCAGCGTCCCTGGAATGAGCGCGCCCGAGTTCGTGCCGATGCCGATCGTGTAAAGCGGAATGTGATGCGCTGCAAGCTCGCGCGCCGCGCCCATGGGGTCGGTGCCGTAGTTGTTTTCGCCATCGGTAATAAGCACCACGACGCGATGTCCACTCTTCGGTAAAACGTGCTCCGCCGCGAGCAATGCGTCTCCGATAGCAGTAGCGCCGTTCGGCGCAGGTATGTCGTTTACGGCGGATTGGATTTGATCGCGATCGCGCGTCGGTGGCAAGATAACTTGTGCGCCGGTTGCGAAACTAACGATTCCGACCGCAGTATTCGCCGGGGCGGCGTTCACGAACGCTTTTAGCGCGCCAACAGCTGCATCGGCGCGAGTCGGTTCCACATCTGTTGCCGTCATCGAGCCGGATGTATCGACACAAAGCACGACCGAACCCGCAACGGGAACGGCCGCACGCACTCGCGGACCCGCAAAGGCAAAGACGATCAGTGCTGCGGCAAACGCTAAGGCAATACCCAACAGCTTCGCCGGCCAGGTTCGCGCTTTTACCGCCGAGACTAGAAACGCGACATTCGAATAGCGCAGCATTTGCGCGCTTCGCCGGCGCAGTGCGATGTGATAGGCGAGCGCCGCAGCGAGCGCCGCGAGAATTGCGAGAACGACAAACTCAGGACGCTGGAGCGTCATCGCACCGCGAACGCGCGCAGTAGCGCCGTGCCTCCATCATCTTCGGTGAACACACCCGTGCGCCAATTCGCCCGCTCCAACCGGTCCAGCAACGCGCGTTCGCGCTCGCGTACCGCCGCCGCGTAGTTTTCGCGTTCGCGCGACCCGATAAAAATCGGCACGAACTGCTCAGTCTCCGCGTCCGCCACTTTCACAAATCCGCCGAGCGGCAAATCGTCAAACCAGGGATCGCGCGCGACAAGCGCGGTGCAATCGAAACGACGGCCGAGCAATATCAGCACGTCGTCCGAAACGTCGTCGAAGAAATCGCTGAGGACCAATAACGCCGTGCCGCGTGCGAGCACGGCTGCCGCAACGTCGAACGCACGCGAGAGCGAAAAGGATTCTTGCATATCGACGAACGGCGGCGCGATGTCATTAGCGAATACGCGGACGACGCGATCCCCCGCCTCGGCGGCGGCGTACCATACATCCATCGCTTCGCGCGCGCTCACCGCGAGTGGCCGCTTCCGCCCGGCTTGCATCGATGGCGACGTATCCAGAATGGCCGCCAGCGTCAGCGCGACGTCCTCGAGCACTACGCGCGTTTGTAACTCGCCGGATCGCGCCGTTGCGGCCCAATCGATGCGGCGAACGTCGTCGCCGGGCACGTACTCGCGCAACTCCACGAATTCGTATCCGTCGCCGCGGTACTGTGTCGGCGATCCGGCGCCCGTGTTGCGCGGGCGGCGCTTTCCGCGGAGGAGCGCCTCTCGCAACGGATTCATCCGGCACTCACGGCGCGGGAATAGACGCGATCGCGGAGTTCAGCACGTCTTCACCGTTCGCGCGATCGATCAGCAAGCGATGGCTAAACGTGATGCGATGGCGCAGCGCAAGCGGCGCCACGCTGCGCACGTCGTCGGGGATGACGAAATCTCTGCCCGCCAGAAGCGCCTTCGCACGTGCGACGAACGCCAGCGCAAGCGTCGCGCGCGGACTCGCGCCGTGCTCGATGTACTGCTGTTCGCGCCGCGTCGCCGTAACGAGATCGACGATGTAGTGCTTGATCTTCTCGTCAATATGAACGGCGTGCGCGGCTTTTCGCCATTCGCGTACGTCATCAAGTGTAGCTGCGTTAGTCACGGGTTGCGTATCCGCTATCGCAAAGCGGTCGAGAATCGCGCGCTCCTCGGCATGCGAGGGGAATCCGACGCGCACTTTAAGCAAAAACCGATCCAATTGCGCTAGCGGCAGTGCGTATGTGCCGTCGGCGTCGAGCGGATTCATCGTTGCCATTACGATAAACGGATCGGGAAGCACATGCGTCTGCGGACCGATGGTCACTTGCCGTTCTTGCATCGCTTCGAGCAACGCCGATTGCACTTTTGCCGGCGCGCGGTTGATTTCGTCGGCAAGCACGACATTCGCAAAGATCGGCCCCAGAACCGTCGTGAACACCGCCTCGCGCTGATCAAAAACGCGGGTTCCGACGATATCTGCCGGCAGCAGATCGGGCGTAAATTGCACGCGTTTAAATTCACCGCTGAGCGCGGCTGCGAGCGCGCGGCACGCCAGCGTCTTCGCAAGTCCGGGTGGGCCCTCCAAGAGAACGTGGCCATCCGCGATAAGCGCAAGCACGAGCGACTCGACGACTTCCTCTTGGCCGATAATCGTCTTTGAAAGCGCGTCGATGAGCGCGCGCGGCTGAACAGCGATCATGCGGTACTACGTTCCCTTTCAGCCAGCACGTCGTCAACAGCTTCCGATAAACGCGCGTCCTCGATGAACGTCGCGCGTTCGACACGCAGCAGGAAGGACTTGATACGCGGATCGTGCGCCATCGGGCGTCGCAGAACGTCCGCGAGCGTTTCGCCGCCATTCGATCCCAAGGTGTTCCACAGCGCGGCCCGCACCGCCAAAACACCTTGACGATCCCGGCGTATGCGCAGTTCCTCGATACGCTGCTGCAAGACGTCTTCCGGTGAAGCCGGCGGTTTCGGCGCCGGAACCGGCGCAGGCAACTGCGCTTCAGCTCGAGGCGCAGGCCGGCGCCGGAACATCGCAACCACCACGAAGATCGCCGCCGCCAGCAGCAGCAGCTCGATGAGTGCGCGTCCCGCAACGCGCAGTGGTTCCCAAACGTCGAGCGCCGGTCCCCCTTCGACCTGCAAGTGCAAATCGTTGGAGATAAAGCGCTTCGGTTTACCGTCGCGCGCATCGATTGCGTCGAAATAGGCGGAACCGATTGTAAGCGGACCGCGCGCGTGCGCCACAAGCCGCAGCGTTTCGCGGTACACCGTACCGGCCGGTCCACTCGAAAACACGCGTTCGTCTCCGAGCTCCTCCGCGCCGGTAAACGACGGTAAGATCACGTTGTCGAGCGTCCCGCCGACATTCTCGCGCACGCGGATCGTCAGCGTAACGTTAAACGGTACTTCGACCTTCGGCCGCGGCGTATCCGTCGTAAGCGTGAAGCTCAGCACATGCAAACGCGCGAGTTGCTGCGCCTGCGCGGCTACGCCGAGCACGGCAAAAACGAGAATGAATAGAGCTATACTAAATCTTGAAGCCATTGCGCGAAGAGGCGGCGCGCATCGAACGGACCGGGCGAAGCTTCGGGGTGAAACTGCACTGCCGCAATCGGCAGGTTGCGATGGCGGAAGCCTTCGTTCGTGCCGTCGTTGAGATTCACCATCGTCTGCTGCAGCGATGCGGGCATCGAATTTGCATCGACCGCGTAGCCGTGGTTGTGCGCGGTGACGATAACTTCGTCGCGCTCGACGTCTTTCACCGGCTGATTCCCGCCGCGATGTCCGTAGGGCAATTTGAACGTCTTTGCCCCGCATGCGAGGGCAAGCAGTTGATGTCCCAAACAAACGCCGTACATCGGCCGCTTACCAAGTAAGTTCCGAAGCGTGTCGATCGTCTGCGGCAGATCGGTCGGATCGCCCGGCCCGGGCGAGATGAACACCGCCTCCGGATTGTGTTCCATGATCTGCGCTTCGGTCGCGTTATACGGAAGCACGGTGACGTTCGCACCGAGCGCGGTCAGTTCGCGAATGATCGCTTTCTTCACGCCGCAGTCGATCAAAACGACGCGCGGTCCGTTCGGCATGCCTTCGATGTGTTCGGTTGTCGTAGCGACGCTCGGCACCAGCTCTTTCGTCGTTGCGGTTCGCACGAAGCTGGTGAGCCGCGTTTCGGCTTGTTCGAGTGCTTCTTCACCGACCGCAAGCGCGGCCCAAATCGTTCCATGCTCCCGTAGCGTGATCGTAATGGAGCGGGTGTCGGCATCGACCATCGTCGGAACGCGCTGCTCGTTGAGCCATGCGGGCAGCGCGATGCGCGAATCGTAATGCGAGGGATGCTGCGCGATTCGCTTGATCACCGCGCCCGCAACACACGCGCGCGGATATTGCGCCACTTTGCCTGATATTCCGTAGTTGCCGATCATCGGATAGGTGAACGTGAGAATCTGTCCGGCGTACGATGGATCCGTCAGCGCTTCTTCATATCCGGTCATGCCCGTGTAGAAGACGGCCTCACCAAGAGCGAGACCTTCGAAATCCAAACCGTGGCCGTCGAAGCGTGTGCCGTCGGCGAGCAAAAGCGCTGCGGGTTTCATTTTGAATGCACCTGTGAGAGAACGCGTCCGTCTTGCATAACGAGCGTCCCGCCGACGATCGTTCCGATCGCGCGGCGCGGCAGCGTCAAACCTGCAAACGGCGTGGATTTGCCTTTGGAGTAAAACTGCGACGGATCGACGTTCCAGGGACGATCCGCAAAAATGGTAACGTCGGCCGGGGAGCCGGCCGCGAGCGTGCCGCCCGGTATTCCCAAAATACGCGCTGGGTTTGTTGAAAGCAATTCTACGAAACGCGTCACCGGCAAATCCGGGAGCGCATACGCGTACGCGCCTACAGCGATTTCGAGTGCGCTGAAACCTACGCACGCATCGTGCAGGCCGCGCTTCTCTTCTTCCGTGTGCGGTGCGTGATCCGTTGCGAATACGTCGATGGTTCCATCACGAACGGCGTCGCGAAGCGCGCTTACGTCTTCGTCATAGCGGAGCGGCGGATTCACTTTCCCTCTCCCGCCGTGTTCTGCCGCGAAGTCTCGGGTGAATACCAAGTGGTGTGGCGTTACCTCGCATGTAACCGGGGCACCCTGCTGCAACGAGCGCACCCAGCGCACGAGCTCCACTCCCATACCTGTAGAAAGATGCGCGATATGCCACCGGTGTTGCAATGACTGCGCGATGAGAATGTCGCGTGCGATGATGATGTCTTCCGCCAGACGCGCGTACGGCGCTTGCGTCATCGGCGCGTCACCTTTGACCTGCGCGTCCTCGCAATGCGTAATGAAGAGTTTCTTGTTATCTGCAGCAAGAGCGGCGTCGACCTCGACGCGCGCATTCATAATCGTGCTGCCGTCATCGCTGAACGCGACCGCACCGGCGCGCTGCAAGTCCGCAAACTGTACGGGCTGCGCGCCGCTGCGGCCCAGAGTAATCGCAGCGATGGGATACACTCGCACGGCACCGCACTCGTCCGCGCGCTCTTTCACCCACCGAACGAGCTCGGGCGTGTCGATCGCGGGATTCGTATTCGGCATCGCTGCAACCGCGGTGAATCCGCCGGCCGCCGCAGCGGCCGTGCCGGTCGCGATCGTCTCCTTTTCCGGATTCCCAGGCTCGCGCAAATGCACGTGCATGTCAATGAACCCCGGCGCGACAAATGCGCCGCTCGCATCGACGACTTCTTCGCCGGCGGCCGGAACGAGATGTTCGCCGATTTCCGCGACAACGGATCCGGTCAAGCGCACGTCAAGGTGAGAGTCCAGCCGTTGCGCCGGATCCACGAGGCGGCCGTTACGAATCAGCATCTACGGTGTTACGAGTGACCGGGCGCCGTTTACGAGGAAGTCGAGCACCGCCATGCGGACGCTGACACCGTGCATCACCTGCTTGGCGTAGCGCCAGCCCGCGAATTCGAGCACGGAATCATCGAGCTCTACACCGCGATTATACGGGCCGGGATGCATGACGATCGCCTCTTCGCGAACACGCGCTAGACGTTTGGCATCCAGGCGGTATTTCGCAATGTATTCGTCGTCGGTGATCGGCATGTTTTCGAAACGCTCGCGCTGGATGCGAAGCAGCACGATTGCGTCTACGTCGCCGAGCACCGCATCAAAGTCGCGCTGAATCTCAATGTTCGGCTGCATGAAGCCGTCGGGTAAAAACCCTTCAGGTCCCACGCAAATCACGTGCGCTCCCAGATTTCGCAGTCCCGCAATGCTCGAATGCGCGACGCGGCTATGCAGCACGTCGCCCACGATCACGATCCGGCGTCCGCGCAGATCTCCGAACTCTTCGCGAAGCGTATAGAGGTCGAGGAGCGCTTGCGTTGGGTGCGCATGTCCGCCGTCGCCGGCATTAACGACGTGCCCGTCAAACACGAGGGCGACGCGACGCGGAAATCCCGGCTCCGGATGCCGGATCACGAGCACGCTGACGCCCATCGCCGCAAGCGTGATCGCCGTATCTTCAATCGTCTCGCCCTTGACCAGACTGGATTCCTTCGGCCAAATCGTAATGACGTCTGCGCCGAGACGCTGCTGCGCGAGCGTAAAGGAGGTCATCGTGCGCGTACTGTGTTCGAAGAACATGTTTACGCATGCAACGCCGTCCAGCAAACGTCCCGGACGCTCGCGTTCGAAATCGGCGGTTCGTTCGAAGATGTACGCAATCTCCGATGCCGTCAGATCGTCGAGATCGATAAGGCTACGCCTCGTTCGCAACGATCGCTACCTCATCGCTATCCGATGACTGTGCCTGCACGTTGACGACCACGCGTTCCCGCCGGCTCGTCGGAATAAAGCGCCCCACGTAATCGGCTTGCACGGGAAGTTCGCGCAGTCCACGATCGACGAGCACGCACAAACGCACCGCTGCGGGCCGTCCAAGGTCGGTTACTGCATCGAGCGCCGAACGCACGGTGCGTCCGGTGTAGAGCACGTCGTCGACGATGACCACGGTCTTCCCACCGATATCGCCGGGAATCTGCGACTCCGGCAATTGATGCGTCACTTCATCGTCACGATACAGATTGATGTTGAGAAAACCCAGGGGCGGTTTGCGTCCGCTGATTCGTTCGACTTGCTCGGCCACGCGCTGCGCCAGCGCTTCGCCGCCACGGCGAATGCCGATTAAGTACAGACCGTTTTGCGCCTCTTCGGGTTCAAGAATCTGATGGGCGAGACGCGCGACGATCCGATCGATCTCGGCGGCTCCCACGAGAACGCGCCGTTTCACGGTCGAAGCCGTCATATTCCCATCTCCTCCAAAGCGGCTTGCACGCGAGCCAATTCGCCGCGGTAGCCTTCTAACTTCTCGCGTTCTTTCGCCACGACGTCCGGTTTCGCATTCGCTACGAACTTTTCGTTCGCCAGCTTCTTTTCGCCGCGCTCGACCTCCGATCGCAAGCGCACAGCTTCCTTCTTATAGCGCTCGGCGAGCACGCCTTTTGGCGCAACCCCTTGCACCAAGGCAAGCGATTCGGCAAGCGTCGAGCCAGCCGCTTCAAACTGCTCGACGTTTCCGAATGTGTACGTCGCCATCAGCGATGCGACGGCGTCCGGTACGCTTGCCGGCACTTCCAGTGTGAGCACGTCACGCGGCTGCATGCCGATCTCCGCTCTCAAATTGCGAAGACGCTCGACCGTCCGCTGCAACGACGCGAACGCTTCGACAGCTTCGCGATCCACCGGAATTTCAAGCGGGTCGGGCCAGCTCGCAGTCATGACCGTTTGACCGTCGTGCGGAATCGTGAGCCACACTTCTTCGGTGATGAACGGCTCTACGGGATGGAGCAGACGCATCGCGTGATTGAGCACGAACGAGAGAACCGCGGCGCGCGTTTGCAGCAAATGCGGATCCTTCGTCGCCTCCACATACCAATCGCACAGTTCGTACCAAATGAAGCGCCACAACGTTTCGGCAACGCTGCCGAAATCGTAGCCGTTCAGCGAACCGGTCACCGCTATGACCGTATCGTGCAGACGCGTGAGAATCCATTTGTCCGCAAGCGTGAGCTTGGACTCCGGCGGCAACGTCATTGCACGCGGGAGCTGTTCGGGAAGCGCCATCGCGTAACGTGTCGCATTCCAAATCTTGTTATTGAAGTTGCGCGCCTCTTCGCAACGCGCTTCATGGAAGCGGACCTCTTGCCCCTCGATACGCATTTGCCGCATCATGCCCATGCGAAACGCATCGGCGCCGTATTTGTCGACCAGATCCATCGGATCGATCGCGTTGCCGAGCGATTTGCTCATCTTGCGCCCTTGTGCATCGAAGACGAGCGGTGTCACGAGCACGTCCGGAAACGGAACCTCTCCCATGAACTTCAAACCGAGCATCACCATGCGAGCGACCCACAGGAAGATGATCTCCCATCCGGTGACGAGCACTTGCGAAGGATACCAGTACTTCAGTTCCGGCGTTTGCTGCGGCCAGCCTAGAATCGAGAACGGCCAAATACCGCTGGAGAACCAGGTGTCGAGAGTGTCGGGATCGCGTTGAAGTTCCAGCGTTCCGTGTTCTTTGTGTGCGATCTGCAACGCTTCTTCTTCGGTTTCGGCAACCACGACTGCGCCGTCCGGCGTATACCACACGGGAAGTTGGTGGCCCCACCACACTTGCCGCGAAATATTCCAATCCCGAATGTTTTCCAACCACTGCTCGTACGTGCGTCCGTAACGCTCGGGAATGAAACGCAAACGTCCGTCCCGGTACGCCTGCAACGCCGGCTCCGCAAGCGGCTTCATACTGACGAACCACTGTAGAGAGAGCAACGGTTCGATGATTTCGCCGGTGCGCTCGCTCACCGCCACCGCGTGACGGTACGACTCTTCGTTTACGAGGAGTCCGAGGTTCCGCAGATCCGCGACGATGGCTTTGCGCGCCTCATAGCGATCCATGCCTTCGTATCTGCCGACCGCGATCTCGGCACCGGTGACTCGCGCGTCGAGATCGAGCACCGACGGCATCTCGAGATTATGGCGTAAGCCGATCTCGTAATCGGTCGGATCGTGCGCGGGCGTAACTTTAACCGCACCGGTGCCGAACGCACTCTCGACGCTTTCGTCCGCGATGATCGGAATCTCGCGCTCGAGCAGCGGCGGGACGAGCACCGTTTTGCCGATCAAATGTTTGTAGCGCGCGTCATTCGGATGCACGGCGATCGCAACGTCACCGAGCATCGTTTCCGGACGCGTAGTAGCAACTTCTATGCCGGCACTATCGCCGCGCGAGAATGGATATCTGATCCGCCAGAGATGCGTGTCGCGTTCGATGTGATCGACTTCGGCATCCGAGATGGTCGTTTTCGCCTTCGGATCCCAATTGATGAGGCGTTTACCGCGATAAATGAGGCCTTCGCGATACAGCTGAACGAACACGCGGCGCACCGCGGCGCTGAGCCCCTCGTCCATCGTGAAGCGGCTGCGCTCCCAGTCCGGTCCGAAGCCTAACGCGCGGAATTGCTCGTTGATCGTCCCGCCGTATTCACGCGCCCAAGTCCACGCGCGTTCGAGGTATTTTTCGCGGCCTAACGACTCGCGTGTCTTCCCTTCCCGCGCGAGTTCTTTGACGAGGACCGCTTCCGTGGCAACCGCGGCGTGGTCCAGTCCGGGCAGCCAATCCGCGTTGTCTCCCAGCATCCGGTGGTAGCGTACCAGCGCGTCCATCGGCGCATACGTCGAGCCGTGTCCAAGATGCGCCCGTCCCGTAACGTTGGGCGGCGGCATACATATAATGAAGGGCGGTCTGTCCGGGCTTGGGTCGGTGTGGAAGTAGCCGGCAGCTTCCCAGCGGGTGTAGAGTTTTGACTCGACAGTTTTGGGGTCGTACTGCTTCGGGAGATCGGTAACGGTCACGGTCGGCTGGAGTTCTCAGGCCCAGTCGCCGTTTCTTGCTAGGGCGTCTTTACCTCATGAAGAGAGGGAATCGCGAAGCCGCACATCGGTGAATTCGCCGGTGTCGATCATCTGCCGCAGACCCCGCACGATCTCATCGTGATCCGCCGCCTTCGTAAGAACTGCATTAGCACCCGAGAAATGGCACGCCTTCGCCCACTCCGCGCTACGCATGCTTGTATAGACCGCTATGAGCGCCTTCGGCAAAAGGGTGCGCAGAAGCGTGATGAACTTCAATGGCTCCTGCGCGGTGAAGTCCACGTCGATGAACATCAGGTCCGGCGGCTCTTCGAGCAACTGCCTGAAATTGGGCTCGCCGGAGAACCGGTCTACGGTCAGACCGAGGTCGCGAAAGACCTCGGTCAGACTGGAGACGAAGAGTTCCTGCGGTTCTATTACGTGTACTTTCACGTGCGTCGTACGTCGCTGCTCAATTGTCACAAGTGTCTTTGTAACTGTCCGATGCACTATGCCGTGATCATTGGCTCTTCTTCAACCGCGGCGTCGCCCGGGCCCAATTCGTACGCACCATAATCCGAGCGGCGTGGAACGACGCGGTTAAGAACGAAGCCGAGGACGTTTTTGACTCCGACTTGATAGAGGCGACGCAGGGCAGTCTTCGCCTCGCGCAGATCGGTTTGACCCGATGAGAGGACGACTATCGTCCCGTCGGCCTTACGGGACACGACCGCAGCATCCAGATTGACGCTCAATGCTGCAGTGTCGATGATGACGCAACGATAATGCTCGACGGCCTCGCGCAGTAGATCGTCCATGCGCGGCGACTCGAGCAGCTTGATGGGATTGGGTGTGGGCGTCCCGCTCGTGAGAATGTCCAGGCCGGTATATTTGGTTTTTTGAATGACTTCCGGTAGACGCGCGCGGCCGACCAATACGTCGGAAAGTCCGCGCTCGTTCTTCATGTGCAACTTACTGTGGATCGACGCGCGCCGCAAATCGCCGTCGATCAGCAGAACGCGCGGTTCCAGCTCGGCCATCGCTAACGCGACGTTGAGGGAAATCGTCGATTTGCCGTCGCCTTGCGAAGGACTGGTAACCACGAGCGTTTCGAGTTTGGCGTCGCTTGCATACTTGATCGAGGTGACGAGTTGCAGGAACGACTCGACTGTGAGCGTGCGCACCCAAGGCAGCGCGGCGACGCCGTTGCGCATGCGCACCAGCGGGATGTGCGCCAGCGCAGGGAGTGCCAGCTCTTCTTCCACTTCGCGCTCGTCTTTGATGCTGCCGTCAAGGTAATCGATGACGAAGGCACCCACGATCGCGAGCGTAATGCCGAGCAAAATGCCCAGCATGAGATTGAGCATGATATTCGGCGAGACGCGTGCGGCGTTCGGCGCAGCGGGCTGCGTTACGGTAACGTCGCTCAGTGCGGTGTCGCGCGCGATGTTCGCGTTATTATACTTCTGTTGAAGCGCGGTGTACACGTCTTGCGCAGATTGCGCATTGCGCTGCAGATCGGCGAGTACCGCGGCTTGCGCGGGCAAATTGCGCAAAGTCGGGTCCATCTGCTGGCGCTGGCGCTTCATGGTGTTCATTTCCGCTTGGTCCGCGGCGATCTGCGATTGATACGAAGCTTGTTGCTGCATCAATTGCTCGTACAACGGATTCGGGACCGTATTCGTGTTTGCCACGACGGTCGATTGCTGTTTTGCGATCTCGTTGCGCAGCTGCGCTTCTTGCTGCTTGAGCGCAATAACAGTGGGGTGCTGATCCGTGTATTGCTTCTCGGCGGTTTGCAACTGTACGTCGATTTGCGAGAGCTGCGTTTCCAATTGCTGCAGCACGGGATTCGTAGCGACGGTCGTTCCGCCGGTTATCGTAGGCGGCGTATGCGCGAGTGCCGCTTGGGCGCTTACGAGTTGCGCCCTTGCCTGCTGCTGGTCGGCTTCCGTCTTTCCGATGTTCCCGTCCAACGTCGCAAGCGCGGTGATGTAGGACTGCGTCTGCGCCGTGATATCGGTGATGTGATGCGAGGCTTGGAAATTCGCAAGCTTCATCTGCGCATCGTGCATCGTTTTTTCCGCCGCAGGCAGCTTCGTCTTCAGAAAGTCGATAGTCTGTTGCGCTTGCGAGGCAACGAGTTGACGTTGACGATCGACGATGACCTGACCGAAGGTATTGGCGACTAACGCAGCGGTCTTCGGATTCGACCACGTCACCGACACGTCGACGATGGACGTGTTCGTGATCGGTTTGACGTTGACGTGCCTGAGCAGTTCGCCCGACCCCATGTGCAATCCGAGCGTGTGCGCGACTTGTTGTGCGACCGGAGTCTCCTGGAAGAGTTCAACGTACGTCTCTGCGCTCTGCACGCCCGAAGCGGCAAGCAAAGCGTTGAGGACCGGCAGCTGGGTATTCGAGTTGTCGGACCCGCCGGCCGAGGTCGAACTGCCTGCGATCACTTTAATGTCGGTCGTGTAGCTCTTCGGCACCAAGAGTGAGAAGATCAACACGAGCGCGATAAACCCGAGGAAGATCGCGATCATCGGGCGGACCCGGCGCTGCAGCGTGCGGAGGATACCGCTGATCTGTTGCGTCGTTTCCGTTGCGTTCGTCGTCGCCGGTTGTCCGGCGGGCAGCGATAGCATGTTCGAATTCGTCCTCCGGGTTATGGAATGAAGCGTGAGAGAATGTACAGGATGCCTGTCGCGTAGTTTGAGGCTTTACTGGTACGGGTTTGAGGCACGTAGATCGTGTCGCCTTTCTGCAACGCGACATTTGCCGCCTGATTTTTGTCTTCGAGCGCTTCGTAGAGATTGATCTCTTGCGTCTGCTGTTTGCCGTCGGAACTGGTGCGAATCAGCCGGATATGATTGAGATCGGACTGCGCGCTTGCGCTGTTACCGGCTTTTGCAATCGCGATAGCGAGATTGTCGCCTTGGTTGACCTGGATCGGTCCGGGATGATCGACGGCACCGGTGACATTCACATAAAACTGCACCGGACCAGGAACGTAGACGACCGAGCCTTCCCCCAGACGCTCGTCTTGCGTCGTGTCGCCGGTACGTAACAGTCTTTGTAGAGAGACGTTCGTAACGTGCCCGCTCGGATCCGATACGCGGGCTTCCGGATAGTCGCCGTTGATGTCACCCAACCCGCCTGCTGCCGCGATCGCGTCTGAAACGCGCGCATCCGAGCGCAGCGGGTATTTCCCGGGGCTTTTGACATCGCCAAGCACGAGGACGGTCGGTTGAGCTAACTGCGAAATCGCGACGTTGACGACGGGATGACGCACATATTTAAGGAGGCGCGTCTTCAAGATATCGGCCGCTTGCGAAGGCGTTTTGCCCGCTACAGCCACCTGTCCGATGAGCGGATAAGCGATCGTTCCATCATTGAGCACCGTGACGTTTTGCGTCAGAGTTTGATCTCCATAGACCTGAACGCTGAGCTGGTCGCCGGGATGGATGACCGTTTCGTCTGCCGCGCCCATAGCCGTTGCCACCGTGCTTGCAGCCGCAAACACAAAGGCCACGATAAGGCCGGCGATACGATTCGGTTTTCGTAGCACAGAATTCACCACTTTCAGCGCGTTTTTGCTTATCGTACGCGGGGCTGCTCCGCCCTCGTGAGAGGGTATCGTCCCGGCACGTTGAGGAAAAGGTCGGCATCCCCACCCCCCGTTAGTGCAGGAGTCCCAACGCGATTCGCTCGCCTAGGTCACGCGTATCGTAAGGCATTTTTGCTACAACGAAGCCATGAAGGTTGTCCGTGCTCGCTGGTGGATAGCCGCTGCAGCGATAGTGGCGCTCGTGCCCGGCGTGCGTGTGTGGCACCATTTCTTTCCTCCGGAAACGTTGCGCGCAGGCGATCGCCTCGTACCGATCGGCCTCTCGTCGTTGTCGGGAGATGCTTATACGCTCGAGCCTGACGGCAGGCCGCAAATCATTCACGTTTTTGCTACGTGGTGCGGGCCGTGCAGGGACGAGATGCCGGCGTTTGCTCGCGCCGCGGACAATTTGCGCACGGAGGGCATCGGCGTAATCGCGATCGATCAGCAAGAGAACGCCGCGACCGTCGCGGCGTTCGCGCGCGAGTTTCATTTAACGTTTCCCGTTGTGATCGACGCACGGAACGTCACGCATAGCATCTTGGGTGCGCGTCTGATACCGACGACGATCTTCGTTGATGGAAACGGCATCATCCGCTGGGAACATCCCGGTCCGATGACACCGAACGAGCTCTTCCATTTGGGCGAGCCGGTGAACCGCGGATGACACACAAAAAACGCGCAATCGTTGTGGGATTGCAGTATTACGCCAGATTTTTGGCGGACCTCATGAACGAGCATTCCTCTCGTTGGGAGCTGCATGCGTTTCGTGAGAAACGAGGCCAGACGATTCTCGCGCTTTTGGCGCTTCGCAACGCCGACGCACTCATCTCCTTTGGCGGTCCGGCACCGAACGCCGCACTCATTGCTGCAGCGCGCAGATACAACATCCCCATCGTTGTCATTTGGGCCGGCAGCGACGTCATGCAGGCGCAAGCGAATCCGTTCGACTTGCAAGTTATCAAACAGGAACGCTTTCATCACGTCTCCGATGGTCCGTGGCTTGTCGACGAACTGGCGTTGCTCGGGCTGAACGTTGAATACGAACCACTGACCGCGGTGCGTCCCGGCGACCCCGTGAAACCGTTACCGGCGGAATTCCGCGTTCTGACGTATCTCCCCGAACCGCGCAGAGATTTTTACGGCGCGGACTGCGTCTACAGCGTAGCCAAGGCGCTGCCCGGCGTGCAATTCACCGTTGTGGGTAATGGCGGTGCCGACGCGGCCGCGCCGCCGAACGTGACGTTTTGCGGTCACGTTGACGACATGCAGCAACGCATAGACGATTCAACTGTCCTTCTGCGCGTGCCGAAGCACGACGGTAAGTCCATGCTGGTGCTCGAGGCGCTTGCACGTGCGCGGCACGTTGTATGGAATTACGAGTTTCCGCACGTGCGCACCGCGCACACCGAAAAGGACGTTTTCCAGGAAATCAACCGCCTGCGTAAGCTGCACGCGGGAGGAAAACTTGAGCTTAATACTGAGGGACGCGACTTCGTGCTTGCCAACTTTTCACGCGCCAAAACGGCTGCGCGCTTCGAAGCCCGGCTCGACCGTGCCGTTGCGGAGCAATCGTTGAAAAGCACCGAAGCCAATCGCTGCGTAGCAATCTCCGGCCTGGGACTCTTCTGTGGCGATATCGCCGGTCAGGCGCGGGCCGTAACGCCGCAGTGGGATACGCGTCTGCTTCGAACCAACTCGCGGCTCGAATTGCTCACATCGATCGTTGGGCTTTTTACGTCCGACGTTTGGTACTCGATCGGCAGCGCTCCCAGCGACGTCCTGTTGCATCGAATCGCACGCTTCTTGCACAAACCTCGCGTCATCCATTGGGTAGGTTCCGATATCGCCAAACTTCGGCAAGATCCGAAATTGCAGGCGCTGCTGTCAGGACCCAAGGTGTCGCATCTCGCCGAGGTTGCGTGGACTGCCGAAGAGTTGAAACACCTTGGATTCAACGCACGCATCGCGCCGCTGCCGCCGCGCTTACAGCCCGCCTCGTGCGCACCGTTTCCGGAGCGGTTCACCGTTTTGCTCTATGTACCGCGTACGCGTGCGGATTTTTACGGTCGCAGGCAATTCGAGCGGCTTATGCGCGCACTGCGCGACAAACCCGTCAAGTACTTAATTGTCGGCGGCGGCCATTTGAACGCCCCGCGCGGAGTCGAGGTCGAAGACTTCGGCTGGCGTGGCGATATGTCGGAGATCTATAAACACGCGACGGCGATGATCCGTTTTACGCCGCGCGACGGCCTCTCGCTAATGGTTCTGGAGGCGCTCTCGTACGGCCGCCACGTGCTTTGGACGCAGCCGTTCTCGTTTATCCGGCGCATTGCAAGTTTTAAGGATATGGAATACGAGATATCCCAACTCTTGGCGATGCACGAACGCGGAGAGTTGCGTCCGCAGCAAGATGCGGCGGAGTTCATTCGTCGCCGGTACGCGCCCGAAACGTGTATGCAAACGATCGCACAAGCGTGGGACGACGCTGTGGGCCATCATGCACGCTTCGCAGGAGAAACGTTGTGATCGAGCGTCTCGGGATGGATCGTTGGAAGGCGTTCGACGCCGAACATCCTGCGCCGACGTTCTTTGCGCGGCCTGCCTGGGCTCTCTCGCTGGCGGAAGTCTATCCGAATCTCGTTCCGTCGCTGCTTCGTATCGACACACAACGCGGGCCGGCGATCTTTCTTCCGGTCATGCAGATGCGCGGCGGAGCTTTCGGCCTGCGACGCATCAACGCGTTTCCGCTCGGGGGCTACACCTGTTTCATGCGAGAAGACGGGACACTCGCATCGGCCGGCGAGATGCAGCAAGCGCTGGAAGAAGTCGCGCGCTATGCCCACGTTGCAATTGTCGTGCCGTGGCCGCTCGGGCCCGCACCTTTGAATGCTTCCGGCGTTCCTCACGAAACCGCAGTTGTAGATCTCTCGCGCGGGCTTGATTTCGCACTCGCAAACGTTGATGGCACGTACCGCCGGATGGCCGGACAAGCCGCTCGGCGGGGCGTGACATGCGAGCTCGCAACCGGCCCGGATGCGGTAGACACGTATTTTACGCTGCTCTGCGAATCCGCGAAGCGCTGGGGAATACCCGAGCCGACGGAACGCCGCGCTCTGATTGAAGCGCTCGTGCGTCACGGCGGGCGTGACGTTGAGATTTGGTTTGCGCGAGTCGACGGCAATCCGATTGCCGGAGGCGTCGTGTTTTACGGTTCAACCGAATTCTTTTTCTGGAGTGCTGCCATGCTTACAGAATATGGGCGCCTGCGGCCCAGTAACGCGCTGAATTATGCGCTGTTGCGAGCTGCCGCAGAGCGCGGAATGCAGTGGTACAATTTGGGATCCAGCGAAGGGCTCCCCGGCGTCGCGCGCTTCAAACGCGATCTCGGCGCGCGTGAGATTGAGTACCGTGAAGTGCACCTTGAGAAATCGCCTATCAGAGCGATCCGGAACGTCCGCCGCGCTCTAACTACGCAAGGGGTTCGATGACGCCATGGTAACGCAAGTAACGGAGGCGGCGGCTTTCACGCACCAGCGCACGACCGACTGCCCGGAACGTATATCTCCGCGCTGGCGTGCCATCCTCGCATCGGGTGACGCGGTCATTACTTTCTTCCTTTCATTAATAGCGTTATTTGCTGCGCCCAATCCTTTCGCAGCCGCGGTCGTTATGGCCGCGATAATCAGCGGAAGCTTTTGGTTATGCGGCCTGTACCGGCGATCGTACGCGCTGTATGCGCGAGATGAAGTGTACTATGCATGCACGGCAGTGTTGTTCGCTGCGGCGCCTTGTGCGCTTATTTTATATGCCGTAGGTGACGTGCCGCTGCCTTCTATCGCCGTTGCACTGCTGTTGTCCGCGATAGGTACGTCCGTCTTCCGCGTTCGAATGCATTTGGAGCGGCGGCCGGATCGGGAGCTTTACGCCGGAATTCCATCGATCACGCTGTACGGTTGGCGGGATCGCGAATCGCCCGGATTCATTTGGTCCAAACGGTGCTTCGATGTGGCGATCGCGCTTGCCGCGGTGATTTTGACCTTCCCAATTATGCTTGCGGCAGCGATCGCCGTAGCGGCTGAATCCGGAATGCCCGTCCTCTTCACACAGCAACGGATCGGACGCGACGGCCGCACCTTCGTGCTCTATAAATTCCGGACGATGAAACGCGACGCGGGCGCCGAGTGGGCGCGCCCCGGCGATGCGCGAATTACGCGCGCCGGTGCGTTTCTGCGCCGCACGAGCATCGACGAGCTTCCGCAGCTCTTCAACGTGCTGCGCGGCGACATGTCGATCGTCGGTCCGCGCCCGGAAATGGTCGAGTTCGCACGCAAGTTCGCGGAACAGTTACCCTATTACGACCAGCGTCACGTCGTTCCGCCGGGCATAACCGGATGGGCGCAGCTCTATTGCAAGCGGAACCTCGATCCGAGCGACGTCACCGAAGTCGTTCCCTACGATCTCTTTTACGTCGAGCGATCGTCAATCGTACTCGACACAGCCATCTTGTTTAAAACAATAGCCGAGGTGCTCTTCCACCGTGCAGTTTGAGCGAACCCACCGCGTGATGTACGACGGGCTGTTCACATTCGGCGTACGGCTCGCCAATGTCGCGCTGTCGGCGGGACTCGCGATTTTAACGGCCCGAGCCCTTGGCCCAGGCGGCCGCGGTTTGTACGCGCTTCCCGGCATAGAAGCTGCGCTCGTCGCATCTATCTTCGGCGGCTTGGGAAGCGCAACGAGCTATTTTCTGCTCAACCGTAAACCTGGACCGCAGATTTTCCGCACGATTTTTACTTGCGCAGCTGCATGGGTGGCGATAGCCGCAGTTGCACTCGTACCCCTTACGATCTTCAGCGCGCGATGGACGCTGTGGCCGGCGATGAGCGTGCTGCCGGCAATGGCGTTTCTCAATATCGCTACGGGTTATGCACTAGGCATAAAGAATGTCCGCTACTCCAGCGTTTTCGCCGCTTTGCCGGCTATCCTGACGATAACGGGAGTCGGAATCGCGTTGTTCCTCGTGGAGCGTACGCCGGGCGCAGGGATTGCCGCATGGATTGCCGGCACGACAGTTGCGGGCGTCCTCGCGCTGCTCTATACCTTGAACGACGCCCGCAAACGTCTAACCGGCACCGAACGCATCGGCGTGAAAGAGTACGCGACGTTCGGCATGCACGTAAGTTCGGCGTATGTCGTTACACTCTTGAACTACCGAGCCGACCTGTATGCCGTCGCGCTAATGCTTACACCGGCGGCGCTCGGCATGTACGGCATAGCGGTTACGGTCGCAGAGACGCTTTTACTTCCAACGCAGGCCGCCTCGTTCGTTGCATCGCCGCACATCGCTACGCTGGATCTGCGCGGCTCGAGTTTACTGACCGCGCGCTGCGTCCGAAATAATTTGTTGATCGCCACGATCCTTTGCGCGGTGCTCTTCGTCTTTGCCGAGCCGATCCTGAACGTGCTCTATGGCAAGGCGTTCGTTCCGGTAGCGCCGGCTTTCGATATTTTGCTTATCGGCGTTTTAGCGCTTGCGGTCGGTGGACCGGTCTCAAATTATTTTACGCTCCGTTTAGGACGGCCGCAGATCTCGATATGGCTCGGCGTCTTGTCTGCTGCCGTCTGCTTGGGAACGAGTATCGCATTGATCCGGCACTACGGCATGGTAGGCGCTGCGATCGGATCCACTGCCGGGTACGTCGTCGGACAATTTGCCGGTTTAGGGTATTTCATGTCTGCCGCGTCGGTGAATTGGCGGGACCTTTTCGTTCCGACCGTGGTGGACTTGCAAGCGTACGCCTCTTTCGCAATGCGCTTGCTCCGTGACGGCAGGCGGCTGTTCGAGGCGTCGCCCTAGGCCCCTTGCCCTAAGCCGTTCGGGTCGATTACAACTGCTCGCCGGCGCGCCAACAACGGTAGCATAGACATAATGTTATGGTAGGTAATCTTCGTCACCCCGGACTTCGCGCGAACGTTATCGGCGCCGCGATCACCTCGTTCTTAGGGCTCGTCACGGCGTATGCCGCGCTTACGCTCAACGGCACAAAGACGGGCGTCATCATGACGCTTGCGGCGGTTCTTGGGCCGGTCATGCTCGTCATTGCGATCACGAGCCCAATCGTCTTTCCGTTTGGGTTCTTCGCATTTCTCACGCCTTTCGACGCGCTGCTCGCAATCAGCGGCGGCAGCGGCGGAACGCTGACCGCTGCACTCGGTGCAGCAAGCGGGGCGGCGCTGCTTTTCTACGGCATCCGAAAGAAACGGTTTGCCGATGCCGACGTTTCCGTGGCGGTTTGGCTTGTGTACACGCTCTGGATCGTTGCCAGCGCATTTTGGGCAATCGACTCGAACCTCACGCTCACATTGCTGCCCACGGCTCTCGAACTCTTCGGATTGTACGCCGTCATCTCGTTGATTCGGCCCAGCGATCGCGAGCTGCTGACGACACTGAAATTTACTGCGGTCGGCGGCGTTTTTGCGGCCCTCTACCTTCTGTATCTGGCGCATAGCGGTATCGCGCAGCATCAAGACCGCATGTATCTGCGCACGAAAGACTATTTCTGGAATCCGGATTTCCTGTCGACAGCCCTTATCTTACCGGTGCTGATCGCGATTACCAACGCCACATGGAGCCGCAATTTCTTTGGACGCGCGATTTCGCTGTTGGGCGTTGGCATTATTCTCATTGCCGTTATTTTGACCGGTGCGCGTGGACCCGAGCTCGGTATCCTGGCAGGCGTCGGATATTTGGTGCTGCGCGATCCGCATCGATGGAAACTCGCCGGCGTATGCGGAGTGCTCGGTGTGATAGCAGCGGTATTCTACGGTCCGTCGCTCTCATCGCGCTGGACGCAAGCGCTGAGCGACGGCGGCGCGGGACGTTTGAGCATCTGGCACGTCGGCTGGCTCGCGTTCAAACACAATTGGTTGTACGGCGCCGGCTTCGATAACTTTACGCAGGCGTACAACCGCGTGTTTCTTCAGGTCTTTCAGCCGCTCGACATCGGCTGGAGCCACGATTCGCACAACATTCTCGTCGGCCACGCGGTCGAGCTCGGAATTATCGGCGTAGCGTTGCTCCTCTTCGGCTGGTACACGCAGTTCCGCGCGCTTCGTCACGTCGGTTCTGACGACGCTCGATATCCAATCCGTCTTTCACTAGAAGCGTCGATTCTGGGACTGTTCGTTGCGGGACTCTTTGCAGACATCATGATCGTGAAGTGCTCGTGGCTCGCATTCATGCTCGTTAACCTCGCTCGCAACGCCACCGCGCCGCAACCCGTGCCCGCTCCAAACGTGAGGATCGCCCAACAGCATGCGTGAGTCGTTTTTGCCTTATTGCCGTCCGGAAACGGGAGCTGCGGAAGCAGCCGCCGTTGAGGAATGCATTCGCAATGGTTGGCTAACCACGGGTCCAAAGGTTCGCCAGTTCGAAGAGCTCTTTGCATCCGCTGCCGGCGTGCGGCACGCGATTGCCCTGAACAGCTGCACCGCCGCGCTGCACGTCGGGTTGCTTGCCGCAGGCGTACAGCCGGGTGACGACGTCGTTATGCCGTCGCTGACGTTTGTGGCCGGCGCACAATGCACGCTTGAAATAGGGGCCCGGCCGGTGTTTTGCGACGTCGATCCAGATACGCTTACCGCAGACGTCCCGCATTTCGCGGCCGCGCTCACGCCTCAAACGCGTGCAATCATCGCGATGCCCTATGCCGGCCGTCCGTACGATGCGGCGGCGCTTGCCGCATTTTGTAAGGAACGCGGTATCGCGTTCATTGAGGACGCCGCTCATGCAGCCGGCATGCTGGATCGCGGGACGTGGTCCGGTACGCATTCCAATCTTGCCGCGTACAGCTTTTATGCGACGAAGAATCTCACGACTGCCGAAGGCGGCATGCTGCTGACGAACGACGACGCGATTGCGGATGCAGCGCGCGTGCTGTCTTTGCACGGCATGGATAAAGATGCGTGGAAACGCTACACGCAAGGCGGGTCGTGGCGTTACGAGGTTCGGCGCCCCGGCTTTAAATACAATATGGCGGACATCGCCGCGGCGATGGGCCTCGTGCAGATGCAGCGCTTGACGGCGATGCAGCAGCGACGCGACGAGATCGCGGCGCGCTATAGACAGGCGCTTGCGGATATTCCCGGCATCTCATGCCAGGCACCCGTAGAGCGCGCCGGCGATCGGCACAGTTGGTGCATGTTCGCGATCCGCGTCAACGAGGAAAAGGCCGGAATCTCGCGCGACTCGTTAATCGACGCGCTCAAAGAACGCAATATCGGCACGTCCGTGCATTATATTCCAACGCATCACTTCGAAGCGTACCGGCAGTTCATGGCGGACGTTCCAACTACCGAAGCCGTGGCGGGCGAAATCCTTTCGCTGCCCCTCTATCCGGCGATGAACGATGGTGACGTGGAAGACGTGCTCGACGCGCTGCGCGCTTGCGTCAAACCTTCGGCGAGCGTTGCGGCATAGCGACTGAAGCGCGTTCGCGCGCTCTCACGGCGCGCGCAACCCGAATGCGCTGCCGAATGTAATCCGTCAATCCGGGATACGAATAGTATCCCGGCACTGCATTGGGACGAAGAATCGGCGCCGCGGTGCCGTTCTCCAGATTCGTCAAGAACTCCGCAATACGCGGCATACTGGCAAACACGGCTTTGTACTCAATGATCGCGTGGTTGTCGTTCGCAATATCCACGTTGTTCAAACGGCCCTGCACGTAGGCTTCGCCGGCGTCCAACCCGCCGGTTAAGCGGAACAGCGTATAACCGAAATTCTCGAAGTCGGCGTTGTGCATCGTCCAAAACGGCGAGTACAAGCCGCGGTATTCCGGAAGAATCCCGATGTGCAGCAGATACGCGCCCAGGCGCGGGATGTCGCGCAACTTCTTTCCAAAATATTGATGGATGCAGTGCGAGATGATGACGTCGGGCTGTAAATTTCGAACGTACTCAATCGTTTCGGGCGTATTGATCTTCGGCGTGGAAAACGACGGACCGAATTGCTTGGGGCCTTCCTTTGCCCAATACTCCTTCACCATCGCCGTGCACGCCTGAGTGTTAGCGTTGGTCGTTTCGTTGGAGTGATAAAGCAGAAAGAACAGCGCCTCATCCAACGTTTTCAGGACGCCGCGCTTCTTCAACCGCTGCTTGATGAAGTCAATCTTCCCTTGGCGCGTCGTCAGCCATTGCGTCTGCGATGGAATCCATACCGTCCCAACGAGATTCGTCTCTTTTGCAAGCCAATGCACGAATACGCGATTGAGTTCGTTATCGAAGCCTACGAAGACCGATCGCAGCATGTATCTCCTAGTAATTGTCTGGGCGTGCGGACACTGGCCCAATGGTACATGACGCTCACTCGAAGCATCAGGTTCCCTCGTCCCGGCGTCATGAGGAAAAAGGTCATCCGGCACAAAGACCCAACGCGCGCAGAATTCCGGCCCGTGTCCGCCGCGATGCCCGCTTGATAGAGTGTGGCCAGCATGAAGCGCGTGCTGCTGGTTTGCTATGCCTTTCCGCCCGAGCCGCTCCCAGGCGCGTTGCGCCCCGGGTACCTCGCGCGTTACCTGCCGAGATTCGGTTGGCAGCCCACCGTGCTGACGCCGGCGCGCGACGAGCCGCCGTTCGAAGCCGACGTGGTCCATGCGGGCACCTCACGGGCAACCCGTAACGGCCCGAGCCCAGTACGCACGTTAGTGCCGAAATCGGGTCCGCTTCGTGCTGTCTTGCGCTCTGTAAAAGAAGCGCTGACCTTCCCGGATGAGCTGGCCGGCTGGATACCGCCGGCAATACTGACCGGGTTGCGTGTCATGCGCAGTCAGAAGTACGACGCAATCTTGACAACGGCGCTCCCGACCTCGGCTCACGTCGTTGGCGCTGCACTTTCAAAGATGACGGGCACGCCCTGGATCGCCGATTATCGAGACCTTTGGAGCGGAAATCCGTACATGCCGTGGGGTCCGGTGAAGTCGAGACTCGAGAAGCTGATGGAGCTCTGCGCGATCGGACAGGCGGCCCATATTACGACCGTAGCGGAACCTTTAGCGCAGTATTTGCAATCGCTGCACCGCCGCGGCGTAACTGTGATTGAGAACGCTTTCGATCCTCACGAATGGGAAGCGATTCCCGACGAGCCCCCCACCGGCTTCGATCTCGTCTACACCGGAACGCTCTACGGCGGCAAGCGCGATCCCGACATCCTTTTTCGCGCACTCGCGCAGCTCAGGGACGCGGCTCATCCGCTCGCATCCGCGATCCGGCTTCATTTTTACGGAAGCCATAATGAAGCTGCGAGAGAGAAGGCGCGTGCATTTGGGTTTGAATCGCAGGTTACCATTCACGGCATCGTGCCGCGCATCGACGCGTTGATCGCGCAGCGCCGCTCGGCGGCGCTTCTAATCTTCTTAAGTATGGATCCGGCTACAGCGCAAGAGCGGGGCAGCAAATACCTCGAGTACCTCGGTGCGCAGCGGCCGATGCTCGTATTTGGTCCAACGGAAAGCGTCATGCGCAGCAGCGTCGAGGAGCTAAAGCTTGGCTACTTTGCGGCCGACATTACTGAGGCACAGCGCGCCTTATGCTCGCTGTTTGATGCGTTTTCAGCGGGCGATTACCGCGCACACGCACGGCTGGAAAACGTTCAAACGGCTGAAGGCCTGGCGCACCGTTTTGCGCGTTGTTTAAACGCCGAGACGGGGCACTATACAGAACCTTTACGTGCGGACTATTGTAGCAGCGAAGGTTAGCTGAACCGCTATTGTCCCTGAAATAACAGGCAAAATCGTCTGAAAGCAGGCGGGCGGCTCGGCTGCCCGCTGGGCGTTTTTAGCGACTTCTTCTCCCCGGAGTCGCCGCCGACTCATGGTCTATGCGAATCGCGCGCCATCCACAATGGGGAGGATTAATGCAATTTGTGCGCGCCTTTGCACTCTTAGGAGTGTTAGGCTTTTCTTTTTTGGCCACCGGCTGTAGTGGCCAATCGGGGTCGACGCCCCCGATCCCGGCGCAACAACCGGGTGCAGCCACGGCGAATGGCTCGCCGACTTCCACGGACGCGACGACCACTGCTGTCGCGGGCCTCGTCGGACAAATCACCTATGCGACGTTCTTTTCCAGCTCCGGCTCTTTCCAAGTGAAGAGCAGCTCGGGATCGCTGGTCTGGATTTCGACGACGTCCAGCACGCAATGGACGAAGAACGGCTTAACGCTCAAAACAGGAGAGTACGCGAGCGCCAAAGGTACGTTCACGAGCTCTACCGCGTTCAACGCAACGAGCGTAACGCTGAGCACAACGGCACCGTCCGGCGGCTCTGCGACTCCGGGTCCGAGCCCGACCACCACGCCCGGATCCGTCGCGACACCTGCACCGATTTCCGCTGCAGGCGTTCCGAAGCACGTGCAAACGGCTGAGTATCTGGAAACTTCCGCGGAGTTGAACACCAGTCCGAGCACGTACGCACCGTATCTTTCGTGGGCGTACACCGTCAACAGCCGTCTGGGAATCACCCACGCTGCAGGCATCAAGACGGTGGTGTACACCAGCCCCGTGATGCCGTACCACGGCAATTACGAGTACAACCAGTTGAGCGGCCCGTACGCTTCCGTGAGAGCTACGACGTGCGGCGGCAGTACGATCTCGACGTACAACGGCAGCGGGCTTCTGTCCGATCCGACGAAGAGCTCTGCTACCAGCTACTTCCAAAATGTTATCAACAATACGGTCAACAGCGTTGCTGCCGGTAACCCGGGGTATTCGCACCCGTACGATTTGATCTTCATCGACAATGATGGCCCGCTCTACGGGGCCAGCAGCATGCCGTGCGGCTACAACGCGACCACGTGGGGCGACGCACAAGACGCAGCGCTTGCCACGACGGGACAGAAATTCATCCTGAATTCACTTTCCGTGGCGGACAGCGACGTGCCGACGTACGTGCACCGTTTGAGCGGGTCGGCGATCGGCGGCGGCGAGTTCGAAGAGTGCTTCATGACCAGCTTGTGGTCTTCCGAAGGAGACGCGCAGCTTCAAACGATCGCACTTTTGAAGAGCCAGGGTAAATCCGCAGGCGCGGGATTCTGGTGCTACGCAAACAACACGAGCGCCACTGCATCTACTCAGGTTGCGCTGCGTAATTACATCTACGCATCGTTCTTGCTGACGTACGATCCGTACTACTCGGTCTTCCAAGAGTCGTTCACGACACCGTCGACCTTCAAGGTCATGCCGGAAACCGGTTTTGTGCCGATGAGCCCCGTAGGCTCGCCGACGAGCGTTTCGCAACTGCAAACGAGCACCGGTGCGTACATGCGTCAATACAACTCGTGCTACTATCGCGGCAGCTTGATCGGCCGCTGCGAGGTCGTAGTGAATCCGAGTACCAGCAGCTCGGTGAGCGTGCCGAATCCGTGGGGCTTGCAGCATAGCATGGTCCTGAGCGGCAACGGCGTGCTCGACGGCGGAACGGTGACGTTCAACGGTTCGGTACCATCCAGCATGGGACCCAAGTCAGGACTCGTCCTGGTTCCGTAAAAACAACCCGTAGCCACTGCGTTACAACGAGAAGAGCCGCACTAGAATGTTGCGGCTCTTCTTCCTTTTGGGCACCGCACCGGAATGCTGTGGTGCTTCGACTTTTTCCGGGTAAAGCACGCATATGCCGGAAAGCGCGTCCTTGCTAAAAGACGTCGTCGAATGGGACGTTGAGAATTGGTCTCGTGCCCTCGAATTTTGGAAAGAGCGCGCATCCCTGCGCGTGCCGTCGACGTGTTTGGAAATCGGCGCGCGGCGTGGCGGCCTATCGCTGTGGCTCGCGCTTCAAGGCCACAACGTCGTGTGTTCCGACCTTACCGATAACAGCGAGATCGCTTCGCCCCTGCACCGCAGATACGGCGTTTCAGATCGCATCCGCTATGAAGCGATCGACGCAACGGCGATTCCCTACGAAAACCACTTCGACGCAATCGCATTCAAGTCGGTACTCGGCGGAGTCGCGTGGGACGGCGATGCTTCGCGCCAAGTTGCAGCGGTTCGCGCGATGCATCGCGCGCTAAAACCCGGCGGCGTCTTACTGTTTGCGGAGAACTTAAAAGCTTCGCTTCTTCACCAGGCCGCGCGCCGGCGATTCATCAGGTGGAACTCCATCTGGCGCTACGTGAGCATCGATGAGATGCTCGCCTATTTAGAGCCGTTTTCCAGCGTCGAGTATCAGACGACAGGTGTTGCCGGACTCTTCGGCCGTTCGCCGGTGATTTCCAACTTTTTAGGTAAGGCTGACGGATTGTTGCTCGATAAGATCGTTCCGCCCGATGGACGGTATATCATGTACGGGATTGCGACGAAGTAAAATAAAAAGGGGCGCGGCTGCGCCCCTTCCGGCTTAAGGTGTGGCTCTTCTCTTAGACCAAACCCATCTTAATAGCGTGCACCGCCGCTTGGGTACGCGCGTAAATGTTCAGCTTCGAGAAGATGCGGCTGACATGGTTCTTAATCGTTTTTTCGGAGAGATTGAGTCGCGAACTGATCTCTTTATTCGAGAGTCCCTCGGCTATCAACCGGATGACTTCGGTTTCGCGTACGGACAGTTCATTGATGTCCGGACGTCCGTTGCTCATGCTGCGGCGCCGCAATAAGCCTCCGGCGACGCGCGGATCGACGTACGTTTCGCCATTCGCGACGATCTTCACGGCACGAATGAGTTCTGCGGGCGTCACGTCTTTGATGATGTAGCCGTCGGCTCCGGCGGCAAGGCAGCATTGCATCATCTCGGCTTGCGGCCGCATCGAAAGTACGCAGACGCGAGCTTGCGGAGCAGCTTCGCGGCATGCTGCGAGAGCTTCGCCAAGTTCTAATGCTCCGCCGTCGACGTCGAGCAAAATAATATCGGGCTTAGCTTTCGTTAGTGCGCTTGGAGTAACGCTTTCGGAATCACCCACGATCTGAAGTGTGGGATCCATCGAGAATACTTGGCAGAGGGCCTTTCCAAAAAGAACCTGCCCTTCAATCACGTAGATGCGTGCGGTATCAGTCGTTATCACGGTGTCCCCTTCGCCTTGAACAAGTGAGCGTGCAACTACGGGACATCCATGTGGGCAGTTACACGGATCCGTAGCGTTTTAGGGACATTCCCACTTCTTAGGACAATTCTCGGTGCTTTGGGACCTATTACGGCAAAATGGAGCCGAAAGCCCCAGGCCGGTACAGTAAGGCCGCCTGCACGCTTGCCTAGCCCACTAGGCAACTACAAACATTATCGAAGAGCTCCGATAGTGTAATAGTCGAGCCTCCCTCCTTAATAAAGAGGGAATCCTTATGTGTCGCTCGCGTGGCAAGCGAGTATCAATAGCAGCGCTGCTTTTAGCAAGCGCGTTAACTGCATGCGGCGGCGGTGGCGGCGGCGGCAGCACCTCGGTACTTCCGTCCACAGGCGGCGCGGTCACACCGGCCGTTCTTCTCACCGGCGCCATCAGCACCGTGCAATCGGCCTCGGCGTTCATACTTCAGAGCGGCGACGGCAAACAAGTAACAGTCACCACGACCCAGACGACCGTCATCGACGGACCTGCGCCGTTTCCCGGCGAGAGCGTCGAAGTCGATGGGACGAGCGGCGCAACGCCATCCACAGTGGTTGCATCAAAGGTCCGCCAGTCGGGCGGGACGATCACCATTCCCTCTGGTACGGTTGCCGTGGGCGGCGTATACCAAGGCGCGAGTGCAACCGGCTTCACGCTGAAAAGCGCTTCAGGTGCGCTCGTTACCGTAACGACGGACAACACCACCATCTACAGCAACGGACACCCCCAAACGGGGTCCTATGTCGAGGTCAGCGGTCCAGGTTCGGTAACAAACTTGACTGCCCGTCTGGTTGCCCTATTCGCATCAGCACCGGCGACCTCAACGATAACCGGTACAGTTAAGCAACAAACTGCCTATGGGTTCCAGTTGACCCCCGCATCGGGACCGCCTATTCCGGTTGCCATCGTTTCCGCGACGGTGCTGGTTGGTTCGGTTTCCGTGGGCCAGCAAGTCGCCGTAACGGCGGCGGGTACGCCGGATGCGGCGCTCTTCGCCGCATCGCTCGGCGCTGCAGCGTCGCCCGGAGTAACGCCTTCACCCGTTCCGACGGGTGCGCCGACGAACGCGCCGACCTCGGTTCCGACGAACGCGCCGACCTCGACTCCAACGAACGCGCCGACCTCGGCTCCGACGAACGCGCCGACCTCGACTCCGACGAACGCGCCGACGCCTGTTCCGACCCCGGTGCCGACTCCTGTTCCGACGCCTGTTCCGACGCCGGTGCCGACTCCCGTGCCGACGCCCGTTCCGACCATCGCGCCAACGCCGGGACCGCCCATGATGATCTCGATGCAACACGTGCAGACAGCAACGTATCTGTGGAGCTCCACCGAAGGCGCTACGAACCCCAGCGTTTACTCTCCGTATCTCTCATGGGCGTATCCGCTCTTCAGCAAGATGCTGGCAACGTATCAAGCCGGAATTCACACGATCGTCTATCTGAATCCGGTAATGCCCCAAGGTAACGCGTACGAATACACGCAGCTTACGACGGGCGCGTACACCAACGTCCGCGCAACCGACTGTTCCGGCAACCCGATCACGACGTATAGCGGTACGGGAGCGCTCGCGGATCCGCGCAGCTTGTCGTCCTCCGCATATTACGCCGACTCGGTGAACAACATGATTGCAACCAAACTCAACGTGTACAGCCCGACGCACGACTGGGATGCAATGTTCATCGACAACAACGGCGCGCTGTACGGCGCAAGCACGATGCCGTGCAACTACAACGACGGCACGTGGGGACAAGCGTTCGACACGGCAATCTCGAGCGTCGGACAGCAATTCGTTACGAACAGTCTGTCCGCAGCAGACGGGAACACGCAAACGTTCGTCAACCGATTGAACGCGCCGAATATCATCGGCGGAATGTACGAAGAATGCTTCAACAACGGTATGTGGAGTTCCGAGGAAAACTCGCAACTGGAAACCGTTGCGGCTCTCAAGAGCCAAGGCAAACCGGCCGGACCGGGCTGGTGGTGTTACCTCGACAATACCAACGCCGACGGCGCAACGGTGATTCCGCAACGGCTGTTCGCGTACGCATCTTTCTTGTTGACATACGATCCGAATTACTCGCTCTTCCAGGAGTCGTACACGAGCTCGCCCTCAACGTTCCAGGTCTTCCCCGAGACCGGTTTCGTAGCGCTCAATCCGGCAAGCGTGCCGACAAGCGTTACGGCGCTCAAGAGCAGCACGGGTGCATACGCACAGTCGTATAACGCGTGCTATTATCGCGGTTCACTTGTCGGTCAATGCGAGATCGTCGTGAATCCGGGTTCGACGACTGTAACTGTGCCGAATCCGCACGGCCTCGCGCATAGCATGGTGCTGAGCGGAAGCGGTGTGCTCGACGGCGGTTCGGTCTCATTCAACGGCGGCTCAGTCGGCTCGCTTGCCCCGCAGACGGCCGCGATCTTAGTCCCGTAAGACCCCACGGGCTCGTTCCAAAGGCCTGCGGCGCTATGCTGCAGGCCTTTCGCGTTACCGGTGAGGAGGGCCGTATGATCGTTCTAAGCATGCAATCCCGATTACGCCTGTTTCTCAAAGCGGCGGCGCTCGTTGCCGCCATCGCCGGCCTCGGATGCCAAGGACAGTCCGACGGGAAGACGGCGCACGTCCATTACAAGCCCAAACGCATTGCGGCAAGTTCGGCAATGCATGCGCCGCTTAACGTTCCCGCGCATGTGCAAACCGCCGAATACCTTTGGACGCCGACGGAGCGTGACACCGACCCAAGCATCTACGCGCCGTACCTTACGTGGGCATATCCGCTCTATACCAAAGCCGTGCCCGTGCGCGCCGCCGGAATCAAAACGGTCTTTTACATCGATCCGATCATGCCGCTCTCCGGCCTATACGAGTACAAACAGTTGACTGGGCGTTACGGCGGAGTGCAGGCAAAGGATTGCAGCGGAAACGCTGTGAGTACGTACGACGGCAAAGGTATTTTAGCGGATCCGCGATCGCCTCAAGCGGGCGCGTACTACGGCGACGTCGTTGACTGGTACATCCGTAACAAAATCCGCGTCGATCGCGTATGGGATGCGTTTTTCATCGATAACAACGGCGCGCTCTACGGAGCGAATCCGCTGCCGTGCAACTACGATCCGTTGACATGGGGCCGCGCCTTCGATCGCGCGATCGCAAACGTCGACGAGCCGATCATTACCAATAGCTTGTCGACAAGGGAAAGCGAAACGCAGACGTACGTCGATCGGCTTCGAGGGAAAAATATCATCGGCGGCATGTTCGAGGAGTGCTTCACAAGCAGCCTCTGGACCGCCGAAGAGCAGTCGCAAATTCAGACGATCGCCCTGTTCCGGCGGGAACATAAGCCGCCGGGTCCCGCGTGGTGGTGCTATGCGAACAACACAAGCAAAGCGGGAGAAACCGTTATCCCGCAACGACTTTTCGTGTACGCGTCGTTTCTGCTGACGTACGATCCTGAATATTCGATGTTCCAAGAATCGTTCACAACACAGCCGTCGACGTTCAAGGTCTTTCCGGAGACCGGTTTCGTTCCGCTCGGGCCGGTGAACGTTCCGCACAGTATAAGCGATTTGCAGACGAGCGGCGGCGCATACGTCCAGATGTACCGCTGGTGCTACATGCGCAAGAAGCCGATCGGCGCGTGCGAGGTCGCGGTAAATCCAGGAAACGGCACAGTAAGCGTGCCGAATCCGCAGGGATTCAAGCACAGCATGGTTCTTACCGGCGGCGGCGTGCTCGACGGCGGTTCTGTGAGCTTCAACGGTTCCGTGCCGAGTCAATTGGGCCCGCAAAGCGCAGCAATTCTGGTGCCGTAGGAGCCGCATGAGAATTTTACTGGTTTCCGTGGATTTTCCAAGTCGCGAGGACCCGCTCACAGGAATCTTCATTCTGCGGCGTGCACAGGCGTTGGCCTCGCTCGGACACGATGTCTCGGTCTTTCAACCGCTTCCGCTCGCGCCACCGATCGGGGAGAAATGGAAACGCTATGCGCGCGCGCCGGAATTCAGTGTCGTGGACGGAATCCCCGTGCACAAAGTTCGGGCGCCCATTCCACCGCGCATGATCGGTGCCGAATTTCTTTCGTACGTTCTAACAGCACCGCTCGAGCGAGAAATCCAACGCGTGCGGGCGCAAGTCGTGCATGCGAGCTACCTCGTTCCCGCGGGACACATTGCCGTACGGCAACAGCGCGTGCCGTCGATCGTTACGACGCACGGTTATGACTCATACGATGTGCCGTACAGGCGCGCGGGATTGCGACGCGCCTCCGTCGAGACGGTCACGAAGGCCACGCGTGTCACCGCGGTAAGCGGTTATTTGGCGCAATGTATACAACGTCTCGCGCCCCGGAACGTCGACGTTATTTGGAACGGCGCCGACGAGCGCTTCTTTTTCCCGCGCGATCGAGCCGCGTGCCGCGACGAGCTTGGATTGCCCCAAGACCGTTGCATCGTCGCCTATGCCGGCTATTTAATCGTCGATAAAGGGCTGCACGAATTGGTTGAGGGAACGGCGCGTATCCCGCGTGAAGATCGCCCATTGCTCGTGCTCGCCGGAGACGGCGATCAGCGTGAAGCGCTCGAGGCGAAAGCCCGCGCTTTAGGTGTCGACGTGCGGTTTCTCGGGGCGATGCGGCACGAACGCGTTGCAACGGCATTCGGCGCAGCAGACGTGGTGACGTTGCCCAGCTACATCGAAGGCCTGCCGAACGTCGTCTGCGAGGCTATGCTTAGCGCGCGCGCAGTGGTTGCGTCGACTGCGGGCGGAATTCCGGAGATCGTCCGGCAGAACGAGACGGGACTGCTGGTTCCGCCGCGCGAGGTCGAGCCGCTCGCTGCAGCGCTTTCGCGGGTGTGCACGGATGCGCAGATGCGCGAACGTCTCGCGCAAAGTGCGCGCGAGTTTGCGACGGCGAATTTAACGTGGCGTGTAAGCGCTACGCGGTACCAGGCGCTCTACGAAGATGTGGTCCAAGCGTGGAGAGCAGCGCAGACCACCATCCCCAACCGTACGCAATATGCATCGTAGCCAGCGCAGCGGGCACGAGCGGCGCCCCGCCGCGCGTCGTGCCGGTAGAGCGAAGCGCGGCTACGAGTAAAAACAACGCATACGTTGACGGAACGAGAGCGGCAAGCAGCCGCGCCGGCGTCAGTGCAAGTGCCGCGGAGACGGCTAAACCGGCGATAAGTGCCGCCGGCACGTAGGTGCGCAGCGGCGTGCGGCCGCGGTGTTTGCGCTGCGTGAACCGCCGGAAATATCCGTACCGGTACATCTGCTTCCAGAGCGATCGTAACGAACCGCGTGCCGCGTAGTTCACGCGAATCGACGGAGACATCACGATCTTGCCGCCGCGTTCGCGTAAACGGTAATTCAAATCGGAATCTTCATCGAATGGAAGCGATTCGTCAAACCCGTTCAAACTCAGCAGCGTTTCGCGGCGCGTGAAGAGTGCGAAGACGGAGTCCGTCTCTTCTTCCTGCCGGGCGTACCGGAACCGCGCATTTCCGATGCCGAAGGGGCTCGACATGCACCACGCAATCACTTGCCCCATAAGCCCGTGCCCGTACGCGCGAGCAACGCCTCCGACGCCGTCCGCCCGCGTGCGGCGCATGACGTCGAGGCAATTCGCGAAGTAGGTCGGGCTATATTCCGCGTGCGCGCCGCACATGGCGTAATACTCGCCGCGGGCTTGCGCTAATGCAAGATTCCACGCGTACACTTGCAAACGGCGGCGGTTCTCGATCAGGTGAATGCGATCGCCGAACTCGGGAAAGCTGCGAACGATATTGACCGTTTTATCGCTGCTGCCGCCGTCGACGACGAGAATTTCCACATCTCCGTCGAGCCCTTCCTGATGCAGCAAGTTCATCAAGCAAGGACCGATGTACGCCTCTTCGTTGTACGTCGCGACGACCGCCGTGATGATTACGCGATTTGCGAGTACAGGCTGGTAAGTTTCTTCGCTTCGCTGCTCCATTGATACCGTTCCAACACTAAGCGCCGGCCTCGCTCTCCCATCTCGTGTGCGAGATCCGGATGTTCGATCATCCAAGTAATCGCCTTCGCGATCGCGCCGACATCCGTCGGATCCACTACCAGTCCGCAAGGACCTTCCTCAACGATTTCGCGGCACTGCATCGTATCGGCGACGATCACGGGCAACCCCGCGCCCAAATACTCAAACAATTTATTCGGAACGCATTCTTCATGATTCGCCGCAGCGCGGTACAACAGTAAGCCGGCTCGCGCTTGCGCGAGGAGATCTTTGACTTGTGCACGCGTGCACTGGCCGAGATACGTCACGCGCTCCCATCCGGGCAACTCGCGCACCGAATGCTCCAACTGCTCGTCGCCGAACATGCCGGCTAGTAAGAACCTCGCATCCTGTGGAATGCCCGGCTCGGCAAATGCCCGCACCATCTCTTCAATGCAGCGTAGTTCCGTGATGCTCCCCAAATAGAGCGCCGCGTTCGTGCGCCGCTTCGGATCGGTTTGATCGATTGGAAGATCTTCCAACCGCGGATAGTTATTGATGACGACCGTGCGCGAACCATCGAAGCGCCGCGCGATGGCCGGCGTCGCCGCTACGATCGCGCTGAAACCTTTTTGCACGACGTACAAGACGGCGGCGGCACTTGCCGCAATGGGCTTACGCAACATCGCCGGAATCCATGGCTTGTCGACGATGTCTTTCGGAATATCTTCGTGCACGTCGAAGACGACTTTGCGTCCCAACGCCCGCAGCGCCAGTCCGACGCCGACGAGCTCGGGATCGTGAAAATGATAGACGTCGGCGTTTTCGCGCAGCGCGATTCGAAAGACGTCCCACACAGTTCGGGTCATACGCTCGGCGCGGTTTCGGGGCTTGGGCACGCTTCGAAGGACGACACCGTCCGGTAACGGTTGCGTAAGGTCTCCGGCCGCTACGAGCACGACGTTATAGCCGGCCGCAGCCAGCGTCCCGCATTCCCGGAAGGCGATTCGCACGTCCGCCGCCGGGTGCGCAGAAGTCAGATGCACGACCTTCCGCGGACGTCCCGCGGCAGCGACGGACGAACCGTACAGATGAAATTCCATGCTGCTGCGGTGATGGTCGCAGAAATTGCCTCATGCGGGCGACGGGCGATAGTCCCTAAGCACAGGGTCTTCATCCCGGCGCACGCCTTCCTGGGCTCCTTGGTACAATGCGGAGAGTGATGAATTCGGAGTCCCTGTTGCACTTGCGCCGCGCCTTTCCGCTGAGTTGGAGAATGGTGCGCAGATGCAGGCTGCCCACCGCGCGCATGGGCGAACCGTATTTTATGTCGTTCGAACCCGGAGGCGGCATCTTCGGCGAGCGTTGGGATCGATTCGATGCAAACGGTGTGCTCTACAAAGGGGCGTACCATCCGGTGAGCATCGCGCAATACGCGTTGCACTGTTACGAGCTCTTCAGCGACGGTGATGGCGCGGCGCGCGACACTTTTCTACGCCAGGCCGAATATTTGCGCGGCGCCCAGCAGCCGGATGGAACCTATCCCTATCCATTTCCCCATCCCGGATACGGCGTTGCGGCGGGATGGATTTCCGGGCTTGCACAGGCGGAAACGTTTTCCGTCTTTTTGCGTGCGTACGCAATCACGAACGACGAGGCGTATCTCGACGCCGCACGCGCTTCACTCGCCGTGCTCGAGCGAAGCACCGCCGAAGGCGGCGCAGCTTTCATCCGCGAGAACGACGTCTTCTTCGAAGAGATGCCCGCGCGTCCCACGCACATTTTGAACGGACATATTTTCTGTGCTTTCGCAGTATGGGAAGCGACGCAGTACGGCCTCGCGTCGGCACACCTGCAAGAATTGCACCGCGCGGCGATTGAAACGCTGGTCAAGTGGCTTCCGCTCTACGACGATGATGGATGGTCGTACTACGAGCTTGCGGTACAAGGCGAGGGCAAACGCAGGTACGTTCCCATAACGTACCACCAAACGCACATCAACCTGTTACATGTGTATTCCGCGATGACGGGACGGCGCGAATTCGAAGAAATGTCGGCACGCTGGCGCAGAGGCTTGGATCGGTGGGACGTGCGCGTTGCGGTTTGGCGTGACAGCATTGAATGGGTGGCCGACACCGCGATCCGGAGATTGCGCCGCGCGCCCGCGGGCGCGTGGCGATCGCTTTTAGCGCACTGAGGCGATCGTGGGGCGCATGGGATGATCCACCGGTAATTCGCCGCACCGCTCGCACGTAGATTCCATCACACGCCGGCCGCAACGGCACACCCAGCCGATACGCCGCGCGGGCGAGCCAACGACGAGGGCATACGGCTCGACGTCGCGTGTGACCACAGCGCCCGCGCCAATCAGCGCCCATTTCCCGATCGTAACGTTGGGCAGAATCGTTGCGCACGCGCCGATTGAGGCGCCGTCTCCGACGTGCGTCGTGCCGACTTCCCAATCACCGTCGCGCAAAAGTCCGAAATCCGGATCCGTTGCACGCGGAAAGACGTCGTTCGTAAAGACCGCATGCGGCCCCACGAACACGCCGCGTCCGAGCGTTACGCCGTGATAGACGCATGCATAATTCTGCAGTTTGCAATCGTCGCCGATGACGACGTCCATGTCGACGAACGCGCCCTTGCCGATGATACATCGATTGCCGACTACCGCGCGCGTACGGATCTGCGACTGATGCCACACCTTCGTATCTTCGCCGACCGTCGCGCCGTCCTCGACGGTCGCCGAGGGATGCACGTACGGTTTCATGCCACAACGCCGCGGAGCACTTTGACACGCGGCTTGCCTTCGATCACTGCCGTTGCTTCTTCAGCAATGCGCAGCGATTCCAATGCGATCGCCGGATCAGGCAGTGCCGTGCCGCGCAGACCCGCAATGAACGTTCGCAATTCGCGGCTCAGCGGTTCTTCTTTCTGCAGCGGCAAATCGATCAGTTGGCCTTCGTTATATTGCGCTACGAGCGTTTCGTAGCTTGCGGTGGGCGCGAAATCGCGGCCCGGCGCGAACCGCGCTTCCTGTTTCATATAGTCGATGAGCACGTATCCACGCGTCCCCGTGATCGCAAGCTGGCGCCGTTTAATCGGCGTGACCCAATTCGTTTCTATAGCGGCAGCCGTTTTGCCGGCGGCGACGGTGAGCAAGGCATAATCGACGCGATCGTCGAGAAATGCCCGGCCGCCCTGCGCCGATATCAGACGCAACTTCTTTTCCGTCACGAACGCGACAGCATCAATGTCGTGAACGCCGATGTCAACCAACACGTTTGCATCGCGTACGCGCGGCGGAAACGTGCCGACGCGCTGGGCGTTCATGCTTAAAACGTCGCCGAGGTTCCCCTGCTTGACGAATTCCTTTGCGGCGACGACTGCCGGGTTGTATCGCTCGACGTATCCGACCATCAGGGGAACACCCTGGCGTCTCGCGCGCTCGATGATGCGCTCGCCGGCTTCCGTGTCGTTGGCTATCGGTTTCTCAACTAGAACAGCGCACGATGCATCGATACATGCGCACGCCGTCAATTCGTGGTAAGCGGTAGGCACGCTGATCACAACGGCGTCCACGCCCGCGTACAGCAAGCTGTCGTGCGAGTCGAACACGCGAAAACCGGCGTTGGCTGCATCGATTCGAGCCGACGCCGAGGGATCTGCGATCCCGACGATCTCGACGTCTTTGGAAAGCTTCGCCAGGTTTCGCGCGTGGTGGCGTCCCATCGCGCCATAGCCTACCACTCCAACGCGATACCGCTTCATGAGGCTCCTACCGCGGTTGCGATCGCAGCGGCAATACGCTCGATATCCTCCGCCTGCAGTCCGGGATGAATCGGCAGCGCGAGAATTTGCGTCGCGACGCGCTCGGCAACCGGAAAGTCTCCGGCGCGATAACCGAGACTGGAAAAAAGTGGATTCAAATGCAGCGGCGTCGGATAGTACACGCCGGTCGCGATGTGCTGCTCCGCAAGGTACTTGCGTACGTCGTCGCGCGTTGCACCGTTCGCGGTGCGTTGCGGATCGATCGTGATGCAATATTGATGATACACATGCTCGACGCCGGCGGGGACGAATGGGATTCGGATTCCTGCGATCTCGTTCATTAGTCGATCGTATAACGCTGCATTTTCGCGCCGGCGGTAGCCGATATGCTGTAAGCGGCGCAATTGCACGCGGCCGATCGCAGCCGATAGATCCGTCATCCGGTAGTTGTAGCCCAGCGACAAATACTCGTAGCGCTCGCCTTGTCCGTGTTGACGAAAGCGCCGCGCCGCTGCAGCGATCGAATCGTCGTTCGTTGTCAGCATGCCGCCCTCGCCCGTCATAATGTTTTTCGTAGCGTAGAGCGAGAAGCACGCCGCGTTACCGATTGCTCCGGCCGCGCGTCCGTCGCGCCGCGCACCTATAGCTTGGCATGCATCCTCGATAACGGCGACGCCATTGCTGCGTGCGCTCTCCAACTGCGAATCATCGAACGGCATGCCGAACAAATCTACGGCGACGATCGCCTTCGTCTTGGGAGTTACCGCTTGCGCGTACGCGGGTCCGTCGACGTTGAACGTCCGCTCGTCGATATCGATGAATCGCGGAATTGCGCGCTGCATCAAAACCGGCGTTGCGGTTGCGGCAAAGGTAAATGGTGTCGTCAGCACCTCATCGCCGTCGCCGATTCCGGCTGCGGCGAGTGCGGCGTGAATGGCGGCAGTTCCCGAGTTGACGGCAACCGCATGCTTGCTGCCTATGATTGAGGCGAATTCATGCTCGAACGCTGCAACTTCCGGGCCCTGCGCGAGCTGCCCGGAACGCAAAACGCGGGCAACCGCATCCATCTCGTCGGCGCCGATCAGCGGCTCGACGAGATTGATGGGAGACAGTGCAGGCGTCGATGATCTTGGCGTTACTGTTGAAGTCATCGTCCTTGCCTATGGTCGCAGATTCGGCGGCAACCGCGGGAGCGGGGAAAGGCCCCTTCTCATCGGGTCTCGGGCGCCGTCATCGAGGGCCAAAGACCCAACGATTAGTGGCCGGTTTCCCTCGTTATAATGCGGGCTCAGCCGTTACGGTGTAGACATCATGGCGCTGAACGTCGGACGGAGCAGCGGCATAGCGGGTGCGGTATCCAACACAGCATTAACCAACGCGCCTACGATTCGCTGGATCAATCATGCGTCGTTCGTTCTCGAAAGCGACGGCGTTGCAATTTTAGCCGACCCGTGGCTGACGGGTCCCGCGTTTAATTTCGGCTGGTCGCTGCTAACGCCGTCTTCTATGTCCGATTTCGACGGGATCACGCACATTTGGATATCGCACCAACATCCGGATCACTTCAGCCCGCGCGATTTACGCGGGATACCGGCAGAGCGCAAGCGCGATATTACGCTTCTCTATCAACAAACGCGCGATCGTCTTGTCGTGGGCTCCTGCAAGTCTATGGGATTTGAAAGAATCGTCGAGTTGCCGAAGCGCCGGTGGATAGCGCTTTCGCCGCAACTTTCGATTATGACGGATTCCATCGCCGACGACTCGTGGATCGCGTATAAAACGCCGTCGGGTACGGTGCTGAATCTGAACGATTGCGTCGTCGAGGATCAGCGCACGCTGAACACGATTCACCGCCTTGTAGGGCCGCTCGAGGTGCTTCTTACGCAATTCTCCTATGCAAACTGGGTTGGAAATCCCGAAGATTTCGAATTGCGGCAAGGCGCGGCGCGCATTCGTCTCGACACGTTCATCGCGCAAGTGCAAGCGCTTCGTCCGCGCTATGTGGTTCCATTTGCGAGCTTCATCTATTTTGCAAACGAAGAGAATTGGCATTTCAACGACAGCATGAACACCGTCGACCGCGCCGTCGCGCGCATTCAAGAAGAAACGACGGCCACGCCGGTAGTGCTTTATCCGGGCGACGTTTGGCAATACGGGCGCGAGCACGACAACGCGCCAGCTCTGGAGCGGTATGCAGCCGATCTTCGCTCGCGTATGGAGGAAGGGCCGCGCTACCGCCTCAATGGGTGCAGCGCAGACGCAATCCATAATGCGCTTGCCGCGTTCTACAGCCGGCTTTGGCGCAGAGTATCGCGCCCACTCCGCTTCTATCCGCTCGCGACGACGGTTTACGTATGCGATTTGGACCTCACGGTCCAGATGTCGTTGCGGGAATACTCCGTGTCCGAAGGAAGTCCGCCGGACGGCGCCGCCGATATCGAAACGAGCAGTGAGAATCTGCTTTACGCGCTGAAAACGCCCTGGGGCGGCGACGCGCTGCACGTCAACGGACGCTTTCGCGCGCGAAATTTCGCACGCTACAAGCGGTTCTTCAATCTCTGCCGCGTCGCGGACATCGCCACGCGGCCCGGATCGAGTATGACCTGGTTTCTCATGCGCGCGTGGCCCGGCGTCCTTCGCTCGCTCGCATTTTCGCTGATGGCACGGTTTAGGAGACGGGTGTCGTGAAGAGAACGTGGATCCTCTGCGCGGCGATCGCGTTGCTGTATATCGCCGACGTTTTCGCAATGTCGCACCTCTATCGCTACGGCGTGCGAATTCCCGGCGCAAACCGCGGGCTGCGTTACGTGGCCGTGATTATTGCGCTGGCGGAAAGCGGCGTACTTTTGTTGCTCTACCGCACCATGCGCGAGAAAGCGCGTGTGTCGTGGCCGGCGATAGGCGCCTGCGCGGTTGTGCTCGCCGTGGCGTCATTCCTTTTTGCGGAGCCGCAGGGCGATGCGATGGGCTATATCGCGTACGCGAAGGAGCCGACGCTGGCTGCGGCTTACACCACGCCGCGCGGCTATAAGCCTCCGCCCGGTTTTGAAGCGATACGAAAGGCATGGCCCGCGCTTCCCAATGCACCGTACGGACCGCTGGAAATAACACTGCTGCGCGTGACCGTCGGACCCGCGCATACTCTGGCCGGCGCAATCCTCGTCCTGCGCCTTATCGGCATCTTCTCGCTCGCATTACTCTTCGCCGCAATCCTTCGTTTGCGCGCAGGACCCGCGATAGCGGCGCTCGTGATAGCCAATCCGTTTCTCTATTTTTACTACGTCTACGAAGCGCACAACGACGCGCTGCCGTTGGCACTGGTCATGTTCGCGATGGTGCTTGCCGCGCCGCAACGGATTCTTTCCGCGGTGCTGGCCGGTTTGGCTGCGCTTGTAAAAGCGCCGTTCATCTTCATCGGATTCCTCGCGTTCGCACGGGTACGCAACCGCCGCGCGATCGCATTGCAAATAGCGATAGCGGTATTGGTGGCGGTGGCCGGCTCGGCGTTCGGTGGAGCGGCGTACGTACGCGACTTAACGAGTCACTCAACGGGCACGTATACCGCCGCACACTCATCGATCGGTCAATTCTTCAGCTTGATCCACATCGCGGTCGCGATCGTTGCACTCATTGCAATTGCCGTAGCACTTGCGATTCGACGGTTTAATGCAGCTGCATCGTTCAGCCTTCCCTCGCTCTCGAGCTTTCTCTATCCGTGGTATCTAGCGTGGGGAATGCCGTACGTCTGGGGAACGCGGTTCGCGGCGCCGTTTTTCGTACTGCTTCCCGCCTTAGGTCTCGTCGTTAATGCGGAAGCAGGCGGTCACGTTTTCGAATTGATCGTTTTGGTGGCGGTGATAGCGACAGCTAAGACGCTGATTCCGATACCGGCATCAACTCCGGTCGCGACAACGAGCGCGTAGCGTTAGCTTCACGCATCCACTGTTCGAGAACGTACAGATACCATAACTGATGCGGAGCCGTTTCGCCGTCCGGGACGGCTCGCAACGCGTCCAGCACGGGTTCGGCCCGGATCCAACCTTCGCGCTGTAAAGCGGAATCGCAAAACGTTTCTTCAAAGGACGCGCGCCAACGCGACGCAATCCAACGCTGTACCGGAATGCCGAAGCCGCGCTTCTTTCCCGCAGCAACGCGGGGGCCGATGCGGCGCCGCGCTATTTCGCGCAGAATGGCCTTCAATTTTCCACGATGCATTCGCAGACCGTACGGGAGAGACGAGGCGAAGTTCCACAGTTCTTGATCGAGAAACGGCGAACGCGCCTCCAACCCGTAATACATCGTCGCACCGTCAACCTTGGTCATGTACTCGGCGACGAAGCGCGTCTTCTGTTCGAAGTCCAAGTAGTCGTCGAGCGCGCGGCGTGCCGCTTCGATGGATATCGGCAATGCCCGTGCACTCACGCTGACGCCCTGCATCCGATCACCGGCGATTCCGCGCTCTTCATAGAATGGCAGGCCGTCGTATACGCTGGTGATTGCGCCGAGGCCGCCGGTTGCATAATCGATGAAGTGTACGGCACGGCGTAAAGCGCCGCGTTTTGGAACGACTCTGCGCGCGTGCCGCCAGCTTCTCGCGAGCGCGGGCGGAATGACGGTGGCGAGCTGTTGCGACGCGGCGTAATGCCGGTGCCTTGGATAGCCCAAAAAGACGTCGTCGCCGCCGTCGCCGGTCAGCAAAACCGTGGCTTGTTCTTTGACGGCTTTCGAAACGGCGAGCATCCCGAACGCCGAGGCGACGGCAAACGGCTCGCCATACGCGTCGAGCAACTCGTTCATTCCAGGCGCGCTGAGTGCATCGACCGGCAATACGCGGTGGTTAAGATGCAGTTCCCGCGCGGTGGCCGCCGCATCGGCGCTTTCGTCCCATTCGTCGCCCGGCGTCGCAACGGTGTATGCGGTAATGTCGCCGCCGACGTGAGATATGCCCCAGCACACGAGACTCGAGTCGATGCCGCCGCTCAGGAGTGCACCGACCGGCACATCCGCTTGCAACCGCATCCGCACGGCGTCCAGAAAGAGACGCTCCGTCTCTTCGACTGCCTCATCGAAACCGATCTTCTGCTGCGTGGGCGTGCCGACGCGCCAATATTCATGTACTTGCACTTCGCCGTCGCGCCACCGCGCGATATGCGCGGCCGGAAGTTTCGTAACGCCTTCGAAAATCGAACGATCTTCGGTGACGAATCCGAACTCCAAATAATCCGCCACAGCTTGCGGATCGATGTCGTCCGCGAAGCCGCCCCGGTGCAACGCCGTTGCGGTTGAAGCAAACGCGATACTGCCGTTGCGCTGCGCGTACAGCAGAGGTTTGACGCCTAGGCGATCGCGCACCAAGTACAGTTCGCGCCGCGCGTCGTCCCACAGCGCAAACGCGAACATGCCGTGAAGCTTTGCAACGAGCTGGTCTATGCCCCAGGCGTCGTAGCCGTGCACGAGCACTTCGGTGTCCGTGCGGCTTGAAAAACGGTAGCCCTGGCGTTCGAGCTGCGAGCGCAGTTCGTGAAAGTTGTAAATTGCGCCGTTAAACGTTACGCCGATCCGCCGATCCGGGGAAAGCATCGGCTGCTTTCCCGCATCGCTGAGATCGAATATCGCCAGTCTTCGATGGCCTAATACCGCAGAGCTCCACCGTTCGACGCCTTCACCGTCGGGACCGCGCCGCGCGAGCGTTTGCAGCATCGCAGCGACGAGCGATTCTCCGGCAATCGGATCGTGTACGCCGGCAACGCCGGCTATGCCGCACATACTGCGGTGCCGGCCAGCAACGCGTCGACGATGTTTTGCGCGGCGTGCCCGTCGCCGTACGGCGTTCCCTGGCGCATCGGCGTGGGACGTTTCGCGGCTGCGGCGATCTTTTGCGGGTCGTTGCCGGCGAGCACGTTCCAACCGTCTTCGAGCGTTTCGATCCACTCGGTCTCCTCGCGCAGCGTCACGCACGGAACTCGCAGAACGAACGCTTCCTTTTGTAATCCGCCCGAATCGGTGAAGAGAATGGCGCACTTCGAGACCAGCGCGAGCATCTCCGCATACGGCAAGGGATCGCACAGAATGATATTGTCGTCCTGTCCTGCGCCGGCTTCGCGAGCAATGCGCTGCGTGCGCGGATGAACCGGAAAGACTACCGGGCGGTCGATGCGCCGCAACCCATCGATGATACGCCGGAACGCTTGCGGATCGTCGGTGTTCGATGCGCGGTGTATCGTCGTCACGCAATACGCCCGCGGCTGCACTGCGAACCGATCGAGAACGCGCGGACGCTCGGGAATGGCCGCTGCGGCTTGCATCGCCAAATCGACCATCAGATCCCCAACGATGCGCACCCCATCCGTAATGCCTTCGCGCGCGAGTTGCTTTGCTGCGTTCATCGTCGGTGCAAGCAACAAATCAGCGACATGATCCGCAACAACGCGATTGATCTCTTCCGGCATCTGCCTATTGAAGGATCGCAACCCCGCTTCCACGTGCGCGATCGGCACGTGCAGTTTCGATGCGACGAGCGCGCCCGCGAGCGTGCTGTTTGTGTCGCCATACACGAGCACCCAGTCCGGCGCTTCTTCCTGCACGACCGGCTCCAACCGTTTGAGCATCTCGCCCGTTTGTGCGCCATGGCCCGCACTGCCCACGCCGAGATGATGCGCGGGTGCAGGCAACTGCAGATCCTCGAAAAATACGTCCGACATCGAGCGATCGTAGTGCTGACCCGTATGCACGACAATCTCGTCGATGCTTCTGCGAGCGAGTTCCGCGCTCAGCAGCGCCGCCTTCACAAACTGTGGGCGCGCGCCGACGACGGAGAGCACGCGCATTATGCCACGGCCTCTTTCCGGTGCGCAGTATAGAGAGCTTCGACGACTTGCTGCTGTATCTGCGGTCGCAGTTCGGGATACATCGGAATTGAAAGCACCTCGCGTGCGGCCCGTTCGGATTCGGGAAACGCGCCTTCGCGCAGACCGAGCGAAGCGTGCACTTTCTGCAAATGCAGCGGAACGGGATAGTAGATCATTGTCTGAACGCCGGCGGCCTGCAAATCGCTCTGCATGCGATCGCGATCCTGGACGCGGATCGTGTATTGATGGTAGACGTGACGTGCGTCGACGGGTTCCACGGGAACTTGCATCGGTGATGCAGCAAGCGCGGCCGTATAACGTCCGGCGGCAGCGCGGCGTTTTTCAATCCACGCTTCCAAGTGCGTGAACTTCACGCGCAGGATCGCGGCTTGCACCTCGTCGAGCCGGCTATTCACGCCGAGTTCCTCGTGATAGTACTTCACGCGGCCGCCGTGTGCACGAAGGCTCCGCACGCGGTCCGCGAGCGCGGGATCTCCGGTTACGAGCAGCCCGGCATCGCCGTACGCTCCTAGGTTCTTTGACGGGAAGAAACTAAACGCGCCGAACGTGCCGATTGTGCCCACAAAGCGACCGTCGATCGTCGCGCCGATCGCTTGCGCGCAATCTTCGATGACGGCTAGGCTATGGCGCTTTGCGATCGCCATGATCTCGTCCATCGGTGCCGGGCATCCGTATAGGTGCACCGGCAGAATCGCGCGCGTGCGGGGCGTAATCGCCGCTTCGATCTGCGAGGTATCCATATTGTACGTCCGCGGATCGATATCGACGAACACAGGCGTCGCACCCACGATCCCGATCGCTTCGGTCGTCGCGACGAACGTGAACGGCGTCGTGATGACTTCATCGCCGGGACCGATATCGAGAGCGCGCAGCGCTAAATGCAAAGCGTCGGTACCGGAGTTCAGGCCGATGGCGTGCGGTGCACCTAGATACGCCGAGATTTCGCCCTCGAGCGCCTTCACGTTGGGCCCGTTGATGTAGACGCCGCTTTCAAAGACGGCGTTTACCGCACGGAGGATCTGCTCGCGCAGGCCGGCATACTGTTCCTTGAGGTCCAAGATCGGAATCACGTAGATACCTTTCGAATGATGGTATTGTTGCGCTCGTACCGGCGGCTGCACTCGCCGCATGTCGCCGCATCGTCACGAAACTCCAGTTTTACTCCACATTCACATGCGTAGCCGTGAATACGCGCTGGATTCCCGTAGACGATCGCATACGGCGGAACGTCTTTGGTTACGACCGATCCCGCGCCGATGAACGCGTACTCGCCAATCGTATTTCCGCAAACGATCGTTGCGTTTGCGCCTATCGATGCACCCCGCTTCACCAGCGTTCGAAGATAGTCGGACGTGCTGTTGCGGGGCGTTCCGCTGCGCGGCGTGAAGACGTTGGTGAACACCATGCTCGGACCGCAGAAGACTTCATCTTCAAGTTCGACGCCTTCGTAGACCGAGACGTTGTTTTGAATCTTGACGCGATCCCCGATTTGCACGCGCGGGCCGATGACGACGTTTTGGCCGATATTGCAGTTGCGCCCGATCCGGCATTGCGGCAGAACGTGAGAGAAATGCCAGATTTTCGTTCCTTCGCCGATCTCAGTGGGCTCGTCGACATACGACGACTCGTGAACGAAATACGTTTTATCCTCGATAATGCTTGTCACGCCAGCGCCTCCAGCGGGAATGAATGCACCGTTGCCCGCGAGTCCACCATCTCGAGGGCGCGCACCACTTCCAAGCCTTCGCGGCCATCCGTGGGAATCTCGCCGCCGCCGCGCACCGCACGAACGAACGCTTCCAACTCCAAGCGCAACGGCTCGCCGGCCGGTAACACTATCTGCTCGCTTTCACCGCGCCATAGTTCGGGTTCGCCGCGCGCGTCGATGCGATCGCCGCACGGCGTGAGGGTAAGCGTCCCGCCTTCACGCGAGTCGATAAACGTGAGCGTGCCTTCCGAACCGAACACGTCGATCCGCGAACTTTTGTCCGGATCCAGCCAACTTACTTCGATGTGCGCGCTACGACCGTCCGCAAAGGCAAAATCCGCGTAAGCGAAATCGCCCAAACCAGGCCGGACGTAAGCACTGAGCCAGCCCGTAGCGTTCACCGGTGTGTCGCGCATGATCTCGATCATCAGCGCGCAATCGTGCGGCGCGAAGCTCCACCACACGTTTTCGTGCGCGCGCAGCCTGCCCCAGCTCAAGCGGCGCGAGCGCAGATGGCGCACGCGCCCGATACGCCCTTCGTTGACGTATTCCAACAACGTACGCACTGCGGGATGATAGAGCAGCACGTGCCCGACAAAGACCCTCACGCCTGCACCGTGCGCGGCCTCGACGACCCGCTCGGCGTCCGCAACGCTCAGTGCGAGCGGCTTTTCGACGAACACGTGCTTGCGCGCCTCGATAGCGCGCAAAGCGAGCGACGCATGCGCCGGCGCAGGCGCCGCGATGACGACGCCGTCCAAACGCGCGTGTTGCAGCATTGAATCCGCGTCCACGTAGATCTGTACTTGCGAATAACGCGAACGAACCTCGTCGAGCCTGTGCAAATCGGCGTCGCAGACAGCGGCAAGCACACCCATCTCGCTGCAATTGCGGATGAGATTCGCGCCCCAGTATCCCGCACCGATGACGCCGATGCGCGGGCGTTCTTTCACAGAAGCACCACCTTCTGCCGCGCCGCGCCGTTGACGTTCTTGGTCGCGTTGCGCGTGTCGATGACGACTTTCGCATGCTCTGCGACACGTGCGTAGTCGACATTACTATGATTCGTGAGAATCAGCACGCAATCGGCACGTTCGATTCGCTCGTTCGAGAGTGGAATCGAATGCCATTGCCGGCCATGTTCGACGAACTTCGGCACGTAGTCGTCGTGATAGTCGATGTGTGCGCCGTCCTTGAGCAGCAGCTCCATGACCTTGATCGCGGGCGACTCGCGCCAATCCTCGATATCTTTCTTGTACGCGACGCCGAGCACGAGGACGTCGGCACCTTTGAGGGGACGGCCTTGTTCGTTTAGCGTGCGCATGACCTTGTCGCGCACGAAATACGGCATGCCATGATTGATTTCGCCCGCCAGCTCGATGAAGCGCGTGTGGAAATCGTATTCACGTGCTTTCCATGCGAGATAGAACGGATCGAGCGGAATGCAGTGTCCGCCGACACCCGGGCCCGGGTCGAAGCGCATGATGCCGAACGGTTTGGTCGCCGCCGCGTCGAGCACTTCCCAGATACTGATGCCCAGACGGTCGCACAGCAGTGCCATTTCGTTTACCAGCGCAATGTTCACCGAACGGAACGTGTTTTCGAACACCTTGCACATTTCGGCGACCTTTGGTGACGTGACCGTAAGCACGTCCAAAATCGTCTGCTGGTAGAAGCAGCCGCCGACATCGGCGCATGCTTCGGTAACGCCGCCGACGACTTTGTTCGTGTTTTTCGTCGTGTAACGTGCGTTGCCCGGATCGACGCGTTCGGGCGAGAAGCATAGGAAGAAATCTTCGCCGACTTTCAGGCCCGAGGACTCGAGCAACGGCAGCAAGACTTCCTCGGTCGTGCCCGGATATGTCGTGCTTTCAAGGCAGACGAGTTGTCCGGGACGGAGCTGCGCGGCGATCTGCTCGCCCACGGCCTTGATATACGAGATATCCGGGTCGAGGTTTGCAGTGAGCGGCGTCGGCACGCAGATGACGATCGCATCGCAACGGCTGAGCGTACTGAAATCCGTCGTCGCCTGCAGCTTTGCGTTCTCTACGAGTTGCGCCAAGTCGGCATCGTCGACGTCGCGGATATAATTCAGTCCTTGATTAACCTGGTCGACGCGCACGCTGTTGCGATCGTAACCGATAACGTCGAAACCAACCTTCGCCTTTTCGACGGCGAGCGGTAGTCCGACGTAACCGATTCCAGCCACACCGATCAGCGCGGAGCGATCGACGAACTTGTTCTTCAGTTGATCGCGTAAAGGGGTCTCAGGGGCTTGAAGCAATTCCATTGGTGTTCCTATTGTGCGGGCGCCGGCGAAACGATGCCCGTGGTGCGGATTTCAGTTGTTTGCGTTGTTGAATTGGCCGGTATTTCGTTTCGCTCGACGAGCACCGTCGGCGGCTGCGGCAACAGATGCGCACCCGGAGTGTATTCCGGGACGAATTCGCGCAAAACGTCCAGCGTAACGCGCCAGTCGCCGATACGTACCGCACGTTGCAGACGTTCCATCGCGATGCCGATCCGCGAGTAATCGACGCGATCTTGCTTTGCAATGAAGAGCCGCTGATGGCTCGTACGTGAGATGCCTTCACCGCTGGTCAAGATCTCTTCGAAAAGCTTTTCGCCTGGCCGGACACCCGTTTCGATGATGTCGATGTCGCGGTACGGCTCGAATCCCGAAAGCCGGATCACTTGTTCGGCAAGATGCAGAATCTTGATCGGGTTGCCCATGTCGAGAACGAACACTTCACCGTCGTTGCCCATCGACATGGCCTGTAAAACGAGCGAAACGGCCTCAGGAATAGTCATGAAGTACCGCATCATGTCGCGATGCGTAATGGTAACGGGACCGCCGCTCGCAACTTGCTGCTTGAAGATCGGGAGCACACTCCCGCGGCTTCCCAGGACGTTGCCGAATCGGACGACGACGAATTCCGTCGCGCTTCCGCCGGCAAAAGATTGACAGATGAGCTCCGCCATCCGTTTTGTCAGGCCCATCACGCTGCTCGGATTGACCGCTTTATCGGTTGAGAGCAGAACCATCTTCGCGGCGCCCGAAGCCGCAGCTGCGAGGGCTACCGTGCGCGTGCCGAAGACGTTGTTGCGCATCGCCTCGCAAATATTGTCCTCGACGATCGGCACGTGTTTGTGCGCAGCGGCGTGAAAGACGATGCGCGGACGGTACGTCGAGAAAACGTTACGAATCGCCGGGCCGTCTGCAACGTCGGCGAGAATGACCTTCGTGCGCGTAAACTTATATTCCGAACGCAGCTCTTGTTCGATTGCGAACAGGCTGTTCTCACCGTGTCCGAGCAGCAGCAGCAGCTTCGGTTCGAACGTGGCTATCTGACGGCAGAGCTCGCTGCCGATCGATCCGCCCGCGCCGGTTACGAGAACCACCTGGTCTTCAAGATGGGGGCGCAGCGCGACTGTATCGACGACCACCGGTTCGCGAGCTAGCACGTCTTCGAGACGAATATCGCGAATGCGCGAAATGGTGACCTTGTCGCTCAAAATTTCCGAGGCATCCGGAAGAATCGTTACTTTCGGCGCGCTCGCAGCGCGGGTGCAATGATCCTTAATGCGATTGATGAGCGAGAGCGGAGCTCCCGGCACCGCTACGATGATGGAATCGACGGGCGTGCGTTCCAGAATTTGCGGTAGCTGTTCGACCGTTCCAAGAATGCGTACGCCGTCGACGCGTTTTGCGTTGACCCCGTCGTCGATGCAGCCCACCACGCGCATTGGAAGATTTCGATCTTCTTGTATCGCGCGTATCAATGAAAGCGCGGGTATGCCCACACCCACAATCAGCGCGCGCTGCGCGTTCGGTCTGCGGGTCAAAATGAATGTCCGCAGCATGACCAGACCAATGCGGATAAACATGCGGAGGATGAATCCCAGCATCGCGGCGATAGCGACGAGCCGCCCGGACATATGTTCGAGTGGATTAGGGAGCAACCAGACGCACGCAAGTGCAAGAACTGTGCCGCTTGCGGTGCCCATTAAGAGCCGTAGAACGTCGTGAAAATCGAACGTACGGGCGCTTTCCCAGCGCCACTGCACGTAGGCGCCGGTTACGTAGAGCAGCGCCGCGAGCATCAATAGTTGAGGCTCATGCGCCGTACTGATAAATCCAACGCCCGTCGCAAGATTTACCGCCGCTACAAGGGCCACAAAATCCGCGATCAACAGGCCAAAGCGAAGCTCAGGCCTGATTTCCCGCATGGTCGAATCGAACTTCGGTGCAAGTCTCATCAGCTTCAGCGGAATTGTACTGCGATGCGCGCTCGTACCGCTGGCTGCCGACGGACTCGCTTTACGGGCGGATTAGCACCGCAAGCAGCGTCCGAAAGGCCTAGTCCCTTCGGTTGGGGCAAAATCCCCAACACTCTCTCGCCGATAGTAAACCCTTGGCCCCACGCGTTGACGGCCGTGCAGAGGGTACGCTGTCCTGGTGGATATCCTAGAAAAAATAGCAGCTTTTCCGGGCGCGCTGCGGCGTTTGTTGCGCGAGGCCGTGACAAATGAAATCAATCTGCGCCGCATGTCTACGGTTCATCTCGCTTCCGACGTCATAATCCGCGGGGCCGAATATATTACGGCCGGCAAAAACGTCTTCTTGGATCACCGGGCCTATTTGAATTGCAATGGGCCAAACGGGTACATCAAGCTCGGCGACAACGTCGAGATCGGACCGCACTCCATCGTGTGGGGCGGCGGCGGCGTTACGATTGGGAGCAACGTGCACATCGGCACGCACGTGCATATCACGTCCATGGAAGGCAATCAAATTCCGCCGGACAACCAGGATGCATTTGCACCGCTCGAAATTAGCCGTATGCCGGTGACGATCGGCGATCACGTATTGGTTTACTCTCACGCAGTGATCATTCCGGGCGTGACCATCGGCCATCATGCGGCAGTTGCAGCCGGCGCCGTTGTCACGGAGGACGTCCCGCCGTACGCGCTTGTGGGCGGTGTGCCCGCGAAAGTGCTCGGATACTCGAATCAAGAACGCAGCACAAAAACCGCCAACGGCACCGTCACGAGCGCAACGATTTAACGTCTTCATCAATCAAAAAAGAAAAGGGACCGGTGAAGCACCGGTCCCTTTTCTCTGTCGCCGCGAATTAGTTTTGGATACCGAACGCAATTTGCGGCAAGCCCGCGGCAGGGAACGTTCCGTACACAAGCCAGATGGCTGTGTGGTGCGCAAGCAGCAGATTGCTGAGCGATCCGTTGTATTGCGTGTACGTGTTTACGACGTCTTCACCATTTCCGTTCTTCGTCGACGGCGTGCCCACATAGACGGCGGGGAGCCCACTTACACCTGCAATCGGCAACGTCGATGGCGACTGTCCCCAGATGTCGAAGAAACCTTGCAGGTTGTATTTCGCCGGCGGCGGCGTAACGGGATTGGTGTCCCAATTTCCGCTAAGCTGCGGATCTTCTATGTGAATGATATCCGACGCGTCGTGCGTATGCATGTTGTATGCGCATCCGAAGGTGAAGATCGGATCGGTGGTCGCCGGGTTGAACATGCCAACTCCGTCCGGCAAAGCATATTGCGTTCCGTTAACGAGGATGCCGAGGAACGCGTGCACGTGATATGTCGGCGGTGCAGAACCAGGCTCAACGCCGATACCGCAGTTGTAGGTACCATCGATCGTGCCGGCACCGAGCGGACCCTGGCCGCCCGTAGATGTATCGCCGTCGCCCTTATCGTTCGTGGTTACACCGTTCGTTTGCCAATTGTCGGTGCCCATAACGTGCGGCGCGTTTTGTCCCCCGTCATAGATGTTCTCTGTTTGAGCGCTAACCGGAACGGGTGTCGCCGACGGTGACTGTGTGGGTGACTGAGTCGGCGATTGTGTCGGCGACTGGGTCGGCGATTGCGTAGGCGAGCTTGTCGGACCGCCACCCGGGTTCGTTACGGGAGGGTTCGTCGTTCCGCCGCCGCCACCACCGCCGCCGCAAGCGGCGAGCACGGAGACGAAAATAAGTGCGGCGAGCGAAGCCGGAGTTCGCAACAGTTTCATTAAAATTCCAATCCTCGTGCGGGCAAGTAAATGCGCATCTATCGTAACGATGCAACGCTTTCGCGCGCGTGAACCGGGACGGGCAGATGCGTGGTAAGAAGGCCCGCCCCGACCTAGGCCCTGCGTCCTAGTTAGTAATCCATACCGATGGCGATCTGCGGTAGACCGTCCCCGGGCGGTTGGCCGATCACGATCCAGGTCGCCGTGTGATGTCCCAGAGCGACCGTCGATGCAGCTCCGGTGACCTGCGTGTAGGTGTTAACGAGATCAACGCTTTTCGTGCTGCCGGAGGGAGTATATTTTGCCGTCGGTACGCCGGTAAAGATCTGCACCGGCCCCTGCAGCGTGCTCGCGCCGGCGATGATGCCGTTCGGCGTCAGTTGCGCGCCCCAAAGATCGAAGAGTGCTTGTAGATTCGCATACGGCATAATAGCCGTGTTGCTCTGCGGTTGGTTGGGATCTTCAATATGCACGAGTCCCGAGAAATCGTGCGTTTTCATCTGGAATTTGCAATCTTGCAATTCCACGGCGTCGGTGTTGTATTTATGGCCGTTCGGATTGCCGGGGTACGGTGTAGTCGGCGGCTGCGGATTGACCAATCCGATCGCTTGCGGCAGCGATTTTACAGCACCATTGTAGAGAATCCCGACGAATGCGTGTTGCGCGTACGTTGTTGTCGGATTGGGCCCCGGCGCACACGTCATTCCGTCGACCTGACTGGTCGCGGACGGTGCGCTTGCGGTGCCGCCGGAGTTATTGGACCACGATGCAGTACCGCTCGTGTACCACGTGCGATCGCCTAAAACGACGTCTTCGTAGAGATAGTACGTCGTCGAGCTTACTTGTACGGGCATAGGCGTTGGGCTGGGTGTTGGTGTAGGCGACGGCGTCACGCTCGGCGTGGCCGTTGCGACCGGTGTGGGCGTTGGATTTCCCGATGGCTGCGATGATGGGGCGCCGGCATTTCCACCGGTGCCGGGCGGTGTCACGCTGCCGCCTCCGCCTCCGCCGCCGCAAGCTGCAAGTGCAGCAACCGTACTCAGTAGTACGAGAGAGGCACACGAACGTGGCAATTTCATATGTTACGTCAATTCCTCGTCGAAAAGGCACTTTGCACCCGATGGTACCTGCCGGTAACCATCGGCGCGTGAAGCGCAACGAGTACTCGCGCTAGTCCATGAGTCCCCAAAAAGTAAGCCCCTCGTCGCAACGAGGGGCTCACGTTTTTTTTCCGAGACTACGGCTAAGCCGGCATGTCCTTTTGACGTTCGTTGTAGATGAGCGTCGGCGGCTCTTTTTTCTCGATGACTTCTTTGTTGACGATGCATTTCTTGACGCCGGAGAGCGACGGCAAGTCGTACATCACGTCGAGCATCGTTTCTTCGAGAATCGAGCGCAATCCGCGGGCGCCGGTCTTTCGGCCTTGCGCGCGCGATGCGATTGCAACCAGCGCCTCCTTCGTAAACGTCAGCTCCACGCCGTCCAAGCCCATGATCTTCTGGAATTGGCGTACGAGCGCGTTGCGCGGCTCGACGAGGATGCGGCGCAAAGCGAGTTCGTCGAGCGCGTCGAGCGTCACCACGATCGGCAAGCGGCCGATGAATTCCGGAATGAGTCCGAACTTCAACAGATCTTCCGGCATGAGTTGTTGGAGCAACTTGCCGACACGCGCTTCTTTTTTGCCTTCAGGCTGTGCACGGAAGCCCATGTTGTTGCTGGCAACACGAGATTCGATTATCCGCTCCAGACCATCGAAAGCGCCGCCGCAGATGAACAGCACGTTGGTCGTGTCGATCTGAATGAACTCTTGGTGCGGATGCTTGCGTCCGCCTTGCGGCGGAACGTTCGCGGTCGTTCCCTCGAGGATCTTCAGAAGCGCTTGCTGCACGCCTTCGCCCGACACGTCGCGCGTAATCGACGGATTCTCGCTCTTGCGCGCGATCTTGTCGATTTCGTCGATGTAGACGATGCCCTTTTCGGCGCGTTTGACGTCGTAATCCGCAGCTTGAATAAGCTTGAGCAGAATGTTCTCGACGTCTTCGCCGACGTAACCCGCTTCGGTGAGCGAAGTAGCGTCCGCCATTGCGAGCGGAACGTCGAGAATCTTCGCCAGCGTTTGCGCGAGATACGTTTTGCCGGAACCGGTCGGTCCCACCAGCAGGATGTTCGACTTCTGCAACTCGACGTCGTCCGCACTGGCACCCATGTTCACGCGCTTGTAGTGGTTGTACACCGCTACCGCGAGCGACTTTTTGGCGCGCTCCTGACCGATCACATACTGATTGAGGATGTGATTGATCTCTTTTGGCTTCGGAATGTTCCGCAGACGCAGATTCTCGTCGACGTTTTTATAGAGCTCTTCTTCGATGATCTCGTTGCAGAGCTCGATGCATTCGTCGCAGATATAAACGCCCGGACCTGCGATAAGCTTGCGCACTTGCTCCTGCGATTTACCGCAGAAGCTGCACTTCAGCTGACCCTTCTCATCTCCGAATCGAAACATGTCCGCTATTGCTAAGCCCTTCTGGATTCGCTACGCCGGGGTCGCCAGCGAAGACCGGTTTTCGATGATCGAGTCTATGATACCGTAATCCTTGGCTTCGTGCGCGGTCATGTAGAAATCCCGCTCGATATCCTTAAGAATTTGCTCGATGGGCTTTTTGGTCGTGTCCTCGTAGATACCCGCGAGCATCCGGCGAGTGGCGATGAGGTCGCGGGCGTGGATCTCAATGTCCGTGGCTTGACCCCCCACTTGCTGCACCCACGGTTGATGGATCAAAATCTTCGAGTGCGGCAAAGCAAACCGTTTGCCTTGCGACCCGCCCGTCAAGAGAATCGAGCCCATGGAGGCCGCCATCCCGGCACAGATAGTCGCAACGTCCGGTTTGATAAAACGAATCGTGTCGTAAATCGCCAGGCCCGCGGTCACACTGCCGCCCGGGCTGTTGATGTACATGTCGATGTCTTTGTCCGGATCTTCTTTTTCGAGAAAAAGCAGTTGGGCGATGACGAGGTTCGCCAGATGATCGTCGATCGGACCGCCGACGAAGACAATGCGATCTTTGAGTAGGCGCGAGTAAATATCGAACGCGCGCTCGCCGCGTGCGCTTTGCTCGACGACCATGGGGACCAAGTGACCCATATCTTTTCTTTCTGTTCCTCTTCTTGCCGACAGTAGATACGCTATCAGAACTACGCTGGAGTGCCTGGAGTTGCTTCGGCGTTGTCGATCAAAAAATCTACGGTCTTATTGCGAACGATCCCATCCATCAACGAGAGCAGGTTGTTGCCCAACGCCTGACGGATCCGATCGACCGGCTGCCCGTACTGCTGGGCCAGCGCTTGCAGCTCACTTTGAATATCGGCAGGTGTGGCCTGGATATTCTCAGTTTTTGCAATGCTTTCTAGGATAAGCGTGCCCTTGACGCGCTTTTCGGCATCGGGACGGTACTCTTTGCGAAGGTCGTCCTCGGTCTTGCCGGCGGCTTTCAAATAGTCTTCGTAAGACATGCCCATGCGTGCGGCCATCCCCGCGCCGTCGCTGACCATGTTGTCGATCTCGCGTTCGATAAGGACTTCGGGGAGCGGAAAATCGTGCGACTCGATGAGCTTCTCGACGAGTTTGTTGCCGAGATCGCGGCGCCGGCGCGACTCCGCGACGTTCTGCAGACGGCGGCGAATATCGGCTTTCAGATCTTCAAGCGTCTGATTGTCGGAGACGGCCTTTGCAAATTCGTCGTCGAGTTTAGGCAGCTCGAGTTCTTTGACTTCATGCAGCGTAATGGTGAAAATCGCGGTTTTTCCCGCGAGATCTTGCTGCTGGTAATCGTCGGGGAATTTCGCCTCGACGTCTCTCGTTTCGCCGGCTTTCATGCCGGCGATGCCTGTCGCGAACCCCGGGATAAAGCGATCCTCGTTAAGCTCGGTCTGCTGACCTTTGGACGTGCCGCCTTCGAATGCGACGCCGTCGATCTTTCCTTCGTAATCGATCGTCACGACATCGCCGAGGCGCGCCTCGCGCTCTGCGGGTACGAGCGTCGCCCGATCGCGAGCCAGAGCGTTTAACGCGCGATCCACGTCCTCGTCGGTGACATTGACGGGCTCGCTCTCCATGCCCAAGCCCTTATATTGGCCGAGCGAAATCTCGGGACGGACATCGACGACCGCTTTAATGCGCGTAGGTTGGCCCTCTTCTTCGGGCAACAGCTCCATCTTGGGCCGGTCGATCGGCTCGAGATCGTGCTCCCGCACCGCTTTTGCGTAGACAGCGGGAACGACGTCTTCCATTGCTTCGCTGCTGATTACCGCAGAGCCGTAGGCCTGTTCGAAGACCTTGCGCGGCACTTTGCCGGGCCGGAAACCGGGCAGCTTCGCGTTTTTAGCCAAGCGGCGGAATGCGCGGTCTTCCGCATCGCGCATTTCTTCCGGGGAGATAGGGATCACCAATTCGACCTGGGTGGGCGCAAGCTTGGTCAAGGTGGAGCTAGACAGGGCGGGTCTCCTACTATTTATTAGATCGACGAGCGACTGCAGTATTCGCTCAAAAAATCAAAACCCCCAACCCTTACCGGTCCTTCAAATTCGGCAGCCGCCGACGAGGAGTGGACCGGAGGTCGGGGGCCCCACGCGCTCTGCGTGTGGGGGGCGTGCAGGCCGCAGGCCGGATACGCCTGTTAAACCGGACGCCAGTTAAACAATTAGCGGAAGACGAGATTCGAACTCGCGACCCTCGCCTTGGCAAGGCGATGCTCTACCACTGAGCTACTTCCGCATATTTCGGGCGGTGCTGCTTGCCCCAACACAACCGCGGCGCGGTTGTCTTGGGCAAGCAGAGACTCGAACTCTGATGGGTTGCCCCACTGGAACCTAAATCCAGCGCGTCTGCCAGTTCCGCCACTTGCCCGGCGACCCCGATAAATATAACGCCTCGGGTTTTATTCCTCTAAGAAAAACGTCGGGTCGCAGGCGCTTATCAGTCGCTGAAATCTTCGACGAAGAGCAGGTTGCCTTGCTCGTCTCGCGCGACGCCTATTCCGACTTTGCGGTACGCTGAAGACAGTGTGTTGCCGCGATGCGGTGCACTCGCAAACAACATCGCATCCGCCGTACGTTCGTTGGGCGCAAGCGCAATGTTTTCGCCGGCGTAACGGTACGGAATGCCTGCGGCTCTCATCCGGTCGAACGGCGTTGTGCCGTCTTTCGATTCGTGCGAGAAATACTGCAGCAACGCCATATCTTCAGCGTGCGCGGACGCGACATTCGAAAGACGTGCATCCAGCGTCAACGCTTGCAAACCGTGAGAGACGCGTTCGCGATTCACATCGCCGAATAACGACAACGCGGCACTGAGCATAAGCCCGTGGATCATACATTCTGTATCGGCACGGGAATGCAAAATGTTCAAAAAACGTAGCGGCTGCTTGGTTATTTAGATTTCCGCGACTTCTTTCACGACGTCGGCCCACGTCATTTTTTGGCCGCGAATGCACTCTTTTTCCGCGGCATCCGGCCCGACGGCAACTTTCGCCTCACGCATTAGATGTTCGTAATCCAGCTGATCCGGCGGCTGCCGCGGCACGCCGATGCTTTCAAACAATGCGCTTGCGAATGCTGCGAGTCGCAGCGCGCGCAGCCGGTCCTTTTCCGCCAACGCCAATCGTGCGAGCGCATCAACGCAATTTGCACTTAACCACTCATCTTGATACTCGCGTACCAATTCGAGCGCGCGGCGAAGCGCGGGACGCGCCGCATCAACATTGCGGCGTTTCAACTCGAATGCTCCCAAATTCAAAAGCTGCCAACCCGTGCTCTGCGGGTCATGTAATCGTTCCAGAATTGCAAGACTCTGCCGGCTCAACTCGACGGCACGGTCATACTCGCCGACCGTTGCGGCCAGGTCGCCAAGATTTCCAAGCAGCGACGCGACACCGCGATCGTCTTCGAGTTTACGAAACAGCGTCAAACTCTGCTCGAGAAGATCTTGCGCTCGTTTTGAATGATCGCGCCACTGAGCGGCCACTGCCATACCGTTGAGCGCGTCCGCCATGCAGCGGATATCGCCGATGTGCGTGCTGATTTCCAGAGATTCTTCTAATAACGCGTCCGCTGCATCGATGTCGCCTAAACCCGAGTGCGCCGCGGCGGCCTCAAACAGGGCCGAGGCCAAACCCCTCTCGTCACCAAGCGAACGGTACAGTGCGGCCGACTGAAGCGCCGCCTCCCGCGCGCGTTTCGATCGTGCGTTATCCAGCCGGGCAACTCCGTAAAACATCTTCGCGCGCACTTCATCCGTGTACTCGATGTCTTTGCGTTGCAGCAATTGCTCCAACCACTCGCGTCCGGCCGTCATGCGTCCCATTTGCTGCCAATAATTCACCAAATTGCATGACAGGCGTGCGCCGAGCTCTAAATCATGCTCTTGCGTGACCGTATAGAACAGCGCTGCGCGCAGATTATCGAGCTCCGGCGCCATCGCATTGAAATTGTTCCGCCACTGCGTGGTTGCATAACTCTCTTCCAACACGCGCGCGCGTTCGCAGTAATACCGCGCGTGCGTCATTGATGCGTCCTGCCAACGCCCGCTCCGCTTCAAGCGTTCCAATGCAAAGGTGCGGATCGATCCCGGCAAAACGTAACGCTCGGCGCCGTTCTCCGCTTCTCTATTGACAAAACCTTTATCGATAAGGCCATCCAATGCGTCGTCCGACCCGCATACGGAAATAATTGCTTCTCGAATCGCGCCGCCGGCAAAAACGGACAGCATTTGAAGCAACTCTTGCTCTGCAGAGGAGAGAATCTTGTAGCTCCACTCAACGAATCCATGTGCAGCGCTGAGAGTTAACGCCTTCTCGTCGGGCAAGCGCCGATCGAGCTCCGCCAAGGTGTGCGATTGTAGTTGCGCGGCCCCAAGCTGCAACGCTCGCGGTAATCCTGCGAGGTGGCCGCAAACACGCTCTACGAGCGCCTTGTCCGCCGTGTCGGGATGGAGATTCCCGAGTGCAGCCGCACGCTCGAGAAAGAGCGCTGCGGAGTCGGCCGGCGCGAGCGGCGGCAGCACGAACGAGACTTCTCCAGGCACAAGCATCGGTTCGCGCGACGTTATGAGAACCCGAACGTCTGCGGTTTGCGCGAGCATTGCAGTAACGTATTGCGCGCACTGTTGGGTCACGCCATCGCAGTTGTCCAGGACGATAAGCACTTTCTTCGATCGTAAATGCTCCGCAACAACCGAACCGGCCGGAGACAGCGGCGTCTCAGGAACGCCAAGAATCGAGGCTATCTTATTCGCGAGATACCGTTCATCGGTAACGGTCGAACAATCGACGTAGCATGCGCCATCCGGAAAACGCACGAGTTCGCGTTGCGCCGCCTCGATTGCCTGGCGAGACTTTCCAAGGCCGGCAGGCCCGACGATCGAGAGCAATCGCGAGGTTCGTAAGAGTTTGCGGATTTGATGCAGATGCTGCGTGCGTCCGAAGGTTCGGCCGTGAACGGACGGAAGGTTATGCCGGTACGCCTTTGACGGATATGCAGGCGGTGCGTCCGACCGGTAATTTTCCGCAGCGACGCGGTTGCGGCCGCCGCGTTTTGCTTGATAAAGGGCCGCGTCAGCAGCTTTTATCAGTGAATCCGAAGTACTTCCGCGCGTAGGGATCTGGCATGCCACGCCGATGCTCAGAGTCAAACGCTGCAGCAGCGATCCGCTGTGCGCAATCCCAAGATCGAAGACCGCTTGCCGCATACGCTCCGCGATCGTAAGCGCGCCGTTGAGGTTCGTGTCGGGTAATATCGCGACGAACTCTTCACCGCCGTAGCGTGCAAAGAAATCGACGGAACGCGCCAGACATCCGTTCAGCGTGTTTGCCACTTGCTGCAGCGCCGCATCGCCGGCAACGTGGCCGTACGTATCGTTGAACGGCTTGAAAAAATCGACGTCCATCAGCAGCACAGCGAGCGCGCTTCCGCGCCGGATCGCACGACGCCATTCCGACGAAAACTGCTGATTGAAAGCGCGCCGGTTCGGAACGCCCGTTACGCTATCGGTCGACGCGATATTTTCTAAACGCGCACTTTGCGTCTCGAGCTGCGCTTGGTGAATACGCACGCTCAGATACAACGCACACGTTTGAAGCAGCTCGACGTCTTCTTCGTCGTAAGCTTCACTCTCGTTCGACTGAACGGACAGCACGCCGATAGTCTTGGCGCCGAACTTCAACGGAACGAATATCGCCGAAATGCGATCGTCTTTTTGCGGTTGACCGGGCAGATTCAGCGGTGCGCGGCCTTCGGTCCAGTCGGCGAGCGTGCGTTTTAGCATCGGCTGTCCGGTATGCAGCACGACATCGGTGCTCGAACCTGGACGCACGCGACGGTTGTCGAGCGCGCCGACCACGCCGTTTTCAAGCATGTACGCTATGCGCGCGCCTTGCGCGTCTCTCAACGCGATAAATACCGCCGATGCATCGACGAAACGCGCAAGCAGTAAACACACCGCTTGAAAAAGATCTTCAATCGGCAAATTACTCGCGAGCAGTTCCGCAGTGCGCTGGACGACCTCCCGGTCGCGGTCCGTCCGCGACAAGGGCCTCCTCCGCCCAATCGCGTCCTTCACGCTATCGTACGTTCGCTAAGGCGCTTGCTTGCCCCGCGCACTTTACATATTCCGTACGCCGCGCACATGGTTCATTGTGACTAGTACAAGTGCCTCAAGCCTCTCACCGGACCGGTATCCCTTTGCCTACACTTGCGCTGTCGTGCAGCAGCGAGACTGGTCAAGGGTGGTGCAGCTCGCCGTCATCGCGGTCATTGCGATCGTGATGTTCGTGCGTTTTACGCATACGATCGCCGCGACCAACGATTTCAGGGCGTTCTATTGCGCGGGACGCGCTGTCGCCGCTCACGCAAATCCGTACCTCATCGAACCGCTGCGGACGTGCGAAACCGCACTGAACATTGCCTCAAGCGCAACGGTGCCCGCGCCGCTTCCCGGATACGTCTTTGCGCCTCTTGCTCTACTCTCACACCTGCCCTACAACGCCGCCGCAATCGCCGTATCGATCTTCGACATCGCTTGCCTCGTACTGACAGCGCTGATCCTTGCTCGCCTCTTCGGTGCGGCCCCATTGTTCGTCTTCGCCGCACTGGTGCCGATCGGATACGTGTGCGTCGCGCTCGGCCAATTCCCGCCACTCCTTGTCATCGTGTCGCTTGCACTTGCGGCGGCGTTCTTGGCGAAAGAACGTTGGATCGCTGCCGGCATTGCCTCCTGCGTAACGCTGGTCGAGCCGCACATCGGCGTGCCCGTCGTATTGTCCAGTTTGCTTTGGATCCCACGATCTCGCTTCACGGTAATCGCGTGCATCGCAGCGTTGTTCGCGATCTCCGTGCTAACGATCGGATGGGCCGGTCAAGTGCAATACGTGACCCAAGTTCTTCCGAGTCATGCTCGCGGCGAGCTTCATTACCCAATGCAGTACAGCGCGTCGTGGTTGTCCTACACTGCCGGCGCTCCGGAACGCAGCGCATTGCTCGTCGGCGGTATCCTATACGTTCTCATGATAGCCGCGCTCTTGCCGCTGATCCGGCGATTTGCAATGCAAATGGCATCAACGGAAGCACTGGTTCTTTTGGCGCCGCTACCTGCGTTCGTTGGAGCCGTGTACCTCCATGTCGCTCAGTTGGTAGTGCTGGTGCCTGCAGCGCTGTTTCTACTGTACCGTTCGTCGCTGCCGCGCAATTTTTCAGCACTGACCGTGCTGCTCGTTGCGGTCCCGTGGCTTCTTTTTGCAGTCGGCTCGTCCTCGGTATTTTTGGCCTTTACCGTCGGTGCGGTATTTCTTGGCGGCTTATACTTTTTCAGCGAATCGGGGCGCAGCAAATTTGCTGCGCTGCTTCCCGCTGCAGGTTTAACGCTCGCGACGATTGCACTGATTGTTCTCGTACGCAGTGTGCCTTTTACACAGATCCGATCGGTGCCACCCACGCCTTTAAGTGTCGCCCAGAAATTGCCGCGCACCGCGTTAGCAACACGCGCATGGCAAGTCGCTGCTACGCGAATGCCGCGCTCGACGATAGAGCGATCTCTGCTCCCCAAGATTCCAACTTGGGCCGGGATCCTTATTATGTTCGCCGGCGTGATTTACGTTAGCCGGACCTCTAAGCGAGCCGCGTAC
>CAZHGH010000002.1:0-73674 GCA_964531205.1 uncultured bacterium
CGTTACTTTATCGCGTCATTCCGAAGGGGCCGGCTTGTCATACCGGCGCCGAGAGTTGCTTTACTAATGTCATCCTGAGCTCGTCCCTTCGACAACGCTCAGGGCAGGCTCCGGACCCTGAGCGCAGCGTTGGACCAAGTCCAACGCCTGTCGAAGGGCAAGATCAAGCGTTCATCGATGCGATAACTCACCTCAACCGCGTCCTCGAGCAACGTAAAACCGCCTCTCCCGACTCTTCCTACGTCGCCAAACTGTATGAAGGCGGCGTCGATAAAATCGGCAAGAAAATCGGTGAAGAAGCAACCGAAGTGGTCATTGCCGCGAAGAATGCATCGCGTGAAGAACTTACGTGGGAATCCGCCGATCTGATCTTTCACCTGCTGGTTCTGCTGAAGCGCATGGGCGTCTCGCTCGACGACGTGGGCGCGGAGTTGCTACGACGAGCCAAATAACGACACTCGCCGGCGTCGGCAAAGAAACTGGTGAGCGTTTTGCCGAGCTCGGTATCCGCACGCCCGAAGATCTCCTAAACGATTTTCCGTACCGGTACGAAGATCTGCGCTTTCCCACACCCGCGTCGCAGCTCGCGGAGAACGAGTCCGAACAAAATGCGGTGGGAAATATCGTTTGGGTACGCGAGCGGCGCGCGCGCAATCTTGCGATCGTCGAAGCCGAATTGCAGGACGATACCGGCACGTTCATCGCTACATGGTTCGGCCGCAGCTATCTCATCGGCGCGCTGAAGAAAGGCATGCGGCTCTTCGTTCGCGGCCGCGTGCAACGAACGCTGGCGGGTGCGAAGATCAATGTCTCCACGCATCGCGTACTCGGTGAAGACGAAGAGTATCGCGGCGAGATGGTGCCGGTTTATTCGGCGAGCAAAACGCTGACCTCGCGAAAGATCCATCAAGTCATCCAGCGGAACTTGCCGCGCTTGTTGCAGCTGGCGGATGAGGAGCGGCTGCCGAAGGCGCTGTTACTCGAGCATGGATTTCCGCCGCTGCGTGAAGCGTACCGGCTTATGCATGCGCCGGATACGCCGGAGGAAGCTGCGAAGGCGCGCGAGCGGTTCATCTTCACCGAGTTTTTAGCGCTCGCACTTGCGGCGGAGATGAAACGGCGTTCGCGTGAATCGGAACATAATGCTCAGGCGCTGAACGTTCCGTCGACCTTGCTGGCCGAGTTCGAACGCGAATTGCCGTTTCCGCTGACCGGCGCACAGCGCCGCGTCACCGGAGAAATCTGGCAAGACATGGCGCAAGACGCACCGATGAACCGGTTACTGCAAGGCGACGTGGGCAGCGGTAAAACGCTTGTGGCAGCCGCTGCGATTCTGCTCGCTGCACGCAACGGAGCGCAGTCCGCGCTCATGGCACCGACGGAAATTCTTGCTGCGCAGCACGCCGCGAAACTCGCGCCGCTCCTACTGCCGTTCGGGATTACAGTCGAGGCCGTGTTCGGAAGTCAAAGCGCAAAGTCGCGCGCGAGTGCCGTCGATAAACTTGCGAGCGGCCAGGCCGCCGTCGCCGTCGGCACGCATGCCCTGATTACGGAGAGCGTAGAGTTTGCGCGTTTGGGCTTGGTAATTATCGACGAACAGCACCGCTTCGGAGTCCAGCAGCGAGCTAGGCTGCGTGCGAAGGGCAGCGCGCCGCACACCTTACACATGACGGCGACGCCGATTCCACGGACGCTTGCGCAATCGATATACGCGGATCTGGACGTGTCCACGATCGACGAACTGCCGCCCGGGCGCACGCCCATTGAAACGTTCGCATTGCGCCGCTCACGTCAGCATTTGGCGTACGATTTCGTACGAAAGAACGTTGAAAGCGGGCATCAAGCCTATATCGTTGCACCCGCTATCGAGGAATCCGATGCTTCGACAGGCTCAGGATCTCTTACCAGTGTTGTTGCCGAAGCCGAGCGGCTGCAAAACGACGTCTTTCCCGATCTGAAGCTCGGATTGCTGCACGGTAAAATGACGCCTCGCGACAAGGAAGACGTCATGCAGCGATTCGCACGCGGCGAACTTCACGTGCTCGTTGCGACGACGGTGATCGAAGTCGGCGTCGACGTGCCGAATGCCAGCGTTATGGTAATCCTCGATGCGCAGCGGTACGGATTGGCACAGCTCCATCAGCTTCGGGGACGTGTCGGACGCGGAGCCGCTAAATCATATTGCTTGCTGATTGCGCCGGACGAATCCGGAGAAGTCGAGCGGTTGCAGATTCTTACGGAGTCGACCGACGGCTTCGTCATATCCGAAGAGGATTTGCGTCTGCGTGGACCCGGCGAATTTGCGGGCACGGCGCAAGCCGGCCGTCTAGAATTCCACGTTGCCGATTTAGTGCGCGACATCGATATCTACCGCCGCGCGAAAGCGGATGCGCAGCGAATCATTGAAGCCGATCCGGACCTGGAACGTCCCGAAAATGCAGGCCTGCGCGCGCTCATCGAAGGCGAACCAAGCGCCCGCGCGATGCTTTTGTCATCGTAGAAGGCGCCGCCGCCAGGGCGCCGCTTTCCCGCGATTGAAAAGCGGGCTCATGAAGAAGTATCTGCGTATTGCCGCAGTTGCGGCCCTGACTTTCGGATTGAGTCTCGCGGCATTGGCGCCCTCATTCGCGCAGCCGCTCAAAGTGACGCGTGCGACGTTAAAGAACGGCTTGCAGGTTGTCGTCGTTCAAGATCCGCTCGCGCCCGTCGTTACGACGGTGCTGAATTACCGCGTCGGGTCGAACGATCAACAGTACGCCGGTCAAGCGCACGCGCTCGAACACATGATGTTCCGCGGAACGCGCGACATCTCGCAGACCCAGTTGTTCGAGATAGCGCAGCTCATGGGCGGCTACTATAACGCGGACACACAGGCCGAGATCACGCAGTACTTTTTCTCCGTGCCGGCACAGTATATGGACGTCGCCCTCCGATTGGACGCGGATCGCGCGCGCAATGCGACGCTTTCCGAATCGGGATGGAAAGCTGAAAGCGGCGCGATCAAACAAGAAGTGACGCAAGACGAGAGCGTGCCGATCGAAAAGCTTTTCCTGCGCACGATTCTCCCGTCAATCTTCCAAGGCACCCCATACGCGAAGGACGGACTAGGCAGCCTGTACTCGTTCAATCATCAAATCAATGCGCGAGTCATCCGGCAGCTTTACGACACTTGGTATCATCCGAACAACGCCGTTTACGTAATTACCGGAAACGTCGACGGCCCCACTGCGATTAAAAAAGTACAGCAGTATTTTGGTGCGATACCTGCAGCCCGGCTACCGGCGCGGCCGAAGGTTGCGCTGCAACCGCTCAAAGCCGCGACGTATCACGTCACGAGCGATCAGCCGTATACGCTCGTTGCCGTCGCATACCGCTTGCCCGGCTGGAAAGACAAAGATTACGCCGCGGCGCAGATTCTCGAATCCGTACTCAATAACCAGCGCAGCGACGTCTATGCCTTAGTCGCGTCCGGCAAATCGTTGTACGCCGGATTTCAAGACATTGAATCGCATCCGTATGCGACCGCCTCCGCGGCGCTATCGGTCGTTCCCGTGACGACGAAAGGCGAGACAGCAGCAGCCGATCTGGAAGGCGTGCTGGATCAATACCGCAAAACCGGCGTCCCCGCCGACTTAGTGCAAGTCGCGAAGCAACGTGCGATCGCGGATGCGCAATTCCGCGGCAATTCAATAGAGGGCTTGGCGATGGAATGGAGCGACGCGGTTGCGGCGCGCGGTGAAGCATCGCCCGACGAATTGATTTCGGCCATTCAGCGCGTCACCGTGGACGATGTGAACCGCGTGCTGCGCAAGTACGTCGATCCGTCTCACGCAATCGTAGCTTATGCGGTTCCCAAGAACCTCGGTAAGGTGACCGCGGGCGGTTCTAGTGTAGCGAAAGAAAACAACACGTTTACGCCAAGCAAACCGCAGCCACTCCCGGCATGGGCAAAAGCTGCGTTCGCGCACGTGCAAGTTCCGGCGGAGACGCTTCATCCCGTAGCGATGACGCTTTCGAACGGCATGCATCTGATCGTGCAACCCGAGCACGTGACAAAGACCATCGAAGTTCACGGCACTATTCGAAGCAATGAGGCCATTCAGGCGCCACCCGGCAAACTCGGCGTCGGCGATATCGTCGTCGGACTTTTCCCCTTTGGAACGACGACGTACAGCCGCATTCAATTGCGCGAACAGCTTGACGCAATTGCTGCGGAAGCGACCGCAGGCACCGATTTCTCTCTACGCGTTCTGAGCAACAAATTCGATCGCGGCGTTCAGCTCCTAGCGGACGAAGAACTGCATCCGGCGTTTCCGCAGCAAGCATTCGGCGTGGTCAAACAGCAAAACGTCGGCGAGCTGACGGGCGAAATGACCTCGCCCGATCATTTACTGAGCGTAGAATTGAACAAAAGGCTCTACCCGCCGACGGATCCGCTCCAAAAGTACGCGACACCCGAGACGGCCGGCGCAGTGACGCTTGATGACGTAAAAGGGTATTACTCGAGCGTTTACCGTCCCGATATGACGAGCGTCGTGGTGATCGGCGACATTACGCCCGAAGAAGCGCGTGCAACGTTTGAAAAATACTTCGCGGGCTGGAATGCGCAAGGGCCGAAGCCCGATATTACGCTGCCGCCGGTCCCGAGAAACGCTCCGTCCAACGTCAACGTACCGGATCCCTCGCGGGTTCAATCGAACGTCGAGCTCGCGCAAGTCCTGGACTTGAAGCGTGAGGATCCCGATTGGGCGACGCTGCAGGTCGGCAACAACATTCTCGGCGGCGGCGGATTCGGTTCACTCCTCATGAACGACATCCGCGTCAGACACGGGTACGTTTACGACGTTCGTTCCTCAATCGATTCGTACAAATACCGTGCCGAGTTCTCCATAGGCTATGCATGCGATCCCGACAAAATCGTGCCGGCACAGCGTTTGGCAATAGCCGATTTGCAGTCGCTGCAAAACGGGAACATTAGCGCAAACGACCTGCAGAAGAGCAAAGCGATGCTCATCAGCGACGTGCCGCTGCGTCAGCAAAGCTTCGAGGGCGTCGCATCGCAATTACTGCGCTTCGATACGCTTGGGCTTCCGCTGAATCAAGCGACGATCGACGCTCAGCGCGAACTCGCTGCAAGTGCAACGTCGGTGCGAGAGGCATTGAAGAAATGGATCTACCCGGATCGGTTCGTCCGAGTGGTGCAAGGACCCGCGCCGAAATAGCTATCCGCGCCGTCGGCTTCGACTTCGATCACACGCTCGGGATCGACAACAAGCTCGAGCGTGTGGCGTTCCTGCGGCTCCTCGACCGCGCGTGCGTGACTGAAGCGCGCATGATTGGAACGCTGGCGGAAGAAATCGAACGCATCGATCGATTGCTCGCGCGTCAGCGTTCCGGCTCGTGCACCATCGAAGATGCCGTTACGTCATTCATGAGCGAGCGCGGCTGTTCGAACGCAAAAGCCTACGTCGACGAATACAAGCGCATGTGCGTCGACATGGTGGAGTACTTTGTGATTCCGGAACCCGGCGTGCGTGAGATGCTCGAAGAGTTGCGCCGGCGTAAGATTCCATACGCGATTCTCACGAACGGCTGGTCGCCGCTGCAGCGCGCTAAAGCGGATCGCGTCGGCTTCGATGGTCCCGTGATCGTGAGCGCCGATCTGGGAATCCAAAAACCGGAGCCCGCGGCATACGCAGCGCTCTCCGAAGCGCTTGGCTTTCCGCCGGAAGACGTTGCGTACGTCGGCGATACCCCTGCGAGCGACGTAGCCGGCGCCTTACGCGCCGGTATGTTCGCAGTCTGGCTCGATGCCGAAGGCGTGCAATACCCGCAGGATATTCCTCCTGCGTCCGCCACGATACACCGCCTCCCGGAACTGCTGGACTATCTGTAGAACTGCGGGCCCGTGCCGAAGATCACCGGTGGCAACCTGGGCAGCCGCAAACTAAAATCGCCCAAAGGAATGAACGTGCGCCCCACGCCGGGGCGCGTGAAAGAATCGCTTTTCTCGATTTTGCAGACGCGAATCGCCGGTTCGCGTTTTCTGGATTTGTATGCGGGGACCGGAGCCATTGGATTTGAGGCCGCCTCGCGGGGCGCCGAGCGCGTTGTTTCCGTGGAAGGGCATCGCGAGACCGCAGAAGCTATTAAGGAAGCCGCCGCGCAATTCGGGGTCGCGGATACGGTCGAGGTGATCGCTGCGCCCGTCGATCGCGCGCTGTACCGGCTCGAGGGTCAGTTCGACATCGTATACGCCGACCCGCCGTACGCCGATGAAATGCCGATGCAAGTGTTTCGCTTGTTGCTGGAGCGCAATTTGCTCGCGCCCGATGCCTTGGTAATCTACGAACATAGCGCTCGCGCGATTTTACCCGACGTACCGGGGTACCGGAGCGTGCGCGAAGAAGTCTACGGGGATGTCGCGCTGGCTTTTTTCACGCCGAGCGGTAATGCCACAGGGTAAGCCCTGTGCTTAATGGCCGCGCTTTCAAGGTGCCGCGCGCGATTTATCCCGGCTCGTTCGATCCTCCCACGAACGGCCATCTCGACGTCATCGAACGCGCGTCGAAATATTTCAGCGAGCTGATCGTCGCCGTCGTCGTCAATCCGCAAAAGCGCGAACCAATGTTTACGCTCGAAGAGCGTGAGGAAATGATTCGCGAATGCGTTGCACATTTACAGAATGTGCGCGTGGAACACTTTCGCGGGCTGTTGGCGGACTACGTGAGGGCTCGCGAAGCGGACGTTATCGTCAAAGGTTTACGTGTCGTCTCCGATTTTGAGAACGAGATGTCTACCGCTTTGATGAATCGTGCGCTCTCGGATGTCGACACGATGTTCTTGATGTCGGATCAAAGGTATTCGTTCGTCAGTTCAAGCATCGTCAAAGAAGTGTTTTTCCTCGGTGGCGACGTCGCGGCACTGGTTCCCGATCCGGTGATGCGCGTCATGGCTACCAAACGGGCGACGCTTCGCAGCTCCACTTAACGGAGGAAACATGTCGGTCTATCGCGTTTTGGAAAAACTGGAAGCCTACGTTCACGAAGGCACGTGGCTGCCCGCGGGCTTTCGCGTTCTGAGCGAAGAGCGGCTCATCGAGTTCATCGAAAAGATTCGCTCCTCACTGCCGGAAGAAGTCGGCCGTGCAAAACTGATTGCGAAGGATCAAGAGCGCATGATCCGCGCCGCGCAGGAGAAGGCGCAGTCGATCGTCAGCGAAGCGACGAGCAAGCACGAAGAGTTAGTGGACGATCACGAAATCGTGCAGCGCGCCCGCACGACAGCCGAAATTATTTTGCGCGAAGCCGAAGAACGCGCAAGAAAAGTCAAGGAAGGCGCAGATCAGTACGCAGCACAATTGCTCGGTGAACTTGAAGGGCGTCTTTCAAATGCACTTGGCTCAGTCCGCAAAGGGCGCGAGGCACTCGCACCGCGCTCTGTCGCAACGCCGAAGCCGGCCCAACCGCTTGCAGAAGCTGCTGCAAAGAGCAAGCGGGCGGCCTTCGACGCACAAGCAGCGGACGACACTGCCGCTTTAGACTCTGTAGAGCTGGTAAAATAAATGCGGGATGCACATCAGGATTGCTCGTAACCGAGTAGCGTTATACGTTGCGGCCGCTGCACTGGCGGCCGCGGCGACGTTTGTCCCGACACCATATTCGTTGATGCTGCCGGGACGCGCTATCGATCTGCATGACGTCGTTTCAGTCGCGGGTCGCGCTGCGCCGCCACCGCCGTTTTACTTGACCGATGTCCGTTTTGCTCCGCGCGCAACCGCGGCGGAACTGCTTACGGGCTTTCTTCCGGGTGTGAAAGTCGTCCGCACGCAGGACGTCTTACCGCAAGGCATGACCGCTGTCGAATACGATGGCGTCGAACGCGAAGCGATGAGCGAAAGCCAATCGATCGCAGCGTTCGTCGCAGAACGCGAGGCAGGTTGGCGCATTCCGGTTCCGCGTTCTCGCGTCCTCGCCGTATACTTCGCGCCGAATGCGCCGGCGAAGAACGTGTTGCGCAGTCTCGACATGTTCGTCTCGCTCAATGGACATCCGATCGCCTCGAATCACGACGTGCAATTGGCGCTCAAACATGTCAAACCAGGTACGCAGGTACGCATAGCGATCATGCGGCACGGAAACGAACGCATTCTAAACGTGCCGACGATGCGGTACGGCGATCGCACGGCACTCGGCGTCTATTTAACGACCATCTATCAGCGGCCGCAAATACCTGTGGCTGTCTTGTTCCATTTGCCGGAAGTCGCCGGCAGCTCCGGCGGTCTGATGTTCGCGCTGGAAATTTACCGGACGCTCAAGCGTTTTCCGACGCACGATAATCTGCGCATCGCCGGAACCGGAACGATTGCATACGACGGCTCGGTGGGACCAATCGAAGGCGCTTCACAAAAAGTCATCGCCGCGCGCAATGCAGGCGCGCGCGTGTTTTTGGTTCCGCAGGACAACTATAGCGAGATCGCCGGCACGCCGGGAATCCGCGTGATACCGGTCAAGGATTTTCGCGGCGCGCTGAACGCGATCGGAAGCTGACGCCGGTCGTTAGACCGGCGGCGCCTGAACGTTTTGCGCGAAGGCCTCGAGCCGCGCGCGATCGATCGCCTTGACGCGGCCGCGATCCAATTCCACCGCGCCCGAATTCTTCAATCGCAGCAGCGCGCGTGCAGCCATGTCGCGAACCGTGCCGGCGGCGGCCGCAATCTGCGCTTGCGAGAGGTGCTCGACGCCCGGCAGACCGCGCGTCATACCCACCGAAGCACGCGCGTAGCCGAGTAAGAATTTCGCAACGCGTTGCAAGACGTGCGCGAACGCAAGATCGGAGATCGTGTCGATCGAACGGCGGCGGCCTTGCGAAGCAGAAGCGAGAAATCCAAGTGCGAGTTCGTTGTCGCTGCGCACGGCATGCAACACCGCTTCACTCGGCAGCGTGACAACAGTTGCGTCGGTCAGCGCTTCAGCACGCGTCGTTGCGCCGCCCTGATCGAACGTGCCGGAGTCATTGAGCGTATCGTGCGTGAGACGCTCGCCGAGCGTGTGCGTTTTACCATCCGCGGAAAGCAACGTGAGAATCACTTTGCCGTGTTTCACGATCCCCAGATACGGCCACATCTCGCCTTCGTCGAAGATCGTTTCGCCGGCTTTGAATTGGCGCTCGCTCATCTGACCCGCGAGTTCTTTCAGCGTAGCCGCCTTCGCGCTCGCGAATGGAGGAACGTGTTGAAGAAACGCTTCGCCTTCCGCATTTTCGTCGATGCGCTCGAGGCGCACGGTCCAGCGGTTGGAACCCAAGTTGCGGGCATCCCACGAAAATTTCCCGGGACGCAACTGCGCCATTTCGTTGCGGAGTGCGCGCGGATCGGTTTCCTCGTTGATTTCGAGGATCGCGTTCATCGTGAGTTTGTCGAAGTTGTCGAGGATCTGTTCGGTCTTGGTTGCAGGTAAAAGCGAGCGAGCATCAAGCGTGATCGCCGCGGGACGATTCATAGGCATTTCGGACCGATTGTTCAGCACACGAGAGACAAACCCCGCTCGGCAGCGAACGTCCCCTCGGTAGGCCTCTTATTAACTCTAGTCGATTCAAGGGGAGCATCGATGCGGCTTTTACTTAGGCCACTTGCCCTGTTTACTATTGCCGCTCTGTTGAGCGGCTGCGGCGGCGGCGGCAGCACGACGCCGTCCACAAACCCGACTCCGACTCCAAGCCCGACGTCAACCCCGCCTGGACCTACGACGCAAGGTTATATCACCGGTAGCATGGGCGGCGCGACGAGCGCCGGCAATGCGAGCGGCCTAATTACGGGAACCGTAAGCAGTTCGGGTGCCGTTAGCGGCAGCGTCTCCGGAACGCTTGGCGCGACCAGCTCGAGCAGCAGTACGCGCCGAACGCAATCCGCGACGACGTTCTCCGGAACGATTACAGGCAGCGTAAGCGGAACGACGGTAAGCGGCACAATTAGCGGCACGACGAGCAACGGCGGCACTTTCACCGGCACGCTAAGCGGAAGCGCAAGCGGCACGACATTTAGCGCGAACTCGGTGGTAACGTTTAGCGGTGCGGTCACGGGTGTTGCTGCGAGCAACGTTTCGGGAAACACGAGCGGTGGCGCTGCGCCCAGCGGCAATCAAACATGGACCATCAGCGGTTTGGGCGGATGCGGCAACTGCGTCTCCTCCGTGGCGGGCGGTTCCGTTTCGGTAACGTCCACCGGTAGTTTCACCGGCAACATCTATGCCGTTACCCTTAACTCGGGCTCCCTGTACTGTGTGAACGTCGGCACGATAACGGGTTCGTTTTCAGGTACCGGGGTAACGTGGAGCACGACTACGACGGTCGGCGCAGGCACGACCGATACGACGTGTCACGGCGGCACCGCCAACGGCAGCGGAACGGCAAACGCTGCTTATCCCACTGCGACAACGGCGAGCGGTTCGTTTACGGTCAATCCCGGCGGTACCGGCTCGTTTACAATGGCGCAAGTACCGAGCTCGAGCGGTTATGAAACGTTCACGGTCGCCGGCCTCGGCGGATGCGGTGGGTGCATCTCCGATGTTGCAAACGGCTCGATCACGGTCGATCCTAGCGGCAAGTTCACCGGCTCCGCATACACGATCAACGTGTCGTCGAACGGCTCGGGCGGAACGTGGACTTGCATTAACCTCGGCACACTGAGTGGAACGATGTCCGGGACCAGCGTGACGTTCAGCGGAACAGCCGTTGTTGGCCCGGGCAGCACCGATCCGCAATGTAGCGGCGGAACCTTTAGCGGCAGCGGAACCGCGGATGCAGCGTATCCCAATACCACGTACGTACATGGTACGGGGACAGATAACTCGGGCCATCAGTTCACGTTCTTCCTCATGAAGGGAATCTAGCGGAAAAGCGGCGGGCGGGATTGAAACCCCGCCCGCTATGCCCATTAACGATAACGATGTCGTCGTCATTGCCGGAGCGCGCACGCCGTTCGGCAACTTCGGCGGTGTTCTGGCCGATTTCACCGCCACTGATTTAGCGGTTCACGCTGCCGAAGCGGCGATTGCGCGTAGTGGCGTTCCCAAAGAGAAGATTGACGATGTGGTGTTCGGCAACGTCATGCAGACGAGTGCCGATGCCATCTATCTCGCGCGTCACGTCGGCCTGCGCGCCGGCATCCCGATCGGCGTGCCTGCGCTTACGCTCAATCGTTTGTGCGGCAGCGGTCTGCAAGCGATTTTGACGGCGGCGAATTCACTGATGCTCGGTCAAACGACGTACGCGCTCGCCGGGGGAACCGAATCGATGAGTCAAGCGCCGCACGTCGTGCGCGGCGCGCGCAAAGGGTTTCCGCTCGGAGCGCAAGTGAAGTTTGAAGACACGCTTTGGGAAGCGCTGACCGATTCGTACAACGGCATGCCGATGGCGATCACGGCGGAGAATCTCGCCGCGAAGTATTCGATCCCGCGCGAAGCCTGCGACGAGTTTGCGCTCCAATCGCAAGAAAACGCGCTCGAGTCGCAGAGCAACGGCTATTTCACCGACGAGATCGCGGCGCTCGAAATCAAAGATCGCAAAGGCAACGTGACCGTCATCGACAGGGACGAAGGTCCGCGCGCCGGTCTGTCGATGGAGAAGCTCGGCAAACTCCCGCCACGTTTTCGCAAAGACGGCGTCGTTACGCCCGGAAATGCGAGCGGCATTACGGACGGCGCTGCGGCAGTCGTGCTGACAACGGTCAAGCAAGCGAAAGCGGACGGCCTAACGTGGATCGGCCGTCTTGTCGGAAGCAGCGTCGTCGGAGTCGATCCCGACATCATGGGCATCGGTCCGGCGGTTGCGATTCCGAAAGCGCTCGCCGCTGCGGGAATTAAAGAAAACGATCTGGCGATCATGGAAATCAACGAGGCGTTCGCGCCGCAAGTGCTTGCGTGTCTCAAGGAAATGGGGACGAACGGCGTACGTTTGAATCCGCACGGCGGCGCCATTTCGCTCGGCCATCCGCTCGGAGCATCGGGCGCACGACTCGCTTATACGGCGGTGCACGATTTGCGCCACAACGGCGGCGGTTACGCTGTCGCATCGGCGTGCATCGGCGGAGGCCAGGGTATCGCGGCGGTGTTCACCGCCGAGTAAACGATGCAAAATACGACCGGACCGCGCCGATGGTTTACGCTTTCCCGCGTATTTGATATCGTCGCGGTTTTGGTCGTGCTGTTCGTCGCATACCGGCTGCTTATTGCGCCGCGCTTTCTCAGCACTGCGCACGCATATCCGGCGCCGCACGTGACATATCAGACGCTTTCCGGTAAACCGTTCGTGTTGACACAGCACCGTGGCCGCGTCGTGTTTCTAGATTTTTGGGCATCCTGGTGCGAGCCGTGCAAAATCTCGCTCCCACTCGTTGAAAAATACGCGCGATCGCATCCTGAGGTTGACGTCGTTCCGGTCGACGTCGGTGAACCGCGCGCCGTCGTCCAAGCGTATGCATATGGCCACCACTTGCAGCATGTCGCGATGGACCCGAAGAGTCTGTCGCAAGGCTTCTTCCAGATTCAAGGGTTTCCGACGATGGTCGTGATCGATCCGCAGGGGCGCATCCGCGCAACGTGGCCGGGACTGAATCCCGCGATCCAACTGAACATGGAACATGCGCGAAAAACCTTGTCATCGTGAGCCTGTCGAACGACCCCGAGCGCAGTCGAGGGGCGCGCCTTAGGCGCGCAAAGCTCTCGGAATCCGAAGCCCTCACGAACCTCGCGATGGTCTCGAAACAGTCGTGGGGCTACAGCGATGAGTTCATGCATCGCGTCCTGCCGGACATGATCGTCACACAACACGACATCGCGAGCAGTCATTGCATCGTTGCAGAAATCGATGGCGAGCTTGCCGCGTATCTACTTGTCCGCATGAACGGAGAAGAAGCGTACGTTCGCGATTTATTCGTACATCCGCAATACTTCGGCCGCGGACTGGGCCGCATGCTTTTCGAAGAAGCGCTGCGGTACGCGCGCGGGAACGGCGCGGTACGCATGACTCTGACGTCCGACCCGAACGCCCAAGCTTTTTACGAACACCTGGGCTTTGAATGCATCGGCTCCGAACCGTCGATTGCCGGCAACGGCCGCGTGCTGCCGCTTATGGCTTATAAAATCAGTTAGATGTAGCCGCGGCGCAACGCAAGCACCGCGGCCTGCGTCCGATCGGATGCCGCAAGTTTCTCGAGTATATCCCTGATGTGACCTTTTACGGTGCCGAGCCCGATATGCAGTTGTTCCGCGATTTCGGCGTTTCCAACGCCCTCAGAGATGAGCCGAAGGATTTGGGTTTCACGCGGCGTGAGCGGAGAATCAGAGGCCGATTTACTCGACTCGCCGCCGGAAATGCGCGCGAGAACGGTGTGCGCGATCTGCGGATCGAAGTAGGCACCGCCCTCAGCGGCAATTTTCACCGCGTTGACGATGCTTTCCGGATCGGACGTTTTGAGCGAGTATGCATCGGCTCCAGCGGCGAGAGCTGCGAGAACCTCTTGCTCCGCGTCAATCATCGTAAGAATAACGACACGCGTTGCTCCGAGCTCCTGTCGAACGCGACGCGTCAATTCGATGCCGTCGATTCCCGGCAATCCGATATCAATGACGGCGACGTCCGGGCGATCTCGTGAGATCGCTTCCCAGCCGCGAATTCCATCAGCAGCTTCCGAGGACACCTCAAACTCCCGGCTAAGTGCGGTGCGCAGCCCTGCGCGCGTCAGCGCATGATCTTCTACCAGTACGACGCGCGCTTTAGACATCGGCGTGCGCGGCTATCGGCAACGATATCGAGAAAATACTTCCTTGTGGTTCCCGCGGCCGGTACGATACATTCCCGCCGTTCTTCTCCGCGATCAGACGCACGATGTACAGACCGAGTCCCGTTCCGCTCCCGAAGGCGCGGCCGTTCGTCGCAAAGCGCTCGAAGAGGTGCGGTCGCTGCTCCGGCACGACGCCGTACCCATCGTCTTCCACTGTTATGTCGGCAAAACCATCGCGCGCCTGTACGCCTACGGTGACGTGTCCACCTGATGGCGTCGCCTCGATGGCGTTGGCGAGCAGATTCGACATTGCGCGGCGAATCTCAGACGCATCCGCCACGATACTCGCCGGCGAGCAGGCACATTGAAGCGCAATGCCTTTAGCCTCCGCGAGCGGCCGCAACTCTTCCGTAACGCGTCGAGCTTCAGTGTCAAGATCGACGCGTTCGCGCAACGTCGAACTTTCACCGGATTCGAAACGCGCGACCAGTAAAAGCGTTTCAACTAAGCGGCGTACGTCCGCGTTACTCGACAGTGCTGTGCGCAAAACGTTTCTGTAGTTTTCAGGAAGCTCGCCGTATGCGCCGTCCAATGCCTGCTGCATCGTCATATTCATTGCGGAGAGCGGAGTGCGCAAGTCGTGCGCAAGCGCATACACGATGTCGCGGATCACCTGATTACGGCCTTCAAGCGCGTCTCGCTGCGCCGCAATCTGCTCGTTTCGATATCCCAATTGCATGAATAACCAGGCTTGATCGAGTGCGACGCCGGCGCTTTCGGCGAACGCCTGTAGAAGGCGCGCGACACCGCGCGCGAACCGCTCCGCAAAAACAAACAAAACGATTGTCTTGTCGCCACCGGTTAGACGCACGGATATCATGGCTTTCGCGTGATGCGCGTCGAGCAGCATGCTCGCTACCGGATCGCCGTCCTCGTCTCGCGTAATTCTGCGAGCGTCCTCAGTTGCTCGCTGCACTTGCGTTGACGTTGCCGGATCGAGTGGGCGCCGTTCCAGAGTCGCATCGCGGGTACCGCGCGTAATTGTATAGATATCCGGCACATCCAACTGCGAGCCTCGAACGACGATCGTTGCTTCATCCGCGTTTGCAAGAGTAACGGCTTCGCGAACGATCGCACGCATAACCAGGTCCACGTTCAAGCTCGATCGTACGGCTTCAAGCGATTTGCGAAGAGCTTTCTCGCCCGTTGCAAAGCGTGCGCGTTCGGTAGCCGAACCAGCCTCACGCGCGTACTCCTGCGCGCGTGCGGTGAGATAACCGACGAGAAGAAACGATGCCGCGGACAAAATGCGATCGCCGATGGCAATTGGATCCCAATGACTGTGGCTTTGGAGTCCGTTAACATATCCCGCGACAATATTTGCAACCTGCGCGACGATTACCAGAGCCATCGTCAACCGCGTGTTCAACGCCAGACCGCTGAGCGCGATTGGACCGTTGTAAAGAATCGCTGCGACGAACAGCTGCGGAGTAAGCAAATCCACGATCCACGCCGCGACGATCAGTATGTAGCAGAGGAGCGGGACTAACGGCGAAGGTCGATTCGTCATGGATTTTTAACTCTTGTTGAGTTATGGCTCGCGAGTTGCCGGACCTGGACGAAGCGCGCCGGCGCAAGGCTGAGGCGTTGCTTGAAGAACTCGGTGGGCATGCACGGCTGCTGGTATACATTGCCAGCGCTCCGGGTGCAGGTAAAACGCGGCGGCTCCTGGACGATGCCCGGCGCATGCTCGCGGCGGGCAAAAAGGTGGCCATCGGCTGGATCGATTTGAAAGGCCGTCCCGAGTTGGAACGTCTTGCGGAGGGTTTGGAGCGAATTCCACCGCGAGCGGTGCGCATTGAAGGCGAGCTGTTTTACGACTTCGACTTTGAGCGTGCGGTGAGTCTGCATCCGGACGCGATTGTACTCGATGAACTCGCCCACGACAATCTTCCCGGTGCGGTTCACGCAAAGCGGTGGCAAGATGCGCTTGCGCTGAGGGACAGCGGCATTTCGGTTCTCGGCGCCTTTAACATTGCACATTTGGAGACAGCTGCGCCCGTGGCGCAGACGGCGCTCGGGTATCCTGTCCGTGAAATTATTCCCGTTTCGTTTTTGCGCGCCGCCGACGAAGTGATCGCTCTCGATGTGTCGCCCTCGCTCCTCAAGAGCCGTTTGCGCTCGGGCAAGGTCGTGCGTCCGGAAGACGTACCTCGCGCCCTCGACGGTGCGTTTAGCGATAGAACCCTGTACGTTTTGCGCGAGCTGTTGCTGCGCACCATTGACGAGTTGACGATTCCCGCCGTGTCCGCCGGAAGCGTTTCCACCGCCGCGGCGCTCATATTGCCGGGTGTCCCGATTGAGCCGTTCCTGCGCCGTACCGCGGCGATGGCGGATGCGCTGGATCTTGCGCTGCAGATCTATTATCCATCTTCGGTTGCAGCAGATGATGTTGAACCGATCGCGCACGATCTCGATGCGGAAGCGCTCGTTGGCGATTTCGATGAGCGGCGGCTTCATCTGGAACAGCTGGCGGCGTCGCTTATTGCGGTTCCGCTCGGTAACCTTGCGAAGCGGCTCGCGAACCAAATGTCGGATCGCGACATCTTTATTGCCGGGATCGGGCAAACGTTTTTGGCGACAGGCGCAGGCGCCGAAGAGCGCGCGGCGCGCGCGTTCGGCGACCGCATCCGCGCAGGATACGGCAAGCTTACAGTCTTTCTGGGCCCTGCAGCGGGTGCGGGCAAAACCGTCGCCATGTTGGATCGCGGACATCAACTGCTGAGCGAAGGCGTTGACGTGGTCGTCGGATATGTCGAAACACACGGACGTAAGGAAACGGCTGCACTTGTGGAGGGCCTGGAAGTCATTCCACGCAAGCGCGTCGTCGTCAACGGCATCGCGTACGAAGAATTGGATCGGGATGCGGTCATCGCGCGCAAACCACGCGTCGCGCTTATCGACGAGCTCGCGCACACAAACGCGCCCGGCTTCCTCGCGCGCAAACGGTACGAAGATGTGCTTGCGATTTTGCGAGCGGGCATCGACGTCATCACAACGCTGAATATCCAGCACTTGGAAGCGTTGACCGATGCGGTTTTGCGGCTGACCGGCACCGACGTCCGCGAGACATTGCCTGATGAGATTTTGGCGCTCGCCGACGAGGTCGTGCTCATCGACGTGACGCCCGAAACGTTGCGGCAGCGCTTGCGCGAAGGAAAAATTTATCCGCCGGAACGCGTCGATACGGCGCTTTCGAATTTCTTCGCGATCAACAACCTTCGTGCACTTCGCGAGCTCGCGGTTCGCGAAGCGATAGCGGCCAAGGATAGGGAGCGAGTGCGCGCGCCGTTCGAGCGGCTGTTGCTTACCGTCGCGCCGCGTGAAAGCGATGCCGCGTTCATCGAGCGCTGTGCGAAAATTGCACGCCGCCTTGTCACCGAGTTTGCGGTCGTGTGCGTGACCGCGCCCAACGACCGCGAGGAAGCGGCTTGCGAGGTTTTGCAGCGAGAAGCAGAACGCTATAAAGGCGATTGGATTCACGAAGTTGCGCGAGATAAGCCGGCGAAAGTGCTTGAAATTGCGCGAAGACGAGCGGAAACCACAGTCGCGGTTGGCGGCGCATTGCGCAACCCGCGTTGGTACGAACGCGGCCCATTCGCTAAACGTCTCATCGACGCGGGCGCCCGCGAACTGTTGATACTGGCGCGCCGGCACGAAGATTTATCGTCCGCTGCGGAAGAGTGAGAAATGCTCCGCAATCGGGCCGAGCGAGTCGCCCGGGAAGAACGTCAGCGCGCCGACGAAGATCATGACGCCGATGAGCAGCACGACGAACAACGCGTTGTCCGTTCGAAATGTTCCGACAGTCGTGGAACGATTGAGCGGTCGCGCTGCTAGCACACCGGCGAGCGCGAGTGTTGGAATCATCACGAGAAAGCGGCCCCCGACCATAGACACGCCGGTTGTAAGATTATAAAAGAGATTCGGGCCGAGCCCCGCAAACGCGGATCCGTTGTTGGAAGCGGTAGACGAGTATGCGTAGAGGATTTCAGAAAATCCATGGGTTCCGGTGTTTCCGAGCGTTGCCAAGCCGGCGGGTACCATCGCGGCTATTGCCGCGGGTATGAGAATCATCAGCGGGAAAGCCAAGACTGCCAGCATCGAAAACTGGACCTCGCGCCGTTCGATGCGCTTGCCGAGGTATTCAGGCGTTCGGCCGACCATGAGCCCGGCGATGAACACCGTCAGAACGGCAAAGACGATCAATCCGTAGAGACCGCTTCCGACGCCGCCGAAGATGACTTCGCCGAGTTGAAGGCTGACCATCGCCGCTAAACCTGCAAGCGGCATCAAAGAATCGTACGCGAAATTCGACGAGCCCGTTCCGGAATTGCTGGCAACGGCGAGTGACAGGCCCGCATTTGTAACGCCGAAACGCGTTTCTTTGCCTTCGAAATTTCCGCCCTGCACTCCAAGAGCGTGCACGAGCGGGTTTCCCACTTGCTCGGAGATTTGCGCGCTCGCGAAGATAACGAAGCCGGTAACGGCGATCGTCGCCAAGAGGGTATATCCCGCGGCGCGGTTGCCGATCATGCGCCCGAACGTGAGCGGCAAAGCGGCCGGAATCAGCCAAATAGCGATCAGTTCGAGGAAATTCGTAAATCCCGTCGGGTTTTCGTTCGGCGAAGCAGAGTTTGCCGCCACGATTCCGCCGCCATTGCCGCCAATCAGTTTCGGGGCTTCTTGCGATGCCATCGCGCCGCCCGTGATACTTTGCGAAAAATGCTCGGCGTTCGTTGCAGTGACGTACGGCGAAAAGTTTTGCGGAATCCCTTGAAAGACGAAGAGTAGCGCGAACACGACGCAGAGCGGCACGATCACGTAATATAAGCTGCGCGTGAAGTCAACCCAAAAATTGCCTAGATTCGAAGTGCTGCTGCGCATGAATCCGCGAATCACGGCGATCGAAACTGCAAGCCCAATTGCGCCGGCGACAAAATTCATCCACGAGAGGCCGGCCATCTGCGAGAGATAACTCATCGTTTGCTCGGGGATGTAGGCTTCCCAGTCGGTTGTCGTCATAAAACTAACTGCGGTATTCCATGCGACGTCCGGTGAGAGGTTTGGAAAGTGTTGCGGATTGAGCGGCAGCCACGCTTGTGTGCGCAAGAGCGCATAGAGGAACGCGGCGCTAACGGCCGACACGGCAATTGCAGCAAACGCGTAGCCGCTCCAAGTCATCTCCTCTGAGGCGTCGATGCCGCAGATCCGGTATGTTAGCTGCTCGAGCGGTAAAACTGCACGCGTGAGCCACGTGCGTTCGCCCTGGAAAACCCGCGCCATGTAATCGCCGAGAGGCCACGCCAGCAGCAGCAGGACGATGAGAAAGACGCCGGCATTAATCCACGGCATGGCGTACGCGTTGCGCTATCGTTTTCCGTCCAACGCAAGATTGAGTTCCAGAACGTTCACGTGCGGCTCTCCGAGAAATCCCCATTCGCGCTGGTGCACGTGCTTTGCAATCAGCGAATTTACGTCGGCAACCGCAAGTCCGCGAGCCTTAGCGATACGCGGCGCCTGATAGAACGCGCTCTGGGGGCTGATGTCCGGATCGATGCCGCTGGCGCTGGACGTGACGAGATCGATCGGGGGCGCACCCGGCGCATCGGGATTCTCTTTTTTCAGTGCCGCAATGGTTGCTTTCGTCGAATCGATGAGTTTTTTGCTCGTCGGTCCATAATTCGTACCACCCGTCGATGTCGGGTCGTACCCATTCTTTCCCGCCGCCGATGGCCGGCCATGGAAGTATTGCGGTTTTTTCCATAACTGCCCGATGATGTCCGAGCCGACGACCTTTCCGTTGACGCGGATCAGCGATCCGTTGGCTTGATTCGGGAAGATAGCTTGTGAAATGCCCGTCATGACAAACGGATAAAGCAGACCGAACAGGACGACCGACAGAATCGTCATGCGCAGCGATGTTCCAAGATGTGAAAGCATGTGTTTGTTCTCTATGTAAGGTGAAGAATAGAGAGGATGACGTCGATGACTTTGATGCCGATGAACGGTGCGATGATACCGCCTACGCCGTAAATCAGTACGTTCTGACGCAATACCGCATTAGCTCCGCGCGGCCGGTACGGCACGCCTCGCAATGCGAGCGGGATCAGCGCGATGATTATGAGCGCGTTGAAGATGATTGCCGATAAAATCGCGCTTTGCGGAGTCGCTAAACGCATGATATTGAGTGCGCTCATTGCCGGATACGCCGCGGCAAACATTGCAGGCAAAATAGCGAAGTATTTCGCAACGTCATTTGCAATTGAAAACGTCGTCAGCGCGCCGCGCGTCATCAGCAGCTGTTTGCCGATTTCAACTACTTCAATCAGCTTCGTCGGGTCGGAGTCGAGGTCTACCATGTTTGCCGCTTCTTTGGCGGCCTGCGTGCCGGAGTTCATCGCGACTCCGACATCGGCTTGCGCGAGTGCGGGCGCGTCGTTGGTGCCGTCGCCGGTCATCGCTACAAGGCGCCCTGCGCCCTGCTCGCGCCGTATGAGTTGCATCTTCGTCTCAGGAGTTGCCTCCGCTAAAAAGTCGTCGACGCCCGCCTCTTTCGCGATGGCTGCCGCAGTGAGCGGATTGTCACCGGTGATCATGACGGTGCGAATGCCCATGGCGCGTAGGCGGTCGAAGCGCCCGTGCATGTTGGGCTTCAGAATGTCTTTGAGATGGATGACGCCGACTATTTGCTTGTTACGCGCGAGCAGCAGCGGAGTGCCGCCGCCACGCGCAATGCGCTCTACCTGAGTTGCAAGCTCGGTGTGCGCATCGCCACCCTGCTCGCGGACCCATGCAGAAACTGAGTCCGGTGCACCTTTGCGTATCATGGTGCCGTTGAAATCAACGCCGCTCATGCGCGTGTACGCGCTAAACGGAACGAACGTGGCGCCGGCGGGCTGGCCATCCGGTGTAACGCCGTTGCGTTCGGCAAGCGCGACGATAGAGCGGCCCTCGGGCGTCTCATCCGAAAGCGATGAGAGATACGCGATGCGATAGGCATCCGCTTGATCGAACTCCGGCGCAGCAATGATCTCGACGGCCTGACGCGCGCCGAGCGTGATGGTTCCGGTTTTGTCCAACAGGAGCGTGTCGACGTCGCCCGACGCTTCAACCGCGCGGCCGCTCATCGCCAAGATGTTGCGCTGCATGACGCGGTCCATGCCCGCGATACCGATCGCAGAGAGCAATCCGCCAATCGTCGTGGGAATGAGACAAACTAACAGTGCTATGAGGATCGTAACGGTCGTTTTGGCGCCGGCATAGACCGTGAACGGCAGCAACGTCGCGACCGCGATCAGGAACACAATGGTCAAACCCGAGAGCAGGATAGATAGCGCGATTTCGTTGGGCGTTTTCTGACGTTGCGCGCCTTCGACGAGTGCGATCATCCGGTCGAGGAAACTCTCGCCCGGATTTGCGGTGACACGCACGAGGATCCAATCGGAAAGCACACGCGTACCGCCGGTAACGGCGCTTCGGTCGCCGCCCGATTCGCGAATAACGGGAGCGGACTCGCCGGTAATTGCCGATTCGTCAACCGTCGCGGCGCCCTGAATGACGTCGCCATCGGCGGGAATCAGCTCGCCGGCTTCAATCCTGACGATGTCGCCTTTACGCAGCGATGCCGCAGGCACGGAAAGAATGCGATCGCCGTCAACCTTATGCGCGATCGTTTCGGTTTTCGTACGGCGAAGATGGTCGGCCTGTGCCTTGCCGCGCCCCTCTGCGACCGCTTCAGCGAAGTTTGCGAACAGGACCGTGAACCACAACCAGGCGGAGATAGCAAAATCGAATCCGGCGGGATGGTGCTCGACGAGATCGCGAATGAAGAAATACGCAGTGACTGCGGCTCCCACTTCCACGATGAACATCACCGGGTTCCGCGCTTGCGTGCGCGGATCGAGCTTCTTGAACGAGTCGGCGATGGCCCGGCCTATGATCTCGCGATCGAGTAACGAGCGCGACTTTGGACGGCGTTCTAAGCGGCGTTGTGAGAGCATCTTTAGAATGTTTTTCCTTGAAGCGTCAGGAGTTGTTCGACGATCGGTCCGAGCGCGTCGGCGGGCAGGAACGTAAGCGCACCTACAATGATGATCGTGCCTATAAGCAACGCAACGAAGATCGCCGAGTGCGTGGTGAACGTGCCGACGCCGGCAGGAGCGGCTTTTTTACCGGCGAGCGATCCCGCTAGAGCTAACGCCGGTATCGCCGCGGCAAAGCGCCCGAAGAACATGTTTGTGCCTGTGGAAATGTTGTAGAACAAGTTGCTTCCAAGCCCCGCAAAGGCGCTGCCGTTGTTTGCATTTGTCGAAGTGAAAGCGTAAAGAATTTCCGAGAAACCGTGCGGCCCTGCGTTGTTGAGTGTTGCTAGACCTTCGGGGCGCAGTACCGCGATGGCGGTTGGTATGAGACAAAGCACGGGTGTTACTAAAACAGCGAGGATTGCGAACGTCACGTCACGCCGTTCGATCTTCTTGCCAAGGAGCTCGGGCGTTCGCCCCACCATGAGTCCAGCGATGAATACGGTGAGAACGACGAACACCAGCATGCCGTACAGTCCGCTGCCGACGCCGCCGAATACGATTTCGCCGAGTTGCATATTAACCAGCGGTACGAGTCCGCCGATAGCGGTGAACGAATCGTGCATCGAATTCACAGCGCCGCACGACGTGTCGGTGGTTACGGTCGCAAAGAGCGCAGACGCGGAGGTGCCGAAGCGGCACTCCTTGCCTTCCATGTTACCGCCCGCAACGCCAAGGTGGTGAACGATTGGATTACCCGCTGCCTCCGCTGCGTACGCCACCGTAAAACCCACTGCGAAGAGTATGGCCATTGCGGTGAAGATCGCCCAGCCCTGCCGCTGATCTTTGACCATGCGTCCGTACGTGTACGTCAGCCCCGCGCCGAGTACGAAGATCAGCACGAGTTCGAACAGGTTGGAAAACGGAGTCGGATTCTCGTTAGGTGAGGCGGAGTTGGCATTGACGAATCCTCCGCCGTTGGTTCCCAGTTCCTTGATGACTTCTTGCGATGCCATCGGGCCGCCGGTAATCGTTTGCGTGATACCTTCGACAGTCTTGACGTCCTGGTACGCGTGGAAGTTCTGCGGAACGCCCTGCATTACCAAGATCAAACAGCCGACGATCGAAATCGGAAGAAGTACGTAGAGACAGCAACGCGTGAGATCCACCCAGAAATTGCCCAGCGTTTTCAACGTGGTCCGGGCGATGCCGCGCACGACGGCAATCGCTATCGCGATGCCAACGGCGGCCGACACGAAATTATGCCACGCGAGACCCGCCATCTGCGAAAGGTAGCTCATCGTGCTTTCGCCTGAATAGAACTGCCAGTTCGTATTTGTGGTAAAGCTGACGGCGGTGTTCCATGCCAAGTCGGGCGCGAGATTCGGAAAGTGCTGCGGATTGAACGGCAGCCATTGCTGTGTACGCAATAAAATGTAGAGCCAGGCCAAACTGATCGCGGAGAATGCGAGCATGGCAAACGAATACATGTACCATGTCATTTCCGCGTCCGGGTTTACGCCGGTTAAGCGGTAGATAACGCGCTCTACGGGCACTAACACCGGGGAGAGCCAGGTTCGCTCGCCTTGAAAAACGCGAGCCATGTAGGTTCCGACCGGCTTGGTCAATGCCAAGACAATCAGAAAGAATACGGCAAACTGGAGCCAGCCTACGATACTCATTTAGAATTTCTCCGGGCGCAGCATCGCGTACACGAGATATACGAACGCTAATATTGATAGCACGAGCCCTAAAGCGTCGTCGAAGTTCACGGTTAGACCCTCTCGCAGCCCTTTACGTAATAATCGATGATAACGAAAAGCACGATCGAGCCGAGTACAATAGCGGCTTCCAGCATTAATGCATGACTCCAAATTCAAAACCGATGCGTTGTTGCGACGAGCTGCCCCACAGCGTCGAATACTCAAACCTTGCGACAATGCTGTTGCCGAACCGGTACGTTGGCGTGACAGTAAATGTTTGTACGCGGCTTCCCGGACCGAATCCGATAAGATCAGCATTGAGACCGGTGTCGGTTACCGCACTCTGGTTTGCAGCATTCTCGTAGCGAATCGGAACAGAAAGTGCGCTGGAAAACGCCCAGTTTGCGAGCAGTACCCCTGCATAGGCATCCTCGCTTCGCGTGTAGCCCAATACTGCAGAAGCGGGAGAGTTAACCCACAGGAAATACGGCAACAGCTGCAATTTGCCGATCTGGCGTGTGAACATCAAGTCGTACTCGGCCTTGTTGCCGACAGTAGTGGTGGGATTCGGTCCCGTGTTAGCCCCAGGGACAATAAATGCGAATTGCAAATTCGTATTTGCAGAGGGTGACCACCCCGCAAGACCTTCCACTGCACGTTGAAAACCGCCGTAGTACGCGTCGTTTTCTTGAAGCGTCAGACTCCAAGGGCCGTTCGTGTACGCGGCCTGAACCCCACGGCTAATCGTGGGCTCCATTTCCCAGCCGATGCCGCGTTGAATGTTGAGGTTTTGGTAGGTAAACGGCGATTCTTGGCCGAGCAGCGCCGCGTATTTACCGGCGCCTATGCTGAAATGGTTATTGAAGGAGTACTGAACGGCGGCGAACGGCAGCGGATCGTAGAGATCGGTGTTAGCGCCGGGTGCATTCGCGGGCAGAATCGGGAATCCGATCGTCGGAAATGAATATTGACCGGCGGTGGCATTCGCGTGCAAGTTACCGATGCCCGCGTTTACCGTAATGAGCGCGTTGGAAATTTGCGGCTCTATGCCGCTAACACCATTGGTATGAAAACCAAATAGCGTGAAGTCCGCGCCGATAGTAACCGGCGGTGTAGGCGTCGCCGTCGGCGTCGCGGACGGACTTGGCGATGGTGAGGGGGATTGTGTAGGAGTGGAAGGGGTTGTGGCTGCGATGATCGCCGCACAAATTATTGCCAGCATCGGCACCTATAGTATACGCCCGGCTTGCGAGCGGCCAGCCTCCGAACGGATCATCCTTTCGGATCATCTTGCACTAAATTTCCTTAATAGTGCGGATAAGGCAGGGGTGTAACGCTGACAATATCGGCCGCCTCAGTGACACTGTCGCCATCCTCACATCCCAGACGCGGACGAATGAGAAAGAAATTGGCGTAGAGGTAAGTCAGAATGCCGTAGACCTTGCGATTTCTGGTTGCTACTTCGCAATAGTCGCCGCAATGGGCGAAGAGTTCAGGAACACACACGAGCTGATGGTATAGCGATCGAAGTGCCGGTACCATCCGTCACGCGGATGATCCGTTTGGACATTTCTTTTTGTGCAGATATAATGGCCCAATGACGTTCGCGCTGTTTACAATGGTGCTGCTGCTTGTGGCGCAAGCGACGCCGCCACCGTCGCCTTCGCCTGCCGCGAAAGCTGGCGTAACGGATCCGTGCGGCTCAATCATTTCCATCGTGTCACGGCCTACCGTGGCCACCTCGGTGTGCACCGTCCGCTCATATCACGTCCTTGTAGAAAACGGATATACCAACACGGTAACGACAGGACCGGCAGGCGGCGTTACGGTTGCATACCCGCAATCGGTTGTGCGCATTGGTACGATGGTGCCTCATCTGGAGATCGCGATAGCGCCGCCTTCCGGGAATCGCTCGTCCGTCGGCGGCGCCACTGTGGAAGGCACAAGCGACGTGAATTTCGGATTGAAATACGAGGCCGGCTACACCGCAAAAGCGTTATGGGGTTTCAACGCGCAAGTTTCTGCGGCGACCGGTTCAACTGCCTTTACGAGCGGCGGCACACAGTACACGCTTAATGCGAATTGGGGCTATACACTAAATGCGGTTTTCGGTCTGGCAGGAACGTTTGGGTACAATTGGTTGACGGCTTTCGATGGTTCGGGCCGCGTCGAAAGATTCTCTTCGTTCGCGCCTTCATTCGTTGTTACCGCCGCGCTGCCGGCCTCGAGTCAATTTTTTGTCGAAGATGCGTACTTCACGCACGCTGGGCTTGGTTTGGGCGAGAAAAATCTCGTCGACACAGGCATCGTTCATGACTTTGGACCGAACGTTCAGTTCGACGCAGAGTATGGGTTTGCGCCGACGCCTCTAAACGGGCAGCGTCAACACTACGCAGGCGCCGGCCTCGCGATCATGTTTTGAATCAGTGCAAATCGCCGTCGATTTCGCCCATAAGTTCTTTGCCGGGCAACGCGGTGAAGCCGGGAAGATCGAAATGGAGCACATTATCGAAGATGGTTCCAACAATCGGTCCTACCGGCTCTTGTCCGCCTCCGAAGCTCAGCCGGTATTTTAGTGTGTCGTCGAGCACGAACGGAAACCATACGTCGAACGTTCCGCCTTTTTGAAACGATACCGGTTTCTGTGCATCGATGCTGATGTCGAAGAAGACAACGGCATCGGACACGTAGTGAAATGGCGTCGGGTACGGCAAGAATTCGGCGGCTGTAGGCGGCCGCACGTATACGCGTTGAAATTTCGCACTCGGAATCGCATCGTTTGCCGCGTATCGTATTGCGATATCGTACCCGCTCGTTTCGGAGCGATTGAGATGCACCATTGTGCCGGCAGGTTTTATTGAGAGGTCCGGCTTGACGTCGTAGACATCGCTCGAGCATCGAGCGAAGGTCCTGTAGCGGCGAGAGTCGGCGTTATGCGTTTCCGCGGCGGCTATCAAGTTCGGCGAAAAGTCATCTCGAAGCGGGTACGCACTGGTTGTGCCCCAGCATGCCGTCCCGGTTTGAGGACTTTTATCGAGTGCATCCCACCAGCGGTTAGTGTTGCGGATAAGACCCATAAAACCGTGCTGCTTGCCGATGTCCCACGACAGGACGGCTTGATCGCCGACAACTACAACGTCGGACAAAACGATGTTTTTCGGATCGACGCTCGCTAGCCGCGCGCGATGCGCGAGTAAACGCTGTGCATCCGCGCGTACGCTTCCAATATCATGGCGAGGGCCGAAATCATCCGCGTACGCATGCGATAGTCCGGCGGCGAGAAAAAGCAAAAGCGCAGTCGCGGCTCGGAAACACCTCATACCGCTACTACGCTTTTCTAGCATCATTCGTGAGGCTAAGCGCTCGGGCGATTCTCCAGGCCGGCGGCGTCCCTGAAATCCAGCAGGGTCTCCATTATCTCGCGATTCGACGGCTCTTGGTTCATCGCCATAGCATAAGGTCCGATTGTCGCCGCGACGTTTCCTTTCTATTTAGCCTTCCACTCCGGTTTGCGCTTTTCGAGAAACGCACTGGTGCCTTCTTTGAAATCCGCCGTACCGACGAGCGTCCCGAATTCAAGCGCTTCCAGCTCAAGGGCGTCTGCGATCGGCATATGCGCGCCGCCGTTGATGGCGCGTTTGCACGCGGCGACGGCAAGCGGAGCTTTCTCCGCAATTGTTTGTCCCAACTTCACCGCTTGGTCAAGTAATTCGGCCTGCGGCACGACGCGGTCGACAAGCCCGACTTGAAGCGCCAATTGCGCGTCGATCATATCGCCGCTCAGGCAAAGAAACATCGCCATGCCTTTGCCCAACAAGCGCGTCGTGCGCTGCGAGCCGCCGTAGCCCGGAATGAGTCCGAGATTCACTTCCGGTTGACCGAAGCGCGCCGTATCGGCAGCAATGCGAATGTCGCCGGCCATCGCCAGTTCGCATCCGCCGCCGAGAGCGTAGCCGTTGACCGCCATAATGACGGCCTTACGCATCCGTTCGATCTGCAGCGTCACCGCCTGACCCGCGCGCGCTTTATTCGCGCCCTCGACGGCATTGGCTAGAGCGTTTAACTCGCCGATGTCGGCACCGGCCGCAAATGCTTTCGCTCCGGCTCCGGTTACGACAATCGCTCGTACGTGGTCGTTTTCCTCAAGTTCCGTCAATGCGGCGGAGAGTTCGCGAAGCAACGCTTCATTGAGCGCATTCAATACGGACGGCCGGTTCAGCGTCACAACGGCAACTGCGCCGCGCGACTCGACGAGGATGTTTTCGAACGTCCTAGCTTGCATAGTCGTAGAAGCCCTTTCCGCTCTTGCGGCCGAAGTGACCGGCAAGCACCATCCGCTTGAGCAACGGAGGCGGCGCCATCATCGGGTCTTTGAACTCGTCGAACATGATTTGCGCGATGTAATACGTGGTATCAAGTCCCACGAAATCGAGCAGCTCGAGCGGTCCCATCGGATAGCCGCAGCCGAGCTTCATACCCTTGTCGATGTCCTCTTTGCTCGCGAGCCCTTCGTCGTACACCTTAATCGCATAGAGAAGATACGGCACCAGCAAACGGTTGACGACGAAGCCGGTTGTATCTTTGGCAAGAATCGGTTCTTTGCCGAGCTTGGTGGCAAACGCGAACAGGGAATCGATGACGTCTTGCGTCGTGGCGATGGTCTTGACGACTTCGACGAGCTTCATGATCGGCACCGGATTGAAGAAATGCAGACCCGCGACCCTATTTGGGCGCTTCGTTTTTGCTGCGAGTTCGATCACGCACAAGCTCGACGTGTTCGTGCAAATGATACCGTGCGGTGCAAGCAGGTCGTCGAGCTGCTGAAAAAGATCGATCTTGGCATCGGGATTTTCGACGATAGCTTCGATAACGAGATCGCAGTCCTTAAGGTCGTTAACGTTCGTCGTCGGAGTGATGCGCGAAAGAATCGCGTTGCGCTCCGGCAGCGCCAGTTTTTGTTTTTCGACGAACTTATCGAGCGATTTGGTGATGGACTGCATGCCTCGTTGGAGGGGAGCGTCGGCAACCTCCATGAGCACTACGTCGAATCCGGCGGAGGCGCAGGTCTGCGCGATGCCGTTCCCCATCAGGCCGGCACCGCAGACACCGACTTTGCGAATCTCGGTCACTTACAAAGAATCCTCTTCTGGTCCAAAGGCAAAAGCGCGATTTCTGTTGTCTAATTGCGTGGGTGGAACCTTTGCGGCTATACTGTGTCCGTGCGTACCGCTTATCACGAAGCTCTCGAATCCACCCGGCTCGACGTCGTACGTTTAGGCGCCCTAGTCGGCGATGCGATCCGCATCGCGGTCGAGGCGCTTGAACGGCGAGACACCGCCGCAGGCGCCCGCGTTGTCGCAGGCGACGACGCAATAGACGACTTACGTCGCAAGATCGAGCATTCGTGCATCGAACTGATCTGGCGCCAGCAGCCGGTCGCCGGAGAGTTGCGCGAGATCGCCGCGATGCTTGAAATCGCCACCGACCTGGAACGCTGCGGCGACTATGCGGTCGACATTGCCAAGCACGGCATCAAACTTGCCGACGTGCCCCTCCGGCCCGCGCGCGTCGAGATCGATCGCATCGCCGGACTTGCGCATGCGACGCTGCTCGACGCCATGCGCGCCTACACCGAGCGCGACACCGCCTTGGCCGAGCACGTTATCGAGCAGGACGACGAGATCGACGCGCTTTACAAGCGCGGCGTCAAAGCGCTTCAGGAAGAGATGCAAGCGGATCCCGAGATGGTGCTCGCCGGTACGCGCATGCTGTTCGTGTTGGCGCAGCTCGAGCGCGTCGGCGATCGCGCGAACAACATCGCCTGGCATACGAAGGAAATGATCGGTAGCGCTTGACCCCTCTGGACCGATCGCTTTTCGCCGCCACCGAAAACTACGTTTACCTAAATCACGCCGCCGTCGGGGTGTTAGCGCGTCCGACGCGCGAAGCGTTGCACGCTTTCATCGACGCGCATGCGACCGGCGGTGTTGCGCGCGTATGGCCGTACGAGGCGCGCATGGATGAATACCGTGCCGCTATCGCGCGGTTCATCGGTGCGCAGCCCGGCACGATCGCGGTGCTTCGAAATACTACCGATGGCGCAAACGCAATCGCAGGCGGATTTCCCTGGCAAGATGGTGACGAGGTGATTTTGCCGGACGATGAGTTTCCGGCGAACGCGCAACCGTGGCTTCCATTGCGCCGCCGCGGTGTGAACATTCACTTTATCGAAACCGCACGGGAGCGCTTGACTCCCGAGGTGCTTCGCAAGCATATTTCAGCGCGCACGAAGGTCGTCACGGTTTCGTGGGTCTCGTTTAAAGATGGATACCGCCACGATCTCGCGGCGCTTGCCGAAATCGCGCACGCGAACGGAGCGCTATTGTGCGTGGACGCGATTCAAGGGTTGGGGGCCTTCCCCATCGACGTGCAAGCCTGCGGTATCGATGCGCTTTACTGCGGCGGCGCAAAATGGATGCTGGCTTTGCAGGGCGTGAGCTTTTTGTATGTCGCGCCCCATCTTCTGGATCGTTTGAACGTTGCAGCGCCGGGCTGGCGTTCGGTCGAAGACGCGTGGAATTTCTTGCGGTACGACCAACCGCTCGTTTGCGACGCCACCCGGTTCGAGGGCGGCACGCCGAATTTTATCGGCGCGTTATCGCTTGCGGAGGCCGTTAGCGTTCTGGAGTCGGCGGGAACCGATCGCATTGCTTCACACGTTCTCGCGCTGACGGATCGACTAGTGGAGGGGTTGCGTTCAGCCGATGCAGAGATAGCGACGATCCGCTCTTCGGCAGAATCGTCGGGTATTGTGTTGTTCCGTCCACGCTCGGGCGAACCGGTGGAAGTGGGGAAGGCACTCGAGCAAGAGGGCATCGTAACGACATACCGTGCAAACGGCATCCGAGTCGCTCCCCACGGCTACAATACATTCGAAGAGATTGACGCGCTGGTCGAGGCGGTCGCGCGCTACGGAAAGGAACACTTATGCTCCCGCTGATTTTTACACTCGCAGCGATTACCGCGCCCGCGACGCCGGCGGACGGCACGTACACCTACGTGTCGTCGGTGAACGGCGCCGCGGTCGGGAAAACGTCGATTACCGTAAGCCATGCTGCGAGTGGACTCGTACTTGCCGAAAAGGGTGCAGGCAGCTACAACGGCGAGAGCGGCACGATCCAAGACACGCTCGATCTCGACAGCACGCTTGCGCCTTCATCTTATACGGCGTCGGCTACGTTCGGGGATCGGCCGATGAAAGCATCGGTTACTTTTACGGGCGCAAGCGCAACGCAGACCGGTGATATCGGCAACAAGACGTACGATCTCGTTGCAGACGCAAAGCATTTCGTCGTTCTGGATATCGGCCCGTTCAGCGGCTGGTTTGCTCTGCCTGCGCAAATGACCGCGTGGAACAACGCGCCGGCGCTCGCAATAGCCCCGGCATTCGGGCACGGCTTTCCGCTCGTTGCAACCGGCCAAACTCCCGCGCGCCCGAGCAACGTGCCGGCCACAGACGCCTCGATCGCCGTCAGCCAGCCCGTTGCGTTCACCGTTTGGTACGATCCGAAGACCCTACTCGTGGACCAAGTGGAGATTCCGACGCAGGGAGTTGTCGTTACGCGTCAGTCGTAGCTCTAAAACCCTTAGGGACCGTCACCTCGCGCTTGGTCTCGATCTAAGTCTTCGAAGCGTTTCAGGCGTTCGTCGACTTCTGCTTTGACGTCGTCCGGTATCCCGGATTTGCGTACGGCACTGCGCTCTTCGTCATTGAGCACGTCTTCAAGGTCTTTCTCAACCGGTTCGTGATCTCGGGGTCGCATTTGGAAGCCCCCTTGTTTTATGCGGCTTTTTCCGTTTTACCCGGGCGTTGGGCCTTTTGCCTTAAGGTACTCTTTCGGCTCAAACTGTACGTAAATCCGAGGAGCCTGTTGCTCCTCGGAGGCAAAGATGACGAAACTCGGATTTGCACTCGCAGTACTTCTGGCGTTTCTCGTGGGTCTGATGATGCCACGGCTTTCCGGCACCGTTGGCGCACAAACGCCGGCGCCGTCGACAAAAATGCTGCCGCCGTCCGCAGGCTGGAGTATTCACGTTGACGCGATAAAGCACTTCGGCGATGCGCACCCCAACGAAGTGGCGCACCATTGGTGCAAGCCGGTAACCGGCGGCATGACGGAATGTCAAATCTACGATAGCGACAATCCGGATGCCCGGCTCGTAGCCGTGGAAACGATTGTCTCACCAGCGGTGTATAAATCGTTCCCTGCAAACGAACAAGCGCTTTGGCACTATCACAAAATCGAGATTCCAAAAGTCAATGCCACAATGCCGGACATGTCGCCCGCAGATGCGCAAAAATTTGTTGCGCAGATGACCGAAACGTACGGCAAAGTGTGGCTGCTATTCGATCCGATGGCGACGAACAACATGCCCACGGGTCAACCTGCAGTCGTCGTTTTGAAGTAAGCCTTAGTAGCCGTCGGGTTTGACGATGCAAGAAGCCATGACCGCATCGGTCATGCCGTGGATTAAGCGTTTGTCCGCCGGTGCCACGGTGGCGAGAATGCCGCCGAGACGTGCGTTTTCTCCGGTTACGAAATAGTAGGGACAAAGACGCACGCGTCCGTCGAAATTGCGCACTTCATCGCGCTGGCGATCGAAGTAAGCTTGACGCACGCGTTTGCCTTTGTGAAACCGCTGCAAAATCCGCGGCGTTTTATCGTATTCGTTAATCGCTTCCTGGAGCGTCTGAATCCATTCTTCGCGCGTGAGATCATTTGCGACACGTACGCCGCGCGAACCCCAAGCTAGCTCCGAAAAGCCCGAAGGTTTCACCACGTAATCGCGCTCGCTCTTTCCCAAATCTGCGAGCTGCATCCAGTTGCTTACCGGTACGCCTGCAGCTTCGAGCCCGTAAATGACGCCCTGTGGCGGAAGCGGACGCGGATCGATGATCCACGTTTTCGGAAAAAGCTGCTGCAAACGCGCGAATGCATCTTTGCCCATCTCCGCTTGCCAGAGTTTTGCAAGCGCCGGGTGATGAAACAGCGCGAACGCGGATTTTTCCTCGAGCGTCGCTTTCGGCGGCGGCGTCATCTTTACGCGATTGTGCCGCGCTGCATACAACATCAGCTCGTGCTTGGGAACGTTGAGCAAATCGAAGAGCTCGAAGTTCCGGTAGAGCGCGTCGATTTTCTCTTCACGTCCGTCTTGCAGTCGCACGAAGAGCGCTTCTTCGGTGAAGACGATATCTTGCGGCGCACAGACATACGCACTTAAGATGTCCATACGCGTCAGCGCATCTGCGAGCCAACGCATCTCCGGCCGGTAGTCACCCGATTCGTCGGATACTACGATCGCCACAACCGGCTTTTCTTTACCGGTCGACGCGGCGAGCATTGCAGCAAATCCTTTCGGAATACCGTTCGCGCCGCCGACGCTTTCCATGCCGAGTTTGCAGTATGCCTCGGACATTGCGCCGACGAATCCCATGCCGCCCGGAACGCTGTCCAATTCGCTGGCCGTAAATCCGTCGTCGGTAAGAATCAAATCCGGGCGGATCACGCCGGGCACTTCTTGTTTGAAGCGATTTTGCCGCGCAAGTTTTACGATGTTTTCCGGCTTGCCGTGATCGAGGTATTCGGCGATGAATGCGGGCGCCGTTCCTCGAGCACTGCGGTTGTACAGCGAGTTCAGCGCCCGGTAGAAGAGCAGCAGATCGTTGCCGATGCTTTCGATGCGCTCCACAGTTTGCGGAGACAATGCGAACGGCTCGGGACTGATGCGCCAGGGGATCCGTTCTTCCTCGTTCTCTACTTTAAAGAGACCGGGCGGGATCGCCTCATAGAGGAAATGCGCTTGGTCACGAGCCGTAAGATTGGGTGCGTAAGCCGTACAGGCCATGAAATACTAAAAGCCTCCCGGTCGACAGTAACAGTCGGGGATCTTGGACATGTTGAAAGCGATGTAGCGTCGCCGCATCAAGAATCAGAATACCCCAAACGGCCCAGAGGTTGCAGCTACCGCTTACTTGATTGTGATCGCGCCGGGGGTGAGCATGGCGGAGTCAATCCGCACCTGCGCGCCGCGCAGAATCAAGGTGAGGTGGAGCGTGCCTTCTAGCCCCAGCCGCTCGAGGGCGACGTCCTCGATGACCCGCGATGCCTCTTCGCCGGCGATGAAGCGCAGCGTGGCATCCTGGGTGAAGGAGCCGTGCGGGGTCGAGTAAGTCTCTGAAACCTTCACGGGCAGGTCCCGGCCGGCCGTTGCCGGTCCGAGGTCGCGCACGCAGTAGGCCGCTGTTACAGGCGTCCCCCGCACGCTGAGCGTTTCACGCGTGCACCGGTCTGACTGCGCAGAAGCGGCGCTGCCGAGTGAAAATGCCAGGGCTGTTGCGAGTACTGTCGTGCGTCGTTGCATGTCCTTGTAACGTTTGTCGCAAGCAATTCGGCTCCCCTTGGGCGTTTGACACCGGGGTATACGATAAGCGTGATGCCCTTCGACCTCATTGCTCTCGACTTAGACGGCACACTACTCAATTCGCGTGAAGAAGTCTCGCCCCGTAACCGGCGGGCTATTCGTGCTGCTTTGGACGCCGGAATTCGCATCGTCTTGGTTACAGGGCGTGGCGTCGATACGCCTATTCGCGTTAGTAAGGAACTCGGGCTCAATCTTCCGGTGATCTGCTGTCACGGCGCACTCACGAAAGATTTCATGGCGAACAAGACGCTCGGACACATTCCGGTGCCGATGCAATACGCCAAACCGATGGTCGAATTTGCCGAACGTGAAGGCCTTTCGGTGGCGCTCTATTTGGAAGAATATTTTTACCGCCTCGAAGGCCAGCATCTTTACATGGAAGATATGCGCGGCCCGACGTGGCGCGAAGTGCGCACATTCGAAGACGTCATGCACACCGCGCCGACGTTCATTCGATTCCTGGGCGAAGAATCGGTGCAAGCGATGCAGCGAGAGTTCGGCGATCTGCCGCTGCACTTCAAGTATGAAACGTGGCTGGATTTCGTTGAATGTGCGGTGACGAGCCGCGAGGCGACGAAACAGCGCGCACTCGCGCGGCTTTGCGCGGATTTCCAAATCGTCTCCGAACGCGTTCTCGCCGTCGGCGATTCGCGAAACGACGTGCCGATGATGCGCTGGGCCGGTACCGGAGTTGCAATGGGCAACGCGCTGCCGGAAGTTCGAGAATCGGTGCGCTACGTCACGGGCACGAACGATGAAGACGGCGTCGCACTTGCAATCGAGCGGTTCGCGCTGCGCGCACAGCGGCCGCCGCGCGCACAAAAGAAACCGGCTTAACGAGATGAATAACACGCCGTCTCCGGAGTACGAAGCGAATCTCCGCGATATTCTGCAGCGCCGCGATTGGGAAGCATTGCGTGAATTCACGCGCGAGCAGAACGAAATTCCGGACGAGATATATACGAAGGATCGGCACTTCTGGGAAGTGCTCATGCACAAGCTCATTTGCAATCGCATCGATACGATGGCGATGCACGAAAGTTCGCGCAAATGGCTCGCGGACCAAGGATATACGACGGATCTCGGAGGGTATTGATGCACGTCTGCGTGCTCGCGTTTGCACGCGCGCGCGAATTGCTCGGAGAGGGCATTTTCCGGCTCGACGTCCCTGAGGGCGCGACCGTCCAAGACGTGTGGAACGCCGCCGTGAAACGGGCGCCGGCGCTGGAAGGCCTCGCCGGATCGATACGCGTTGCCCGCAACGGACGGGTCGTTCCCCTTACCGAAGCACTGCACCATGACGACGAAGTCGCATTGCTTCCGCCCGTCGGCGGAGGCTGAGATGTTCGCGATCGTCGATGCGGATATCGATATGATCGGTCTCGCGCGCCTCGTACAAACCGACGCTTGCGGCGCTGTGGCAACCTTTGCCGGAGTGGTGCGCGAACGTTCGGACGACGATAAGCCGGTAACAGGCTTATCCTACGAAGCGCATTCGGCGATGGCGGTTGCAGAGTTCGAACGAATTGCAGCAGAGGCGTGCGAACGGTTTGGGCCGTGCGAGATCGCCGTGCAACATCGCGTCGGCGACTTGCGCATCGGCGAAATCGCCGTGGGCGTTGCGGTTGCAAGTCCGCATCGCAGCGAAGCGTTCGACGCATGCGAATACGTTATCGACGAACTCAAACGGCGCGCGCCGATTTGGAAAAAAGAGCATTACGCCGACGGCTCGGGCGAGTGGAAAGAAAACTCGTGTAAATGAAGGTCGATCTGATTCGCATTCGCGGCCTGCGCAATGAGGTCGCGGTGCTTGCGTACGAGCCGCGGCGTCCGCGCAACGTCTGGATCGTCGCCGGACACGGATACTCCAGTTCAAAGCATAATCTCGACTTTCTCTGCAGTTTTCTCGCCAGTCACGGATATGGCGTTTTTAGTCTCGATTTTCCCGGACATAAGCTCGGATCGAGTGGCGGCCGGCTGGAAAGCGTGGACGATCTGGTTGACTCCATGAGTGCCGTTGTGCGGCACGTCCGCGAGCTTTTTGAAGGCCCCGTCTATTGCATGGGACATAGCATGGGCGCAATGACGTCGCTGTTTGTCGCGGCGGAAGACGACCGCATTGCCGGAACGATTTCCATCACCACCGGATACGGCCGGCCGACGGCGATCGACGTGCTGCAAAGCAAAGGAATGACGGATTTCCGGTCATCGTACGTGACCGGCGTCGCATTACCGGATTTGGTTCGCGGGGTGGACGAGCGATTCGGCCAGGCGCTTCCGCGATTAGCGGGTCGCCCGCAGCTGTACGTTGCGGCGCGGCACGACGCGATGGTCAGTCCGCGCAGCGTCGAAGATCTCTTCAACCGTGCGCACGAACCGAAGACACTGGTCACCATCGACAGCGACCACACTTATGCCGGCGAGCATTCGCGCGCTGAGGTGCTGCAGTGGCTGAACGAACTGCATCCCCGCTGATGCGCGGACTGCGCCGCTACAGCCGCCATCTGCTCATACCGGAGGTCGGCGTAGAAGGCCAGGAGCGTCTTGCCGCTGCGCGCGTCTTGTGCGTCGGTGCAGGCGGTCTGGGCTCTCCGGTGCTGCAATACTTGGCGGCGGCAGGCGTCGGGCGCATCGGGATCGTCGACGACGATCGCGTGGATGAAAGCAATCTGCAGCGGCAAACGATCTTCGCCACTTCGGATATCGGTGAACTCAAAGCCCGTGTTGCAGCGCAGCGCGTGCAAGAAATCAATCCGCTCGTTGCAGCCGATGCAATTCCGCTACGGTTCGACGCGACGAACGCGCGCGACTTGGTGAAGCTCTACGACGTCGTAATCGATTGCACGGATCGATTTGAGACCCGCTATCTGATTAACGACGCGTGCGTCCTGGAAAACAAGCCGGACGTCTATGGCTCCATCTTTCGTTTCGACGGCCAGGTGAGCGTCTTTACACGCGATCGCGGCCCCTGCTACCGGTGCTTGTTTCCGCAAGCCCCGCCATCAGGCACCGTTCCGACGTGCGCGGAAGGCGGCGTTCTCGGCGTGCTTGCCGGCATCGTCGGCACGTGGCAAGCGAACGAAGCGCTCAAACTCATTCTGGGCATCGGCGAACCGCTCATTGGACGATTATTACTCATCGACGCGCTCGGCGCGCAGGTGCGCGAAATCGAGATCGAACGCGATCCGGCATGCGCGATTTGCAGCGAAGGGGCGACAATTCACGACGCCATCCTGCAAGCTGAAGAAGAGCTTCCGCTTGACGTCGAGGAAATTGCACCGGCGGATCTCGACGGCGCACTTCTCGACGCCGTGTTATTGGATGTGCGCGAGCCGCATGAAGCCGTTCTCGGCGTTGTAAATGGCGCCGTGCATATTCCCGCATCGGAGTTGCCCGCGCGATTGCACGAACTCGATTCCGCGCAGCGGTATGTTGTCGCATGCCGTGTGGGTCAAAAATCGTTATGGGCAACGCGGTTGTTACGCGACGCGGGATTCCGGCGGCTGCTGCATTTGCGGGGAGGCCTGCTCGCTTATGCAGCGCAGCACGCGGAGTTTCAGTTCTTTTAGAGAAGCCGCAGCGAAGCATGCTCGAAACACGTGCAACCAAGTTCTCCGAAGCGTTGGTCATCGCGCCGGACGTTTTCATGGACGAACGCGGATATTTCAAAGAAACGTACTCGCAAAAGAAGTACGAGTCGCTGGGAATTCCAAATGCGTTCGTGCAAGACAACCTCTCCTGTTCGCGCAAAGGCGTATTGCGCGGCATGCATTACGATCTTCGTATGGCGAAATTGGTGCAATGTTTGGAGGGCGTGATCTACGATGCAATCGTAGACATGCGCGAGGAATCACCGACGTACAAGCAGTGGGACGCGCTGGAACTCTCGTCCGATAATCACTTACAACTGTACGTGCCGCAAGGGTTCGCACACGGTTTTTACGTTTTGAGTGACTACGCGGTCGTGCTGTACAAACAGACTGCGCTCTACGACCCACGGCACGAGCGTGCAGTCAGTTGGCGCGATCCGAGCATCGGCATCGAATGGCCGCTTGAGGGTCGAGAGCCCGTGCTATCGCCGAAGGACGCGCAGCTATGATGCGGCGGAAGCGATTCGGTTCAACCGGCGTCGACGTTGCAATTATCGGGCAGGGAACCTGGGATATTCCGGAAAGCGGTGCGCGCGCGCAGGAAGCGATTCGCGCGTTGCGCCGCGGCATCGAGCTCGGCATGACGCATATCGACACAGCGGAGATGTACGGCGCGGGACGCGCGGAGGAAATGGTCGGCGAAGCGATTGACGGTATGCCGCGTGAAAAATTGTTCCTGGCCAGCAAAGTGCTTCCGGGCAATGCCTCGTACAAAGGCACGCTCGCCGCATGCGAGCGTTCGTTGCGGCGCATGCGCATCGAGTACCTCGATCTGTACATGCTGCATTGGCCCAGTTCGTATCCGCTCGAAGATACGATGCGCGCGTTGGAGACGCTGGTTGAGCAGGGCAAAGCGCGGTACGTCGGGGTGAGTAACTTCGACGTCGAGGACGTGCGCGAAGCGCAATCCTATTTACGAAAGGTTCCACTGGCGTCGGATCAAGTGCTCTACCATTTGCAAGAGCGCGGCGCGGAATCGCGACTCATTCCATATTGCCGCGAGCAACATATCGCGGTTGTCGCATATACGCCGTTTGGACGCGGGCGTTTCCCACGCAAAGAGATCGAACCGCACGGCGTCATCGGCCGCATCGCTGCGAAACATCACAAGACGCCACGCCAAGTGATTTTGAACTTTCTTACGCGCGAGCCGGACGTTTTCGCAATTCCGAAGGCGTCGCGCGTCGAGCACGTCGAGGAGAACGCCGGCGCCGCCGGTTGGCATCTCGACGCGGAGGACGTCGCCGCAATCGACGCGGCGTTCCGGATACATGAAGGACCGCTCGCAACGCTCTGACCCCGCTGCACTGAAGCGGCTCGCGCGCGAGCTGGCGATGTCGCTCGGTGCCGCGGACGTGCGAGTATCGGACGCACACGAAGATGAATCGACGCAGCGGGCGATGCGCGAAGCGTTTGCGCGCGGAGATTTTAGCACGTGGCCTTACGATGAAACGTACGCGCGCAAGGCCGCGGATCCCGAGCATGTACTGGCAGATGCGCAATCGGTGATTTGCATTGCGGTTCCCTACCGCACCGATGCACCGCAAAGCGCGCCGCTAAGTGGACGTGTTTCGAACTATGCGTGGTCGCCGGATTATCACTACCGCGTCAAAGCGCTGCTCGCGCAAGTCGCAAAAGCGATCGACGATGCAGCGGGCGCGCCGGTTACGGCAATCGCGTGCGATACCAAACCACTCGCCGAACGTGCATTTGCCGCGCGCGCCGGTTTGGGCTGGGTGGGCAAACACACGAACTTGATCAATCCGCGCGCCGGCTCGTTCATTTTCCTTGGTGAGATCGTCACATCTGTTGCGCTTCCCGCGGACGCGCCGCTGCGCAAAACGTGCGGCTCGTGCACGCGATGCATTCCGGCATGTCCCACCGCGGCGTTGCGTGGCGATTACACGATAGATGCGACGCGCTGCATCTCCGACCTGACGCAGCGCACGGACGCGATTCCGCGCGATATGCGCGCGCTCATTGGTCAGTGGGTGTGGGGCTGCGATCTCTGCCAAGTAGCGTGTCCCCCAAACGCTCGCGCACGCATAGCGGGCGGCAAGGCCGACACGCCTCTCGCGCCGGAGACTTCGACGCCGTCACTTATCCGGTTGCTGCACCTGCGCAGTGGCGAGTTCAAACGCATCTATGCCAAAAGTGCAATGGGCTGGCGTGGGGCCGCAATTCTGCGCCGGAATGCCGCCGTGGCGCTCGGCAACTCACTGGACAGGGCAGCCGTTCCAGCTCTTCGCGATGCCCTCTTCGGCGATCCGCACCCACTTGTGCGGGGACATGCTGCGTGGGCCCTTGGCCGAATCGGCTCCCCGCCGGCAATTGAGGCTTTGGCCCTGCGGCTGCTCTCAGAATCGGATGCTACGGTAAAAGAGGAGGTTGAAGCGGCGTTGGAACCCTTCAAAGCGCCGCTAGCGTTATTGGCGATATGATGCGTTTGGGTTCTCAGCTCGCAGCGCTTTTTAGTCTTGTGTTGCTGCTCGGCGCTGCACCGGCCGATCTCGTCGATCGCGCCGGCGCCCTGGCCGACGATGTCAGGAGCTACACCGCAACGGTGCACGCTGATGTTGCGTTGCACACATTTCCGTACCTCAGCCCGTCTCTAGACGGCACGTATTACCACAAGGTGCCGAACAAGAACAAGGTCGTCTTCACCAGCGGATTGCCGTTTATCGCAAAGCAGTTCAGCAAGGTGTATCCGGAAGTTCCTAGCCCTTCGCAATGGCGCGACTTGTACGTTATCACGATCGAGGGTGACGATGGTACGGCCACGACGTTCAGTTTGGTGCCGAAGAAGCAGGGCCGAATCGACCATATTGATGCGAAGGTCGATGACAAGACTGCGGAAGTGCTATCGATGCGCTGGAATTACAACGATGGCGGCTACGCGTTGTTAAATCAGCAGTATGGCGACGTCCAAGGCCATCGGTTGGTCACTGGGCGCAGCGGACATTTCGATACGCCACACTATAACGCCGATATGAAATCCACGTTTAGCGGTTTTAAAGTCAACGTCAACATTCCCGATTCGGTCTTCACGGCGGAACAGTAGTTTGCGGCCGTCGAGGGAATAACGTTTCCATGGCGGCCACCATCGATTTGACGAGCGGCGCACTTCTAGCGGACCAATTCAACCGTCCCATCACATATCTGCGCATCTCCGTGACCGATAAATGCAATCTGCGCTGCGTGTACTGCATGCCGGAGCGAGGGTTGCCCTGGCTCGCCAAATCTGAAATTTTATCGTACGAAGAAATCGCTGCACTGGTGCGCTCAGCGGCGTCGATGGGCGTGCGCAGCATCCGCCTCTCCGGCGGCGAGCCGCTGATTCGCAAAGACTTGCATAAGCTCGTTGCCGACATTGCAGCGATCGACGGCATCAGCGATATCGCGCTGTCTACTAACGGACTTTTACTGGAAGAGCAAATTGACGCGCTGCTTTCGGCCGGGCTGCGCCGCGTCAACATTTCGCTCGATACACTGCGCGCTGATAGATTCGAAGAGATCGCACGGCGCCCCGGACTCGATCGCGTTCTCGCCGGCATCGAAGCGGCAATCGAACGCGGACTTACGCCGGTGAAGATCAATTGCGTTGTCATGCGCGGCAAGAACGACGATGAAATTGCGGTGTTCGCCGAATGGACGAAGACGCGTCCGGTGTTCGTACGGTTTATCGAACTGATGCCCGTGCACGAAAACCTCGGCATTCAACGCGATGCGTATGTGAGTTCGGACGAAATTCTCGATCGCGTTCGATCGATCGGCGACCTGCGTCCTTCGAACGGTCCTGGCGGCAACGGACCGGCGCGCTACTTCGCTTTCGACGGCGCACCCGGTGCAATCGGCGTTATCAGTCCGCTCTCCCACGACTACTGCGAGCGCTGCAATCGCGTGCGTCTTACCGCCGACGGCCGTTTGCGTTTGTGCCTGTTCGGCGATTACGAAATCGACTTGCGCACGCCGCTCCGGTCCGGTGCATCCACCGGGGAAATCGCCGAAATTCTGCGCGCCGCAATGTTTATCAAGCCGGAGCGGCACCACTTGCGGTTGGGCGAGACGTCGTCGCGGATGCGCGCTTTCAGCGAGATCGGCGGATAGCTAAGCGAGAACGGGAAGCTTCTCGATCTCTTTACTTGTATCGGAGTGAACGGCGTCGTACAAATCGACGTTCTGCTGTAAGCGAAGCCAGTATTCGGGTGTCGTGCTAAAGACATGAGAAAGTCGAAGCGCCATGTCCGGGGTGATTGCACGCCGCCCGTTTAGGACTTCGTTTATGGTTGTGCGATGCACGCCAAGCGCTCTCGCAACGTCCTCTTGTTTCAATCCAAGCGGTTCGATGTAATCTTCGCGAAGGACGCGGCCGGGAGACACCGGCCGCCTTCTCATCTCAACGCTCATTTTAGCGCCTCTAATGGTAATCCACGATCTCCACGTCGACCGCTTCACCATTTTCCCACCGAAAACAAATTCGGTGTTGTTCATTTATTCGGATACTGTATTGACCTTTGCGATTTCCGCTGAGCTTTTCCAGCCGTAACCCCGGAGCGGATAAGTCGCGAAGTTCATGTGCTGCCGCCAGACGATCGATGAGCTGAGCTGCTTTTTCATGCAATTTCTGTGGCAACAAGTTCCGAGAGCGACGACTGCTGTAACCGAAATAAATTTCGGCCGTCGCCTCGTCTGTAATTTTCATTTTCTCTCTCCGTAGCTACGGAGGGAGGCTCGACGCGGATCATTGTAGCGTGTCGCGCGACACGCGTCAAGCATTCGGCCTGCCATCAAGACCCTATCCCGCGCTCGCTCGTGTACCGAAAGAGCCGTGTCACATGCCGCCGAACCATAGCGTTAGAGGGCAAAGGGGGGCCAACACGTGGAGAGGGTCATCCTCAGTGCTACGGGTGCGCATGCCGCACACGCCAGGGTGGAGACGCTGGTTCGCGAGCATCAAACGAAGCTCGCACGGTACGTGCGCCGGATGGTAGGCGATGCGGACGTCGCGCTGGATATCGCGCAGGACGTGTTCTTCGCCGCGTACCGGACGCTGCAAGTGGATCCGGAGCGGCCTTTGACGGCCGGCTGGCTCTACAAAACAGCGACCAACACGGCAATCTCATATTTGCGGAGGAAGAAGATTCTTCGGTTTTTGCCCCTCGATCGCGACCAGGAAGTGCGATCGCTGCGCATCGACGAGCGCAGCGCGGCTTCCATCGATTTGCAGGCCGCCATGCACCGGCTGCCCGCGGATCAGGCGGCTGCGATCATGTTGACTAGCTACGCCGGGTACTCGTCGCAAGAAGCGGCATCGATTCTGGGTACCACGGCGGATGCGGTTCGGCAGCGCGTATGCCGCGCAATGCGAACGTTGCGAGCCGTAATGGCGGAGAACGCATAAGTTTTGAAGCAGCACGAACGTATCGAGGTGCTCGCCGGCGCAATCGCCCTCGGTGAAGCCTCCGATGACGAGCGACGGGAGTATCGCGAGCACATCGCGACTTGCCCGCAGTGTTTGAGCGCTTTGGGCGGCGAACGCGAGCTCGAACGCGTTGCAACGAGTGTAGCATCCGCTCGCGAAAGCGAAGTGTGGCAGCCGAACCTCGGCGACGTCGTGCATCAGCGTACGCAGCGCCGTTCGCGTGCGCTTCGTTACGGTTTCAGTTTGTTTGGAGTTGCGCTGTGCGCCTCGTTCGGAATTCACGTTTTGCTTGCAAGCGGTATGGAACGGCTCACGCCGCGCCTTGCGCAACATCCGGTAGTCATTAATGCGGGTACAACGCGTATCGTGCTCGAGCCGGGTAACGGCACGACGGCCGCCTCGAAGCCTGCGCCGCCGCAGCGCCGGCTTATCGTCACGCATAACGTCGTCCACATCGCGCGCACGCCCGTCCTGCCTACGCTTCCGATTGCGGCACCCAAAGCGCAACTGAGCAAGGCGCAGCCGCAGCAAATCGCGGAAGTGACGGTTCATCCCAACGCCGCGCCGGAGTACAACACGCAATCGAACATCCCCATTTGGCGCCGCGGCGATTCAACGTGGCGTACCGTAGCGCGAACTACGACGACGTCGCTCAGCGAGAGCGCTCCGCAAACCCTCACGCACAGCGCAGAGTCGATTCACATCGGGGCGACGCGTGAGGCGTATCCGCTTGGCGGCGACACCGCACTCAATCCGCAACCGCCGATGATCGCGTATGACGAAGGCGCAGAAGGCACCGTGGTGTTCGAAGTCTTCATCGACGAGCGTGGAAATCCGACGAAATGCGTGATTACGAAGTCGTCAAATTACGCAGTTCTGGATGCGACTGTCTGCAAAGCCGCGATGCAAGCACGGTACACGCCCAAAACGGTTGGCGGCCGCGCAGTACCCGGCACGTATCAAGACGCGTTCACGTTCCGTACGGGTCAAGATAATCAGCACGAGGGAATCCCGCACGTAATTAGATTTTAGTCGATACTCTTTCGAAAGAACGCGAGCATCTTATCGGGTTCCGGCATAATGCGGAACTCCTCAAAGCCCCACGATTTCGCTTGAAGCAACGCACGATTGGCGTTCATCGGTAAGAGGAACGTGAGCGTGCGTACGTTGCGTTTGCCCGCGATGCGCTGCACTTCGTTGACGAGTTGCGTGCCGACTTCCGGAGGCGCGCCCGGTCGCGTGCGCAACCCTTCCATCATCGCGACGTCCATGCCGTTTGCGGCTTCCGGATCGTTGTAGCCCGGCGGAAACGCGAAAACGAGCTGCACCATTCCTAAAATGCCGGTAGCGTCTTCCGCGACGAGAATGGCGCGGCGCCCGGCCTGCTGTTCCGCGAGCCACTTCATAATGCGTTGCGGCCACGTTTCGCGCTTGGGCTGCGGCCCCGTGATGATTCTCTCGTTCAGCAATCGCTGAACGTCGCTTTGTTGAGCGAAGCGGATAAAGATTTTGCGGGTGCGCACGAGCCTTTGTTTGCCAAGTGGGGAGAACTCCACCTTTTGGCAAATTCGCCGCGGATGGTTCGCACGCTCGCGATAGTGCTTTGTATCTGGTTTGCTGTGGGCATCCTGACGGGATGCGGACGGCATACCGGTGCGCGAGGTGCCTATTCGCCGGAGCCTACGATTTCAGGTGCCGATGTTCGGCACGGCAAACTCGTCTACGAGCGAGAATGCGCGGCGTGTCACGGTCAAGCCGGCGTTAACGGCCCTATTGGACCGTCGCTCAAAGACGAACATACGCGGAAATCGTTTGAAGCGGTTCGCGCAATCGTGACCGATCCCGATCCGCCGATGCCCAAACTGTATCCTTCGAGACTGACGCGCGCGGACGTTACCGACGTTTCCGCGTACGTGGAGTCGTTGTAGTGGCGCGCGTTATCTACCGCTTCACACGCGATCTGCGGCTCGGGGATCATGCGGGTCTCGCGGCCGCTGCGGCACATGGCGAAGTCGTGCCGGTCATCGCGATCGATCGTGCGCTCGAGTCGCGATTGGCCGCGTCGCCGCGGCGTGCAGCGTTCTTTTGCGGCGCGCTCGCATCGCTCGATGCCGCGCTACGCGAACGACGTGTTCGGCTGGTGGTGCGGCGCGGCACCACCGCATCCGTGTTAAAACAGATCGCGCGTGCTACGAACGCCCAAACGATCGCGTGGAGCGCCAGTTTCGATCGCGCGGGAATGGAGAGCGATCAACGGCTCCAGTCGGATTTGGAAGAAGCCGGTTTGCGTGCGATCGTCGTTCCCGACGCGCCGGCGATTGCGCCCGAAGAAAGCACCGCAGCGCGTCCGTCTGCGGGGGACGGCTATCGCGCTTTCGTTCCGTATCACGAACTTTGGCGCGAACTGCAACCCGCTTCCTATGAGATTCCGCTGTTGCTTTCGTTCGCGAAACACGATTTGCAAAGCGAAGCGCTTCCCGTGCCCAAAGAGTTCGGATGCAGCCTTACGCCGATTGAAGCCGGTGAAGCCAACGCTATGCGGCGATTCCAAGACTTTCTCACAGGAGATGGTCTGCAATATGCGTTTGCAGTGAACGTGCCGGCAGATGATCGCACGTCGCATCTGGGCGCGGATCTTTCGTTCGGTACGATTGCCGCACGAACAATCGTCCGCGAGACCCGTCGCCGGTTGGACGATCCGTTTCTCCTTGCAGAGGAGCGCAGTTCGCTCAAACTATTTCTTCGCTCTATTGCGATGCGCGATTTCTTTCTGCAGCTTTCCTGGTACAATCCGCAAACCGATCGGGAGCCGCTGCAAGAGAAGATGCGTGACTTTCCGTTTACAAAATCGCATAAAGCGCTCGACGCGTGGCGAGAAGGACGCACCGGTTATCCCTTGGTCGATGCCGGCATCCGGCAGCTGCACGCTACCGGATGGATGCATCCGCGCGTGCGCTCTATCGCCGCGTCGTTTCTGTGCTTGGACCTCGGAGTCCACTGGCGCGCCGGCTTAGCCGAATGGGAACGGTACCTCATCGAAGACGATCCTGCTCTCGCTATCGGCAATTGGCAATGGGTCGCGGGCGTGGGCGCGGATCTCGCAGCGTATCCGCGCATCTACAATCCGCAGAAACAAGCACGGCGCTTCGATCCAAATTTCGTTTATGCGAAGACGTGGATTCCTGAACTCGCGCACATCCCGCCCGCATCCATCGCATCGCGCACGCCGGCATCGCAAATCGAACTGCCGCTATTCTCTACGGACGCTTATCCGCGGCCCGTTATCGATCATGAGACCGCGGCGCGCGAATTTTTAAAACGGTATCAGGACTTTATGGCAAGCCACGGCACAACACATGGATAACGAGCAGCTTCTCCAGCGGCGGCCTTTGGCGTCGCGACAAAAGCCTTGGGCGAAGAAGATCGCGGCAGCGCTTGTAGGCGGCGGAATAACGCCCAACGCGATCTCGCTGGCTAGCATCGCTTTTGCGCTGATTGCAGCGTTCGGACTTTGGTTGTCCGGATCAACGAGCGGAGTAACAAGGATCTGTCTTTTGCTGGTAGCTGCCGGCGGAATCCAGTTACGGCTTTTGTGTAACCTGCTGGACGGAATGGTTGCAGTGGAGGGCGGTAAACGTACGAAGTATGGCGACCTCTATAACGACGTACCGGACCGCGTTAGCGACATCATAATTTTTCTTGGCGCCGGATACGGAATTGGCAACTTTCCGTTCGGACCAACTCTGGGATGGGCAGCCGCGGTCGCCGCAGTGCTTACCGCGTATGCACGGCTCCTCGGCGGTTCGATCGGTCTCACTCAGTACTTTGCCGGTCCAATGGCGAAACAGCACCGTATGGCAACGCTGACCGTGGCCTGCGTGATATCCGTTTTTGAACCGCTTTGGCACGGAAGAGGTCAGGTGATGGCGGCAGCATTGGCATTGATCGTCGCCGGCTCGATCGCGGGATTCGCACGCCGTATCGTGCTGATCTGCCAGGAGATCGCACGGCGATGAACGCGCATCCGTTGGCCGGCGCGATCGCCGGGGGAGCCCGATTCGTTGCCGGCGTTAACGTATCGTGGAAGCAAACGCTACCGCCGGACCGTCAGACAGTCTTTTTCGCAAATCACACGAGTCATCTCGACTTTGTCGTATTGTGGGCTTCGCTGCCGGCACCGATGCGCGCGCGGACTCGGCCGGTCGCCGCGCAGGATTATTGGAGCTCCGGCATACGCAAGTGGCTTGCCGTAGACGTATTCAACGCCATTCTCGTTTCCCGCCACGGAAATTCGTCACCGAATGCGGGGCGAGCGGCCGAGACCATCGAGCGAATATCACAAAATATGGGAGAGTACTACTCGATCATCATCTTTCCGGAGGGGACGCGCGGCGACGGCGAAGTTGTGGCACCGTTCAAGAGCGGGCTGTACCACCTCTGTCAACGCAAACCGCACCTTCAACTCGTTCCGGTCTATATGGAAAATCTCAACCGCATTCTTCCAAAGGGCGAGTTTTTGCCGGTGCCGTTCATCAGTCGTGTCAACTTCGGGCCGGCGACAGCGTACGAGACCGGTGAGAGCAAGACTGCATTTTTGGAGCGTATGCGTGAAGAAGTATGCGCATTGAGGAGGCGATGATCGCGAGAATTGCGTCGATGGACCACGCTCTGCTGGTGGCCTGCGTAGGCATTTTGGCTCTTCTCGTTGTTGCGACAATCATCTCTTTCATTTTGAAGACCGTCAAACCACCGTCGGCAACAATCGATAATCTGAATCAGCGAATCTACGCATGGTGGATCATGTGCCTGGTGTTCGGGTTGACGCTTGTCATCGGCCCGACGGGATCGCTTGTGTTGTTCGGTATCCTCTCGTTTCTCGCGCTGCGTGAATACGTGACGCTTATTTCGACAAGAAGAGCGGACCACCATACGCTATTTTGGACGTTCTTTGCGTTTACGCCGCTCCAATATCTTCTGCTTGGCGTTAAGTGGATCGGGTTCTTCATCGTCATTCCCGTGTACGCATTTCTCTTTATCCCGGCGACGATGGCTCTTGCCGGTGATACGACCTCGTTTCTGGAACGCGCATCGAAGATCCAGTGGGGTTTAATGATCTGCGTGTACTGTTTGAGTTATGCGCCCGCGCTCTTGATACTTACCATTCACGGCGGCTATGGGCCCAACGCGAAGCTTCTGCTCTTTTTCGTGATCGTTTGCCAATTAAGCGACGTCCTGCAGTACGTCTATGGGAAACTTTTCGGAAAACACAAAATCGCGCCGAACGTGAGCCCCAACAAGACCTGGGAGGGATTTGCCGGCGGTACGCTCACGGCGACGGCTATCGGGGCAGGCATATATTGGATGACGCCGTTCTCGCCCGCGGCCGCCGCAGCGATCGCGTTGATGATCGCACTTCTGGGATTCGCGGGCGGACTAGTGATGTCGGCTATTAAACGCGACCGCGGTGTAAAGGACTTCGGCAATCTCATTCAAGGACACGGCGGAATTTTGGATCGGATGGATTCGGTGATCTTCGCCGCGCCCGTGTTCTTTCACGTGGTACGGTTTTTCTACGGTCTGTGAATCACGCCGGCATCTTATCGTCGAGCCAATCGCTGATGATCGGCACGCGCACGTCGTCGCCATGCCACGCTTTGATGCCATAGTACACACTTAGCACAATGAACGCCGGCAGCATGAACGCCCACAGCACACCGGCACTGAAGCCAAGCAGCGGAATTTTGATCATGAACCATAGGAAGCTGTAAAGCGCAGCCATTCCGACGTTGAATCCGAGCGCTTGATATGCGTGCTTACGCATACGGCGCGACTGCTTACGATCGAAGAGGGCCAGCAATGCTAGCGGCCAGAGCGGATAACCCAGTGCAACCAGTGCGCGCGTTTCGACGGGGTCCTCGGCCTCGGCAACGGTGGCGCGAGCTTGGGTCGCGGGTTGCGCCTGTTGTTGCGGTCCGGTGCGCCAAAACTGTTGAGAGCGCCGCGGAACTTCGCCGGCGACTGCTTTACGGGTCGCGCCTGCTGCTTCCATCTTTGCGGCTAGGCGGCAGCTCGGGCAGGTCCCCGCTTCATCGCGGCACGTTGCACAAATCGGCTTGCCGCAATCGGAACACGGGGCGACGGACGGTACATTTGAATGGAAGTAACAATCCACGACTTGCAGTTCTCCAGGATGCGTATCACTTTCATGTACCGCAAAGGTCATAAGAGGTTTCAGTCTGCTGCTGCCGCAAGCGAAAGGCCGTGATGACGGCCCGAGAAACACTCGCCCGCCTGGCCCGCGGCGCGCGGCCATATTACCCGACGCTCCTGGTTGCGATCGTGCTGGGAACGTTGGGAAGCCTTACCAATTTGGTCGCGCCGTACGGTTTCGGTCAGATCATGAAGCGTGTCATCGCCACGTCGCATCCCGATTTGCACGTGCTGTACGTCATGCTGTTTGCAATTTTCGTCGCACTTATTGCCGGCGCGCTTGCAACGTACGGACAGAACTACCTCATGGCGTGGAGCGGCCAGCATCTGATCGCGAGCCTGCGGGCGCAACTTTTTGAGCGCATCCTTCGCTTGCCGCTGGGCGAGTTTGCGAAGTGGCGTCCAGGCGATTTAATCGCACGCTTCAACAGCGATCTGCAAATTATGACGGATGCGGTGAGCATCTCGCTGCCGCAACTGCTGTCGAACACCGTCACGTTTCTGTCGTCATTCATCCTGATGGTGTACATCGATTGGCTCCTGACGTGTTCGCTGCTGCTGGTTGCTCCGATCATTTCATTCGCCGTTTCGCGGTTTCAGCGGCTCATCACAACCGGTACGACCGGCGCACAACAACGCATCGCGGATCTTTCATCGACGCTCAGTGAAGCACTCACGGGGCAGCGGATCATCAAAGCGTTCGGTCGGGAGAACTACGAATCCGCGCGTTTCAGCGAGCGCAACGACGAATACTTCGGCACGTACATGAAGCTCACGCAGTTCATTCAGACGCAGCCGCTCGTACTTTCCGCACTGATGAGCAGCGCAATCGTCGCGATTATTTGGCTTTCGACGCGAGAAGTCGTCGTCGGACGCTTGGATGTCGGTCAGCTCTTTACGTATTGGGCGCTGCTCGCGAACTTGATCAATCCGATGAACCGCTTTGCGGCGTTTGTGGGCGAACTTTCCAAGGCGATCGTCGGCGCGGGCCGTATTTACGAGATTCTCGATTTGCCGGTAGAGCGCGCAGACAAACCCGATGCTGTTCCGCTGCGCAACGTGCGCGGACAGCTGACGTTCGAGCATGTGCGCTTCGCGTATTCACCCGACGAGCCGCCGGTACTGGACGACTTCAACGCCGTTATTGAAGCCGGTGAAATCGTCGCACTGGTCGGCCCGTCCGGTGCCGGCAAGACTACGATCGTCAATCTCGTGCCGCGCTTTTACGAGCCGCAATCGGGGCGCATCACTATCGACGGCCTCGATCTCGCGCAAGCCCGCCTCGCCGACGTGCGCGCAGCAATTGGAATCGTGCCGCAAGAGGCGCAGCTGTTCCGCGGTACGATTGCGGAGAACATCCGTTATGGACGCCTCGAGGCGTCGGACGAAGAAGTCCGGGCGGCCGCCCGCGAGGCGAACGCCGAAGAGTTCATTCTCGGCTTTCCCGACGGCTACAAGACCGAGGTCGGCGAACGCGGACTACGTCTCTCAGGCGGGCAGCGGCAACGTGTCGCTATCGCGCGCGCGATCCTGCGCGACCCGAGGATCCTCATTTTAGATGAAGCAACGAGCGCGCTCGACAGCCACTCCGAAGCGCTCATCGAACAGGCACTGGACCGGTTGCTGCCCGGACGCACGACGCTCATCATCGCGCACCGCCTATCGACCATCCGCCGCGCGAATACCATTCTTTACATCGAGGCCGGCCGGGTCGTGGAGATGGGATCGCATGAGGCGCTTCTGGCCAAGGGCGGCGCCTACGCGCGGCTGCACGCAACCCAGTTCGCTTAAGGCGAACCCCTGCTCGGCCGATACCAAAGGCAATGAGCGACATCAACGCCGTAGGCTTCGGCTCGACGGTCGATATGTTGACGAACGCAATCAGCGGTGCGGACCTCCAGCATGGGGCGATCGCCCAGAATATTGCAAACGTCAACACGCCGAACTACCGGCGCCAAACCGTTTCGTTTAAAGACGCGCTTGCGGCCGCCGAAGGCGAGCCGCTCGCGAGTGACGACATGGCGCTGAAGATTGACTCCAATCGGCAGTTTGGCACTGCGGGTGCCGGCGCGCCGCAGGCGTTCGATCCGCAGATCCAAGTGGACGACACCGATCAGATGCGCGTGGACGGCAGCAACGTCGACGTCGATCAAGAGATGGCGCAGCTCTCTCAGAATTCGGGCTACTCGCAGACGATGGCGCAACTGCTGCAAGTGCAATTCATGCGCTTGCGCGAGGCTATCACGGAGCAACCGCGCTAATGGGCTTTTACAATTCGATCGAAATCAGCGCGTCCGGGCTTTCTGCGGAACGCCTTGCAATGGACGTCATCGCGAACAACATCGCCAACGCGAACACGACGCACGCACCGGGCGGCGGCGCGTTCAAACGGCAATTGGTAGTTTTTTCCGAGAAACAAGGCGATACCGACGCTGTTCCCGGCGATGATTCGACCTCCACCTCGGGCGGCGGCGTGCAGGCCATGGGTATCGTACAAGACACGAGCCCGGATCGTCTCGTGTTCGATCCGAGCAATCCGGACGCCGATGCGCGCGGTTACGTGCACTATCCGAACGTCTCGGTCGTCAAAGAAATGGTCGATATGATGGCCGCTTCGCGCGCTTATGAAGCCAACGTCTCCGCGATTCAAGAGTCGCGCAACATGACCAACGCCACACTCAACCTGCTGCGCAGCTAGGAATTATGGACATCAACTCGTCTTACAACGCCGCTATGAGCAATGCGATTCCCGGCACGTTCGTGCCGGACATCGCTCCGAACACTCAGCCGAAGACGGAAGCGATTCCCGGAGCCGCTCCGGCGGGCGGCGCATCATTCAAAGACACGGTCAAATCGTTCATGGACGACGTGAACGATAAGGTTACGCAGTCGGATCAGGCAACGCGCGATCTCGCGACGGGCCGCACGAACGACGTGAGCAAAGTCGTTACGTCCGTGGAAGAAGCCAACCTTGCGATGCAGTTCACGCTCGCAATCCGCAACAAACTGCTAGACGCGTACACGGAAATCTCGCGAATGCAGGTGTGAGAACCTCTGAAGAGGTTCTTTAGGTCTCGGTTTCCGCCCGCGCCGGAACGTATTCGGCGCCGTCATCATGAGGCATCGAAGGCGCGCTCGCAGGGCGCGCTTTTTGCTTCATAAACCGTAAGGCAAACCGTGCGATCGACGGAATAACTCGGGGCCGAAGAAGGCGCGGATCGAGCACAGCCATTTGCTGCTCGTTTTCCTCGACACACGCTTGCACGAAGTCGCGAAGCGTCAGCTCGGCGAAGCTTATCTCGTTGAATGCACCGCCGAATTGCTGCGATTCCACATTCTTTTTACCGCCGCGCGCGAGATTGATGAGCCGGGCAAGGGATCGGAAGTAGCCCAACGTTGTGGCCGGGATCTGCAGTGGAGTCGAGCCGTAGCCGCGCTGCGCGCGATCGTAGGCGATCCAATTGACGAAGAAAACGATGTGCCGCGCTTCCTCATGCAGCACGCGCGTGAAGAGTGAAATCAGCTCGTCCGGCAGCACGCGCGCTTCGCGTGCCAAACGAAAGATGCCGAACCCGAAGAATGAATCCAAGCACTCGTTGTAGCCAAAATCGATGAATGCGCGTTTGGTCGGTTTCGGCAAATCCCCAGACGTTTCGGCATTCAACCCATAGCGCTCGACGAGCATGCCGATCATCTTCGCGTGGCGATCTTCCTCGTAGCCTTGCAGCGCAATAGCTTCGCGAATCAACGGATCGCCCTGCGCTTTCGCAAACTCGTTTACGAGAAATCCGGCGTTCCGCTCGATCTGCAGCGCCGTGCCCCAGAACGGTACCGAACGCAAACGCTTCAGCGATCCGTCATCGAGATCCGGCCAAGGCAGCGCCGTTGGATCGTACGCTTCGTGCGTTTCGATGAACGTGTGGCAGAAGAGTTCTTTATGTTCCTTCGATCCGACGCGAATGCGTGACGTCATCTATTCAGTAACCCTCACTCGTCGATGTACCTGGTACGGGCGGCGCGCGCGTCGCGGTTGAGCCGCTGCTGGATGCGCGCATTACCGAACACCAGATCGGTCAATCCTGGAAACAACTTTGCGATATAAACGGGAAGGCGGTAAGAAGCCGGAACGATACGGCTGCGCCGAGGCCGTCTTACCGCGCGAACGATGGCATTGGCGACGACCTCGGGGCCCGGCAGCCGATCGCCCATGGCAGCATTCATAGCCGTACGAACGAATCCGGGCTGCACAAGACTCACGGCGATATTGTCGGCTTTTACTTCGCGGCGCACTGTATCGGTTAACCCGCGCACGCCGAATTTCGATGCAGTGTACATGCCCATAACGCCCACATCGCCCGCGATCGATCCGACGTTGACGATCCAGCCGCGGCCCTGCGCCTTCATAATCGGCAAGACCGCGTGAATTAGGCGTGCGGATCCAAGCAAATTCACCGATACAACGCGTTCGATTTCCTCGTCGGTGCTGTCGCATAATGAGGGACTGGATCCGATTCCGGCCACGTTCGCCACAATGTCGATATGACCGAATTCCATCATGGCGAGTTGCACGAGCGCATCGATTTGCGCTCTGTTGGTTACGTCCGCACGAACGGAGAGCGCGCGCACGCCGCGCGCTATGACGTCCGCCTCGACGCCACGCATGCCGTCCTCATCGATGTCAGCGAGGACAACGTGAACGCCCGCGTCCGCAAAAGCGCGAGCCGTCGCCGAGCCGATACCGCCGGATGCGCCCGTAACGAGCGCGACGAGGCCGTGCAGGGACATGAATAGGGGTTACGGCGGCGTGCCGCGAGAAACCCACCCAAGCCATGATCGATGTCGCCGTCGCCCTTCCGGCCATCGTCACACAGGCCGCACAACGAACCGCCCTTACCGAACGTGGTGTCGTAGGCTGGCGCACGCACCGCGTTTTCGACGTACATGCCGGGCCCTATAGCCGTCATGACGATATGATCTTCGCCGCAGTCTATCAGGACGGCGTATTGGTGAAGATGCACGTCATCGATCAGAAGGTCGGCGGTAAAGAAACGGACGCTGCGACGAAAGCGCAAACCGAGCAAAAGTACGAGCATCCGGCGCCGGGTGACGTGTTTTCGCGTCCGTACGATCCGAAGTTTCTGAACGACTATACGTACGAAGCCGTGGACGCGCATACCGTCCGTTTTACAACGAAGATTCGCGACGCCGGTCACGGTGACGGAACATTTACGGTGGATAGCCAGTTCAACGTCGTCTCCGTCCGCTACACACCTGCGGCGATGCCGCAGCACGCAACCTCCGGCACCGTTACGGACCAGCGCGCGCAGGTTCTGCCGAATTATTGGGCGGTGACGCAAGAGGTACAGCAGTATAGCGGCCGCTACGCCATTTTTGGCGGCGGTGCGACGGCAACGATCACCAATAGTGCCTTTAGCCGTTTCCCGGACCTAGCCGCGGCGACAGCCGCGCTCGACGCCGGGCGAATCTAGACTCGCATAGGTTTCGGGCACCTCAGGGTAAACAACGAGGCGATGCTACTGGAGCGCGCAATACGGATAGAGCGCAGTCGCGTTCGCGACCGGGCGATTGCCGTCGACCGGGTCGTTCCGCTTGCCGCAGCGCTCGCGACGTTCGCCTTCCACGCCCTAGGTAATGCACACTACGGGTTTTTTCGAGACGAGCTGTATTTCATAATTTGCGGCAGGCATCCGGCAATCGGCTATGTCGATCAACCGCCGGTGGTGCCGCTATTGGCGGCGTTTTCACAAGCCTTCGGCACCTCGCTTTTTGCATTGCGCGTATTGCCGGCGTTCTTTGCGGCATTCAGTGTTTACGTGGCATGCCGCTTCGCAGCCGAGCTCGGCGGCAAAGCTTTTGCGCAGGTTCTTGCGGGATTGGTAACCGCCGTTTCGCCGGAACTCGTTACCGCCGGCATGCGCTTCTCACCCGACACGCTGCAAGTCTGGCTTTGGCCGTTGATTGCGCTGTATGTTTTGCGCATTGTGAAAGGCGCCAACCCGCGCTTGTGGCTTTGGGTTGGATTCCTCGCAGGGTTCGCCGGAATGGCGAAATACAGCATAGCGTTCTTCGCGTTTTCGTTGCTCGTCGGGATGCTGCTAACGCCGCAGCGGCGTCTGTTGGCAAATCGGTGGTTCGCGGGAGGTCTCGCGATCGCGCTTGCAATGCTGGCTCCGAACGTTTTGTGGCAAGTGCAGCAGGGGTTCCCGATGCTCCAATTGCTCGTGAACGACTACGGCAAGTACCTGATGGAGAATCCGCCGCTGCCGATTCAGCAGATCATCGTGATGAGTCCGCTGCTTTCCATCGTGTGGGTTTTAGGCCTCGCATATTTGCTCGTGCGTCGCGAAGTTCGCTTCCTAGGGATTACTTACATCGTTCTTATCGCGATAATGACGGCGCTTAAAGCAAAAAACTATTATCCCGCGCCGATCTATCCGTACCTTATCGCGGCCGGCGCCATCCCAATCGAAGAATGGGCGCTCAAGCGTCCTTGGCTGCGCACACTCGTCCCCGCACTCGTCCTGCTCTTCGCAATTCCGTCGATTCCGTTCGTGATGCCGGTTCTGCCGTTGAAATCGGAGATTGCGTATCAGCAAATAGTCACGAGCGTCTCCGGGAAGAGCGTTCACTTTCACGTCATGCACGTGAACGGCAATGCTACACCGATTCAGTATTTCGCCGATATGACCGGATGGCCGGAACTGACGCAAACCGTCGCGCAAGTGTATCAGAGCCTTCCCGAAGCGGACCGCGCGCAAGCCGCCATCTTCACGAGCAACTTCGGCGAGGCAGCGGCAATCGATCTCTACGGGAAAGACTACGGCCTGCCGGCGGCGCTGAGCGGAAACAATAACTATTGGATTTGGGGACCGCGTGGCTACAGCGGAAACGTCATGATAGACGTCAACGGCGACCTGAAAACGGATCTGAAACGCTTCCGCGAAGCGAAGGTCGTCACCGTCTTCTACAATCCGTACGCGATGCCGTACGAGAACCGTCTTCCGATTATCGTAGCGCGCGGGATTAAAACACCGCTGTCGCAGCTTTGGCCGCAGCTCAAAGATTACAGTTACGCTTTTAAAGAACTGTAACGCGCCGTCGAGGGGCGTCGGGGCGCCTCTCAGCCACGAAGATAAGAATGCCGGTGCGGTCCGCCGTTCTCCAGTCCTGGGAAACTAAAATCAGCCGCTAGCCTGCCGATACTCAGAAGTGAACGCGGCTGGACTACCCTCGCACGGGGTGGGGGCCGCGGCGGAGCCGGACTGATTGAAGGCTCCGCACGTACGAGGCCGATTGCCGAGTACACCACTTGTCGTGCGGAGGGTTTTTGTTTTGGTACGTGGGCTTTATACGGCAGCGTCCGGAGCACTAGTCGCACAATCGCAGGCGGATACGATCGCGAATAATCTCGCGAACGTCAACACTAGCGGTTTTAAGCGCACGTTGCTGCAAGTCCAAGCCGCCCCGGAGATGGCCGTATTTGCGCTGCAAACGCTGCCGGGAAGCGCGCCCGGTAAGGGCGTTTCATCGGCCTCGTACGTCGGCGCATTGGGCAGCGGCGCGCAGGTGCTCGACACGCCGGCTGTCTTCGAACAAGGCTCGCTGCAGAACACCGGCAATCCACTCGATCTCGGCATTATGGGCCGGGGATTCTTCACGACTCAAACGCCTCAAGGCATTCGCTATACGCGCGACGGCCAATTCACGCGCGATCCGCAAGGCTATCTGGTAACGCTCGATGGCAATCGCGTGATCGGACGCAACGGCGCCATTCAATTGCAGGCGGGTGCCGTACAGATAGGCGAGGACGGCACGATTCATCAGAGCGGTGGAGTCGTCGATCAATTGCGCATCGTGAATTTCCAAAATTTGAGTGCAGTTCGCCCCGAGGGCGACAACCAATTCGTGGACACCGGAGCAGGCCGCCCCGCCGCGGACACCACTTCAACCGTGCAGCAGGGCTATTTGGAGCGTAGCAACGCGAACGTCGTACGCTCGATGGTCGATCTGATTACCGCGCAGCGGTGGTTCGAAGCCAATCAAAAAGTGATTCAAACGCAAGACACGCTGAACGGCTTTGCGATTCAAAACGTCGCGAAGTCGAACGGACAATAAAGGAGCCTCGATAACGCCATGATGCGAGCACTCTTCACCGCCGCGAGCGGGATGGAAGCCCAGCAATACAACATGGACACCATCTCCAACAACTTGGCGAACGTCAACACGACGGGATTCCGCCGCAACGAAGCGCGTTTTCAGGACCTGGTGTACCAGCAAATGCGCGCGCCGGGAACGCCGGTCGGCGCGAGCGTCGTTCCGGTCGGACAAGAAGTGGGTTTGGGCGTGAAAGTCGGATCTTCCGAAAAGATCTTCACGCAAGGCAACCTCGTGCAAACGGGCAACTCGCTGGATCTTGCGATTCAAGGCGACGGCTTCTTCCAAGTGACGATGCCGGACGGCACGACGGCGTACACGCGCGACGGGTCGTTCAAGCAAGATGCGAACGGCGCGCTCGTGACCGCCGACGGTTACTTCGTGCAGCCGCAAATTACGATTCCGCAGAATGCGCAGCAGATTGCCATCGGCCAAGACGGCACCGTGACGGCGATCGTTCCCGGTTCGACGCAGCCGCAGCAGCTGGGACAAATTCAGCTTGCGCGTTTTGTGAATCCGGCGGGTCTCTCGCCGGTCGGCGGACACAATCTCTACTCGCAAACGGCCGCTTCGGGCACGCCGATCGTTTCACAAGCGGGATTGAACGGCACGGGCACGTTGCAAAACGGCTATCTCGAAAATTCCAACGTGCAAGTGGTGCAAGAGATCGTGAACATGATCGTCGCCCAGCGCGCGTTTGAAGCGAATTCCAAAGCCATTAGCACCGCAGACCAGATGCTGCTCTCCGCGGTGCAGATGAAGCAAGGGTAATGCGTAAACTCGCGTTCGTAGCAGTTGTACTCCTCGTGCTCGCGCCGTTCACGGTGCGGGCTCAAGGCTATGCTACGCAGCGAGTCAGCGGCAAACGCATCGCAACGATCGCTCAGCGTCAGCTCGCATTCGTTTCGCACGACGCGGATCGCGGGTTCGTGCCGGCAAGCATTGTGCCGGATCAGCTCGTCTCCGAAGGACGCGTCGCGCTGCACGCCGGGGAACCGATGGGCACGCAAGCGTTCGTGAATGTGCCGGTGGAGATCGATGTCGACGGCAAGCCGGATCGCACCGTATTCGTTGGATATCGCGTGCAGCAATTTGTCGAAACTGCGGTTGCGGCGCACGACCTTGCTCCGGGAACCGTGCTTTCGGCCGGCGATCTGACGATGGCGCGCGTACCGTTCACCGGCGTTGCGGCGAACGGCGTCGATGTGCTCGTCGGCCGGCGTGTGATCTCTTCCGTCAGTCAAGGACAACCCGTGCGCATTCAATCGACGGCTGTGAATCAAATCGTGAAAGCCGGTGCAACGGTTGTGTTCATCATTCGCGACAGCGGCGTCGCAATTAGCGCCGATGCGATCGCACGTACGGGCGGCGGTCTCGGCGATCAAGTGTTTGTCTACAATGCTTCGACGCACAAAGCGCTCTCGGGAACCGTCACCGGTCCGGGAACGGTGGAACTCGATATTTCCGGAGGCGATAATCCGTGAAACACTTGCTCATCGCGTTAGGAATGTGTTTGCTGCCGGCAAATGCGCTTGCCGACACGCTGTACGTCGCTTCGCCGCCAGCGGTTGCGCCGGGACATCCGCTGCGTTTGGGACCCGATCACCGCGCCTCGCAAATCGGCGATCTGATTCACGTGCAATTCAATTTTGCGGTGCAGAGCACGAGCACGGACGTCGTGAATAACAGTAAACAGTTCAACATCGGCGCTCCGGGCGGCACGGGGAATTTCTCGCTCGGGTTCTTGCGCATTCCGTCGTCGATCGGTGGACAGACCGGCACGCAGAGCTCGAAGACCGAGAACGGAGCGACGACGTTCGTGAGCGACATGGAAGCGATGGTCATCGGCGTATTGCCGAGCGGCGCGCTCGAAATCGCCGGGGATCAGCACATGCTCGTCAACGGTCAAGACCAGACGCTGCATGTGACGGGATACGTGCGTCCGCAAGACATCGATGCGACCGACACCGTGCTCGCCAGCCGCATCGCTAACGTTCAGGGTGCGTTCCACGGGAACTTTCAAGAGAAGAACGTCGGGTTGATCCGCAAGATTTTAGGGTGGTTGTTCTGATGATCAAGAGTGTGCGTAAATCAATAGGTCTCGCGTTCAGCGCAATTCTTTGCGCGGGTATATTTGCGGCGGCCCCGGCATCCGCGACCAGCGTGCTGGTCAAAGACGTCGCGCACGTGCAAGGCGTCACGGGCAATCAGCTCGTCGGCTACGGCATCGTGACAGGCTTGAACGGCACCGGCGATTCGACGTCCGTCCTCTTCACGAGCCACACGATTCAAAACGTTTTACAATCGTTCGGTCTGACCACGAACAGCAACGAAGTGCGCACGCGCGACGTTGCCGCGGTCATCGTTACGGCGACGTTGCCGCCTTTTGCGCACTCGGGCGACAACGTCGACGTCACGGTTTCCGCGATGGGCGACTCCAGCAGCCTGCAAGGCGGAACGCTCGTTTTGACCGAGTTGAAGGCTGCGAACGATCTCGTATACGCAACGGCGCAAGGACCGCTTTCTATCGGCGGCTTTACGGCCGGTTTCGATGCAACCAGCACGACGAAGAATCATCCGACGGCCGGGCGCATTCCGAACGGCGCGGTGATCGCGCGCGACATGGTCACACCGATTCAAAGCGGCGACGGCTTCAACTACGTGCTTACGACCCCGGACTTTAAAACGGCGGCAAATCTCGCAACCGCATTGAACCGGCGTTTCGGCGGCGGCACCGCCGGCGCGCTCGATGCCGAAACGGTGCACGTCACGCTTCCGGGACAGTATCATAACAATCCCGTGCAATTTCTCGCGGATGCAAGCGACGTTTCACTGACGCAAGACGAGCTTGCGAAGGTTGTAATGAACGAACGCACCGGCACGATCGTCTTCGGCGGAAACATCAAACTCGCGCCTTGCGCGATAGCGCACGGCAACCTGTCCATCACCATCACGCAAGAGAACAAGTTCGTTGCCTCACCGTTCAGCACGAGCGGCGGGGGTTCGCAGACGAACACCCAGGTGAAGGTCCAGGAAGAGAAGCGGCAGCTGACGTTCGTGGCCGGCGCCGCAACGCTGCAATCCGTCGTGCGTGCGCTTAACACGATGGGCGTGTCGCCGCGCGACCTCATCGCCATCGTACAAGCACTGCGCGAAGCGGGTGCTCTCCAGGCGGATTTGGAGATTCAGTAGTGAGTCTCGATAAGATCGGCCAAGGGCAAGCGCCGCAACAGGCGCAACAGCTAACGCCAGCGCAACAAAAAGCGCTGGACCGGCTTCACTCCGCTGCTACCCAGCTAGAGGGCGTGTTTCTCGACATGCTCTTCAGCGCTATGCGGAACACGGTGTCGAAAGAGACGATCTTCGGCAAGCAATCGAATACGGAAGAGACGTTTCAAACCATGCTGGACGAACAGCGCTCGCAATCCGTTGCGCAGAGCGGTTCGTTCGGCATCGCGCGCGTTCTCGAAGAGCAGCTGCGGCAGAGCGTCCTCTCCGACGCTTCCCGCGAATCTAAAACCGAGATTCCGAAGGAGTTGGAACCGTGATGACCGCTCCAGCAGTCGCGCGCGCCGCAGTGAACGATTCGTGGGAAGCGTTTGCAGCCGCGCTTCAAGACGAGTCGCTGAATTTGCAGCGGCTGAATGTCGCGGCGCAACAGTTGACCCAAGTGCTGATGAACGGAACGCCGGAAGACATCATCGAGGCGGATAGGCAGCTCAACGTGGCACGAACTGCGCATCAAAGCGCGTCGTCGAAGCGGCGCGGCATGCAAGTGCGCGGATTTGGTACGATGACGCTGCAGCAAGTCTGCCAATACGCGCCGCGTCATTTGGCGATGCAGATGAATCAACGCCTTGCGGAGCTGACGTACGGTTCTATCTCGCTCGGCATTACCATCGGCAACAATAAGTCGCTCATCCTTGCAGGTCTGGAGCGTTTGGTAAACGTGACGTCCAAGTTGCAAGAGACGATGACCGAGCGAACCGGCGTCTACAAACGCCGCGGCTATGTCGCGCCTCCGGGCGCGAGCGTCCTAGTGAGTAGCAAAGTATGAGTGGGCTTGGAAGTTTCTTCGGCATCGGGCTGCTCGGCAACGCGCTGAGCACCTTTCAGGATGCGGCGAACGTCACGTCGGACAACATCGCGAATCTGAACACGCCCGGAGCATCTCGACAAGTCGTCAACATTCAGCAGATGCCTGCGATCGCGGGCTCGCCGTTTGCATCTACGCACTTCCCGGGTACGTTCGGAAACGGCTCGATGGTTGCGAGCGTGCAGCGCATTCATCAAGACTCATACGACTCGCTGTTCCGCGGCGCATCCGCATCGCAGAATTTCTACTCGACGCAGCAAAATGCGCTCAGCGGGTTACAAGCCTCCCTTGGTGAGCCGAACAACGGCCTGAACGCGTATTTCACATCATTTCAAAGTGCTATCAGCCAACTCGTCGATCAAGTGGCCACGGGCTCCACGAGCGCGCGTTCGAACGTTTTAGCCGCTGCGCAGGCGCTTACCCAAGCGCTCAACGCCGGCGCGAACACGATTACGCAGCAGAAGTCCCAAGTGCTGCAGCAAGCATCGACAGTGGTTGGCACGGTGAACGGCATTCTGGATAAGATTGCGGCGCTCAACGGGCAGATCCGTGCCTCAACGGCAGTCGGAGACAATCCGAACACGGTGATGGATCAGCGCGATCAGCTGATCGATCAACTCTCGCAGTATCTTTCGACCCAAACCTCGATTCAGCCGGACGGTTCGGCGCTGGTCACGGTCAACGGTCAGGCATTGGTGAATGACACGGTCGCGTACCACTTGGCTGCTCCGGTCGTCGGGACCGCGGCAAACGGGATGCCTACGTTCAAGATCGATTTTCAGAGCAATCCGCCTGCGGCGGCAAATGCTCCGGGCATTCCGCTCGGCAGCGGTCAGCTCGCAGCATTAGCGGATCTCTACAATAATAAATACACGGTCTACGGACAGCAGCTCGACAACTTCGCTTCGGCCATGGCCAATGAAGTCAATCGCGTTACGCAAGCAGGCTACGATCAAAACGGCGTAGCGGGTACCGCGCTGTTCCAGCCGATTGTCGGATCGCTGCCGATTTCCGCCGGTAACATCAAGGTCGGCATCACTAATCCGTCACAGCTGCCGGCGGCGCTTGCATCAACTGCTGCGGGATCGCTCGTCGTTTCGATGAACTCGGCGAATAACGTCATCGATACTTCCCAAGCGCTGAACGCAAACGGCGCGCTGGCAAATCCTCCTGGCGCGGGCGGCACGACGGGCAGCCTTTCCGTGACGGTTGACGGGATAACGCAAACCTTCAACTACAATACCAACACAACCGACGCATCGGTCGATACGTTCATCGCGCACTTCAACAACCAGCACCTCGGCGTGACGGCGTCGTTCGATGCCACCGGACAGCGAATCGTCTTCACGCGCGACCCGGTGAACATCGATTTGACGCATCGCGCGGCGCAAGGCGCCAATGCCCCAACGCCCAACTTCACGATCGCGGATACTCCAACCGCGGGCGCCGGTATTCTCAGCGCGCTGGGTGCTTCGGCAATCAATGGCGTGAACCAGAACAGCGGCAATGCGTTCGGCGCGAACGACAACGGTGCCGCTAGCGCAATGCTGAAGATGTTCAGTTCCAGCGTCGGCGTGCCTGCATTGCAGACGACGAGTGCTGCAGCGGTCGCGGCGGGTGCGCAAACGATTGCCTTGCCTGCCGGCGTCAACAACGTTCGCGTCGGCGACGTGCTCACGGTTGACGCAGGCGCTGCCGGTCAGGAGAACGTCGTCGTGTCGGCGATCAGTTTCAATCCTGTGACGGGCATCGAATCCGTTACGGCGACTTATGCAAACGCGCACGCCGCCGGTTTCTCGATCACGTCGGCGCAGACCCAAACGCTTTCACAGTACTACGGGCAGCTCGTTACGCAGATGGGCGTGGACACGCAGACAGCGATAGCCGGTTCGCAATCACAGAGTCAGCTCACCTCGAACATTGACAAGGTGCGTCAAAGCGTCGACGGCATCAACATCGACGAAGAAACGCAAAACCTCATCAAGTATCAAAACGCATACCAGGCCACGGCGCGATCGATGAACATCCTCGATTCGCTCCTGAACACGGTCATAACCACCTTGGGCACCGGACATTAGCATGGAGGCTATGTAGAAGATGCGCATCGCAACCTCGACGATCTACGATAACCAGGTTAACGCGATCGATAACCTGGTCAGTCAGCAGCAGCAGTATGGCGCGACGCTGTCGTCGGGCAAACAGCTGAACGCGCCGTCGGACAATCCGACGCAGATCGCTCAGGATCTCGCGGTGCGCAACTCGATCGCTCAGGAGAACCAAGGCTCGACGAACATCCAGAACGCGAGCGCGCAGCTGACGACGATCGACGGTGCGCTGAGCTCGCTCAGCGATATCATGACCAAGGCGCGCAACATCGCGGTTCAGGCGGCGGGCGGATTTACGAATCAAACGCAAGCGCAGGCGCTTGCAACGCAGATCGACGGTTTGCTGCAGAGCGCCATCGGGGTCGCGAATACAAAGTACGCCGGAAAGTACGTGTTCGCTGGAACGGCGGGTGGCAGCACGCCACCGGTCGCCGCCTCGGGTCAGCCGGTTTCGTCCGTGACGTTCAACGGAAACCTCTCGCCGACAAACGAGCAGCTTTACAACGGCCAGACCGTGTCGACGTCCGTGACGTTGCAACAAGCGTTCAACTATCAGTCTTCGGACGGCTCGCCGGACGTGTTTCAAACGCTGATTAATCTGCGCAACACGCTTCAGAATTCGACGGTGGTTTCCGAGAGCGCGAACGGCGTGAACAAGCCGAACACTGCGTTCACTCCGGCCACCGCAATCAACTCCGGTATCCTCTCGACGGCGCTCGTTGCTGATTCAAACGGCAACGTCGACATCTCCATCAAGTCTCAGTTGGCGCCCAACGGGGTGACCATCGCAATTCCTCAGACGACGACGATAGGCGGCGTTGTTGCGGCGATCAACGCGCAAACCGGAACTACGGGCGTGAGCGCATCCTTCGACTACAAACAGCAACGGTTAATTCTGTCGTCCTCGAGCGGTGCGTTTCAAGTAACGGATACTGCCAGCGCCGGCGCGGCGACACCCGGCAATTTAACCACGGCATTCGGTTTACAGACGCAGGCGAGCTTGCAGACGGACATGTCGCGGCAAATCGGCGACATCGACAAAGCCACGCAAACGCTTCTTAATGCACGTGCCACCGTCGGTGGCAACCTGCAAACGCTAACGGCGCTCGGCACGGCCACCGATTCACAGGTAGTTAACGATACGAAGGTACAGTCCGGCATCGAAGATGCCGATATTGCGAAGGTGATCTCGCAGTTCTCGCAGACGCAAACCGCACTGCAAGCCGCGTACGGCACAACGACGCGTCTGGAGAGCAAGACGCTCTTCGACTATCTACAATAGCAGAGGAGACACGAGGAGGAATGGAAACCGCAATGGAGTCCCCCAAGACCACAATCGTCACGCCGCGTTTCGGTGAAGTGGAATTCGCCGAGACGGACGTCATCGATTTTCCCTGGGGTTTGCCCGGTTTCAACGACCTGCGTCGTTTCTTAGCCCTCTCGCTCGCGGAACAGCCCAACTTTATTTGGCTTCAATCCGTCGACGAACCGCAAACCGCATTGCCTGCTGCGGATCCATGGCAAATCTTCTCGGAATACGAGCCGAAGCTACCCGCGTACGCGACGGAGACGCTCGAACTGAAGAGCGCCGAAGACTTTACCATACTCTGCATCGTGGTCGTCACCAAAGGCGCTGAAGAGATGAGCATGAACCTCATGGCGCCGATTGTGGTCAACCTCAAGACCCGGCGCGCTCGCCAGGTCATGCTCGAGAACTCCGGCTATAACGTTCGGACGCCCATTCCAAGGAAGGCTGCCGAAGGCGCGGCACAGCCGGCGTAGAAGGGTGCCCGTAACTCGAAGACCCTGAGGGGCCGGGGTCTGCCAAGGAGGGCGCGCCAAATGCTAGTCCTAAGCCGCAAAGTCAATCAGTCCATCATGGTGGGCGATAACGTGCGCGTGGTCGTCGTCGCAGTCGATCGCGACCAAGTCAAATTGGGCATCGAAGCCCCGCGCGAGATTGCGGTGCACCGTTCCGAGATTTATGAGGAAATTCAGCGCAGTAATCGCGCTGCCGCCGAAGCACCTGCCGCGGCAGCGGCTGCGGCTTCGCGCGCTACGCTCGAGCCTCGAAAAAAATCTCCAAAACCGACGAAAAGCCACTAAAGTCGAGCGTTCTACCGCCGATATGAGTTACGAAGGGGACAGGACGTCTCCCTCGACTAGTCATTCACACTCGCGTGTGATCATGGAGGAAACATGCAAGGTCTGAGTATCGCCAACAACCTGTTGGCCAACAACGTTCAGTACAACCTGAACAAAAATCAGTCCACGCTGCAGAATACGGTGAAGCAGCTCTCGAGCGGTCTTCGCATCAACTCTGCCGCAGACGATCCGTCCGGTCTCGCAATTTCGACCAACCTGCAAACGCAGGTCGACGGCTTCCAACAAGCTTCGCAGAACGTTCAGGACGCGAACAACGCGGCTCAGGTAGCGGAAGGCGCGCTCCAAACCGAAACCGACATTCTTCAACGCATTCGCAACCTCGCGGCTGAAGCGGCGAGCGACGTAAACAGCTCGTCGGACCGCCAGAATCTGCAAGCTGAAATCTCGCAGCTGATTCTCGAAGTCAACCGCATTTCGCAGAATACGAACTTCAACGGTCAGCCGCTGCTCGACGGCAGCCATTCCGGCTTCCAGGCGCAGGTTCTCGGTAACGCCGCGATCGCATCGAACTCGGTGCTCGCAGGTACCGGTAACCTCGTCACGTCGGTCGTCGGTCAAACGGCGAGCGCCTTTACGACGACTGCAGCCGGCGGCGCCCTCGACGGCACGGTCGAAGTGCAAGTCGTTAACACCGGTAACAACACGGTCGGTGCAGTTCTCACGTACTTCGATAGCGCCAGCGGCCAGGTTCTGAACTCGACGACAGTGGCGAGCACCGGCGGCACGGCGAACCTCGACAACGTCACTATCACCGTCAACGCGTTCGGCGTAGCCGACGCGGGCAGCACGGCCTTCATCAAGGTCAACCAGTTCGTTGCCTCGCAAAGCTCGGCTGCCGGTCCGCTCTCGATTCAGTCGGGTGCGAACGAAGGCGACATCGTCCAAATCGGCATCCAAGCCACGAACGCGCAAACGCTCCGCATCTCCAACATCAACGTTGCGGCGACGGCGGGCAACATCGCGGCGGAAGACGCGGTCGGCCAAATCGACCACGCGCTGGATACGCTGCTCAATCAGCGCGCTCAGCTCGGTGCCGTAATCGTTCGTCTGAACGAAGACGCGAACAACGACAACGTCGCGGCAGTGAACCTGCAAGCGTCTGAATCGTCGATTCGCGACCTCAACGTTGGCCAGGCTACCACGGAGTTCACGAAACTTCAGGTGCTCGTCCAAGTCGGTACGTCCGTCTTGGCGCAGGCCAACGCGAACGCTCAATCGGTTCTCGGTCTGTTCCGTTAATAATCGGATCAGTTCGAAAAAGCGGGCCCGCTTCGGCGGGCCCGTTTTATTTTGGTGGAATTAGTGCCGAAAACTAGACCGATGCCTGTTCGGGTAAAGTCCGCCTCCGCTTCACAGCCTTTCGGCTTGCCTCAACCTCCCGCCGGATGGCCGCAAAAACCCCCGGGCATTTCGTTGTGCATGATTGTACGCGACGAAGAGCGGTTTCTCGAGCGGTGTCTCGCGAGCGTGGCAGACGCAGTGGACGAAATCGTGGTCGTCGATACCGGCTCCGTGGATCGCACGATGGAGATCGCACGCAACTTCGGTGCGATCGTCGAGCAACGCGAATGGCGAAACGATTTTGCATGGGCCCGGAACGAAAGCCTAAAGCTTGCACGGTACCGCTGGATTCTTCAGCTCGACGCAGACGAAGAGTTGCTGCCCGAATCCAAACCCGCGCTTCGCGAACTCAAGAACGCCCGAGCGCATCACGCCGGCGTGTGGGTTCGCTGCATCAATCATGCAGATCAGTACTTGGGCGGCGAGAACACTATATCGCATGCCGTAGTGCGGCTGTTCCCGAATCACGAGCGCATCCGGTATCACGGCGCCATTCACGAATTTCCGAGTCTCGATGGGGCCGCCACGACGCTGCTTGCGGCGAACTCCCCTGTGAAGATCGTGCACTACGGCTATACGAGCGACATGATGCGCGATCGCGCGAAGTACGACCGCAATATGTCGATCATCGAGGCCGCGGTTGAGAACGACCCGGAAGACAGTTTCAACTGGTACAACCTGGGAATGACCGCCTATCTGTCAGGCGACCACCGCCGCGCGGTTGAAGCGATGCAACGTATGTGGTCTCTCGCGCAGAAACAGGGCGCGCGTCCATTCGTCCCAAACGGACTGACCGTTCTCGCCGACGCACTGACGGACTTTCTCAATGACGCGGAACTGGCGTTGACCTTTGCCCAAGCCGCGCTAAAGCTCTCGCCGCGTTACGCGAACGCACACTTTTCTGCGGGCCGCGCGCTAGAAGCGCTGAAGCGCTATGACGAAGCCCGTGAGATGTTTCTCGCGGCCATCGAAGACGGAAAGCACACGCATCTGCAGTTCGTCGTGGATGAAGACGTTCCGAAGTGGAAAGCGCAAAACATGATAGGCGGAACGTACGTCTCGCAACGTGACGATGCCTCAGCACTGCGCTGGTTTGAAGAAGGTCTGAAGAATAACGCGAAAGTTCAACCGCTCCGTCTAAACCATGCAAATACGCTTGAACGTCTGGGTCGTCTAATTGAAGCGGAAGCCGCATTGCACGAGCTGTGCGAAGAACTCGGCGACGAGCAGTCGATTTTGCAGTACGTCAATTTCTTATTGCGTCACAAACCACTCCAGGCGATTCCGGCGATTGAGAAACATCATTCGTCATGTGCGAAGCCGGCTGCAGTGGCGTTACTGCTTGCAGCGGCCGCGATATCGCAGCGTCACGGGATAAGCGATGGAGAAACCTATCTCGTCACGGCGCAGCGCATTGCTCCGGAATCCGCCGAAGTGCTCGGCCCGCTCGAAGCGATCTATCGCGCTCGCGGTGACGAGGCCGCAATCGCGCGGTTGCGTGCGGAAGAAGAGGCTACGGAGCCTGAAGCGGCGCTGGATTTCTCGCGCCGGGCGCAAATTGCAATTGGCGCAGGGAACTTCGCCAAGGCACTGGCGTACGCAGAGCGAGGTTTGCTGAAATCGCCTGCCGATGCGATGCTGCGCTATAGCGCAGCATTCGCTTGCAGTAATCTTGGGAAAAACGCCGAGGCTCTGACGCATCTCGATGCAATAACGGAGCTCACCGCCGATTTACAGGTGCACGTGCTCCTGTTGCGGGCATCGGTGCTTGAGTCCCTTGGCCGAAACGACGAAGCAGAGGCGGCGTTTCGCGCTGCGCTTCCGCTTTCGAAAAAGCGCGTAGCGGCGGAACTCGGCGGATTTTATCTGCGCGCCGGACGGTTTGCAGACGCGCAACGCGTAGCGGAAGAAGCGCTCGCCTAAGTTCACCGTGGATTACTCCATCATCATTCCGGTCTTCAACAAGGCCGCACTCACGCGCCAATGTCTGGAGACTATTCGGGCGACGCTTGAAGGCGCGGGAGATGGAGAGGTTATCGTCGTCGATAACGCAAGTTCCGATGAGACGCCCGAGATGCTGCGCGAATTTCCTTGGGTTCGCGTCATTCGGAATGAAACGAATCGCGGTTACGCCGGTGCGAACAATCAGGGCGCGCGAGAGGCGAACGGCAAGTATCTCGTTCTCTTGAACAATGACATCGTGGCGCAGCCCGGCTGGCTCGCCAGTATGTTGGACGTTGCGCGTCAGCCAAATGTCGGCGTTGTCGGTGCGCGCTTGCTCTTTCCGAACGGTACCATCCAGCATGCCGGCGTTAGAATCGATCCGCTCGTTTGCGGTGTTGCCGGCTTTGTGCCGTTTCACGACATGGCCGGGTACCCCGGAACCTATCCTGAAGCACAGCGCATAGACGACGTTCAAATCGTAACGGGTGCGTGTTTACTTACTTCTCGCGATTTGTATTTGCGCCTCGACGGCTTGGACGAGACATTTTGGAACGGGTACGAAGATGTCGATTACTGCCTTCGCGTTCGCGAACTCGGGCTGCGAGTCGTCTATGACGGCGAAGCGTCGCTGACGCATTTCGAGTCGCAATCAGGAATTCAACGCTTCCGGAAAGCACCGTGGAACACTGCACGGCTCGCGCAGCGGTGGAACGGGCGTGTGCGCTACGATGCCCAAGGTGCCTCCATGCGGCGCGGTTTTTTGTGGCGTACGGCGCGGACCGGTCCGGATTCCGAATCGCTCGACGTATTGCCCACTCCTAGAACCACGGTATTGTGTCACGGAGCGGAACAGACCGAGGCGCTCGAAGCGATGCTGCGCGCAAATGACGCGCCGATCGATCGTGTGGTGTTCGTTGCGCAGAGCGACGCTGTCGACGCGTTACGTAACGAAATGGAACTTCGAGGAGACCGTTATCTGGCGGTCGTTGACGCCCGTTGCCGCTTGCAGCGTGGGTGGCTGGATCGGCTCATCGCGCAATGTGAATTCTCGCGTAACACTGCAGCCGCCACGTCTGCACCGGAGTTGCAGTTGAACGACGATACATCGGTATTTACGGCTGATGCGCGATGCACGGTGTTATCACTGCGCAAGTTTCCTCAACATTTGCGCGTCGAGCAATTTCCAACGGTCGACGCTGCCCTCGCCGATCTTCTGATTCGTGCGATCTGCGCACGTGGCGGAACGCGTGCTTGCGCAACGCCGGCGGGAGAGCTGCCGCAGGTTGCCGATGACGCCGAATTCGCGCGCCGTTACGGTATGCGTCTCGCCGACGCAGAATCGACGAACCCGAAGCTCGTGGAAGATGCGATTCGACGCGCGACGGGACGCCGGCCCGGACTCGTATCGATCGTGATGCTCAGTTGGAACGCGCCGCAGTACACGAAGATGGCGCTGGAATCGATACGCGCGCACACGCCGGAGCCCTACGAAGTCATCATCGTAGACAACGGTTCCGAGCGCGAAACCGTCGAGTGGCTGCGCACGCTCAAAGATGTCCGTATCATCTACAACAGCACGAACCGCGGCTACGCGGGCGGAAACAATCAGGCCATGGCCGCCGCACGCGGCGAATACGTGGTGTTGCTGAACAACGACGTCGTCGTAACGGACGGCTGGCTGGAAAGTTTGCTCGCAGCGTTCGATCGAATTCCCGGCCTAGGCGTGTCTGCGCCGCGCAGCAACAAAGTCGCCGGCGATCAAATCACCCCCGACGCACAGTACAACAACATGGAAGAGATGCACGTTTATGCCGCGAAACGGCGCGAGCGTTTCCAGGGTGAGGGCTACCTAACGGACCGCGCAATCGGCTTGTGCCTGTGCATCGACCGCACCGTGATTGAAGAGATCGGCGGCATCGACGAACGCTTCGGCGTCGGCAATTTTGAGGATGACGATTTTTGCATGCGCGTGCGTGCTGCCGGCTACCGCATCTTCGTATGCGACGATGCGTTCATTCATCACTTCGGTTCGCAAACGTTCGCGGCGAATAAAATCGATTGGACTTCCACCATGCGCGAGAACTGGAAGAAGTTCGCAGCGAAATGGGGCTACCCCGAAAAGTATCCGGAAAATGGGTATCCCACCACGCCGGCGATTCGCGCTGGTTTTGACCGCGCGCGGCACTACGTTCCGTTGCCGCTTGTGGAACAAACGAATTCTGATGCAGGGCATACACCAGTCTCGCTTGCGTTCACCGCTCGCGTAACCGACGAGCGCGATTGGAACGAGGTCGGCGCATTCGTGCGCCGTTACGTGCAAGCGTTTACAGCCGACGATCCGACGTTACTGAGCATTATCGCTGCCGGCGAGCTGAGTGCGGTTATGCTCGGCGCGCGCGTCGAGAAAGTGCTTGCGCGTATGGACGTGGACAACGACCGTGCTGCGGATATCGAGATTGTGGATGGCTCGGAACAGGGCAACGTCGAAGCGGCGATGGTCCTGGCGGTGGAGTCCTTGAGCGAGCGTAGTCCTAGTGCACTTCGACGCGCGCTGGAAACCGTGGCGAGATGAGATTTCATAAGCGGTATCCGCTGCTGCAGCTCTGGCTTGATATGCCGCGAGCGCGCGACCTGATATCAGCTGGGTCGCTTTCCGTTGTTCGTTACGAGCCAGCCCTCTCGCGCGGTGCTGCCGGCACTGCGTTTTTGGATCTTATATTTTGCCATGGTCAAACCGCAGCGGTAGTGCCGTACGTCGAAGTGGACACCTTCTCGCTGCTCGAGCGTGGACGAACGCCGCTGATTTGGCCCGATGCCGCACGTTCTCTCAGCTATGCTATCCTCGACGAACTCGAGCGTACGATCTTACCATGGCTCGAATCGCGTACGCTCGCGCGTCAAGCAAATAGAGAACTGATTCAGCATTTCTCCGGCGTCATCGGTAAAGAGCAACTCGAAGCTGCGCGATCGGCGCGTTTTCTTGGTGCGTCACCGTACGCCGAATGCATGACGGCGTTCGCGCCGTACGCGTACGCATTGCGTTTTTGCGAAAGAGGAATGTCTGTTGGTGTTGCGGATCCGCAGGGTGCAAGCGGCGCGGCGTTGTTAGCTTCGCGCGCTGCGGAAGTGCAAGCGGATCTTGGAGATGCTTCGCTTAACGTGCTTGCCTCGTCGTGGTTTGGCCGCGCGATTTTCAACGGCGTTTCAGATCAAGCAGCGCTGACGATTCGTACCTCCGAGGCGACACTCCAGTCAGGCAAGATAGACATCGCGCTCGATGGCTACGGCGCGGAAGCATGCGAGGTCCACATCGCATCGCCTGTCCCGAGCGACATCCTCATTTCGTTCGATATTGAAGACGCGCCGCCGGTGCGGTCGTTCGGCGTTTCGCTTCAGGAAGCAGTGCCGTTGCGTGCGATTTCGCATATCTCCGAGCGTCCGGTCTCCGGCGGCTCATCGGGAACGATTCTGATGCTTCTGCGCGACGGCTACGCAGTCGCGGACGATTCCGACGTTGATGAAGCGTGCGCGCTTGCCTGCCGGTTACGTGCCGAAGGCTTTACCGTGGATCTTGCGAGTGCGGCAACAATTGCGCCGGATTTTCACGCAGACCTCGTCCACGTTTTCGGCTTGCAGGCACTGGATCAAAGCGCCGCGCTGCTCGGGCAATTTCGCAGCCGGAACATTCCGATCGTCGCGACGCCGTCGATTCCGCGCATCGCGCAGGAAGACGTGTGGGGACCTCAGGTTCTACGTGCCGTTTTTGCGCGATCGTCGGATGAGGCAGTGCTTCAGGAGCGGCTCGAACTCATGGAGCTGCGTCGCTTGAACACGGAAACAGGAGTACCGCCGGCACAGTCGCAGGCGCTGACCAGCTACGTCGACGTCGCGATCGCCGCGACGGCAGCTGAGGAGATCCATCTTCGGGAACGGTACGGCTTTCGCGGCGAAGTCGTGCGCTCCGCACCGTACCTGCGCGAAACCGGTGTGGAAGCGGCGCCCATCGGCGCTCTGGCCGGCACACGGCCCTTCGTCTTCGTCCATGCACCGGTCGAGTGGCGCACGAACTTGGCGCTGCTGCTGCGCGCTGCGGCGCAGCTGAATATGCCGATCGTCGCCGCGGGCCAAAGCGTCGACATTGACGCCTTGCATAGTGCGCGAGCGCTCGCGCCCGAGCTGCTCATACACCTTCCGCAAGCCTCACCGCAAGAAGTTGAGGCGCTGTATAGGGCGGCACGCGTCTACGCCGACGTATCGTGGGGGCCGCGTGGCGGCTACCGCATTGCTAGAGCTCTCGCGTCGGGTTGCTCCGTCGTTGCTTCAAAGACCTCATACGCGGCGGAGACATGGCCCGGATCCGTTGTAGAAGCCGATCCCGGCTCCGAAGTCTCGATCGCGCGGGCGCTCCGGCATGCTTGGAACCGCCCCGGGGGCGGCCACGCAGTTTTGAACGCCGGCGAGGCATTTTCTGCGGTGATTTTCGCCTACGCCAAAGCCCAGCAGGCGCGCGTGCCCG
>CAZHGH010000002.1:73774-94940 GCA_964531205.1 uncultured bacterium
GCATTTTCTGCGGTGATTTTCGCCTACGCCAAAGCCCAGCAGGCGCGCGTGCCCGCCTAAACTGCATAGCGTTTTAGGCCGACAATACCTAGGAGAACTAGGAGGCGTAACATGGACGTTCACGTTGTTTCCGGCCCTGCCGCCGCGCCCGCGCAGTCGGGACCTTTGCCCGCGCAACCGCAGCCGGCTGCTGCGCAAGAGGGCAGCGCACCGCAATCGCAAGGCGATTCGGCCGGTCCGCTTGCACCTGTCGTTGCGAAGATTTTAGGGGGTGGGAGTTCGCCCCAATCCGTCGCGGTCAACGTGAGCTATCGTGTCGAGCACAATCCCGACATGGTTGTCATGGTCATCACCGATCCGAAAACCGGGCGTGAAATTGCGCAAGTTCCCTCAGAAGTGATGGTGCAGCTCGCGCAGTTCTTCGACAAAGAGCAGGGCGTCACGCTGGATCGGAGCGCTTAAACAGAAATGTCCAGCATTTCCAGCGGTACGCTAGGCACCAATGTGCCTCCGATTTCCTTTCCGGGCATCTCATCCGGAATAGACTACAACTCAATCATTCAAAAACTCACGGCGATGACGCTTGCGCCGACGACGCAACTGAACAATCAAGTTGCGTCGCTCAATGCCGCAAACGCCGAGCTGATCAAGATCAACAATCTTTTTGCCAGCGTGCAAAGCGCGCTGAACGGCCTTTCGCAGCCGAACATTTATAACGCGATCGGTGCGACCTCAAGCAATCCCGCCGCGGCCACGGCGCAAGGCATCGCGGGATCTACTGCAGCGCCCGGCACGTACGTGATACAAGCCGTGAAATTAGCAACGGCAACGCAAGTCACGAGCAGTGTGGCCGCCGGTCATAGCGAACTCGATCCGCTTGGCGCTTCGACCGGCGATCAAGTTGCGCTTGTGAATTCGTATGCCGCGATAAAACCGACCAACGGCAGCGGATCGCAAGGTTCGATCACGATTAACGGCGTGACGGTCAACTATGACGTCAACAGCCAATCGATCCAAACGATCTTTTCGAATATCAACACCGCTGTTCGAACCGCAACGGGCGACAATTCGTTCACCATCGGATTTGCGGCCGGCACGGACACCGTACAGATCACGGATGCGAACAATCCGATCTCGCTCGGATCTTCAGGCGATCAAGGGAATCTGCTCTCAGTCCTCCGCCTCGATCAAGCGCAGGTCGTCAACGGCGTGTCCAGCGGCTCGGTAACGGGCACAGCGGGCGTTGGCGGCATCAATCAGGCGTTAGGGTTCAACTCGCAAAATGGTCTGGGTAACGCGACCAATGCGAACTATAAGACCGCCGTTACAACCGGCACGTTCACAATCAACGGCGTCCAAATCTCCGTCGATGCGACGCAAGACAACCTTGCGTCGGTCATTAAGCGCATTAATTCGTCGAACGCCGGCGTTCTGGCCAGCTACAACTCCGCGACCGGCCAAATCACGCTGACGAACAAGAACACCGGTCCGCAAGGCATCGTGCTTGGCGGCTCGGGAGATACCAGCAATTTCTTGAGCGCAACGGGTTTGACGACGGCGAGCGGCGCGACGACGACCCTCGGCGCGCAGGCGTCGGTGACGTTCCAGGATGCGGGCGGCGGTACGCATACCGTGTACAGCAGCAGCAACAACGTTACTACGGCGATCCCCGGCGTCCAAATCAATCTGCTTTCGAATACCAGTACGCCCTTCCAAATCACGGTCTCGCAGGATAGCACGCAACTCGTCAGCGCGGTCAATACGTTCGTTTCCGCCTACAACGCCGCCATCACGGAGATTAACACGGCAACTGCTGCGCCGGTCGTCGCTCAGGGAACGGCGGGTTCCACCGTCGGAGTACCGGCCGCAACCGCAGTCGGCGGCGGCGTGCTGTTCGGCAACGCCGATGTCGAAAGCATCAAAAACGAGCTCGTCAACATGGTTTCGCAGTACGTTCCAAGCGCGACCGGCTTCACGTCGCTCACACAGCTCGGCTTGTCGCTATCCAGTTCATTCACGCAGCTCGTAGCGAACAATCCGAATTCGGGTTCATCCGGTTCCGCAAGTTCAACGGGTTCTGCGGGAAGCGCGATAACCACGCAAACGTTCGACGGAACCGACGGCACGTTGCAAGTCGATACAACGGCTCTCGCGAATGCCTTCGCGTCGAATCCCTCGTCCGTGCAAAGCATGCTCTCGGGATCTCAAGGTCTCGTTACGCAGATGGGCACGTATCTCACCGGCGTGACCGGACTGCCGACGCAGACTGCGAGCGGCCTTCTTGGTACGATTCCGACCGTGTCTCTGATGCAAGGGTTCGAGAATTCGAACAGCAGCCAAATCACTTCAGTTCAACAGCAGATCCAGCTCATTCGCGACAACGCGAATCAGCAGGCCGATGCATTGCGTAACGAGTTCGTGCAGGCCGAAACGCAGCTTGCCGGTTTCCAATCGCTGCAGTCGCAGCTCAGTTCGTTCTTCGGCAGCAGCAGCAGTGGCCACTAAGGAGGTAGCCACGTGAAAAGTTCACCAGATCAGCAATATCTCGAAACTTCGATTGCAACGGCGTCTAAGGAAGATCTCATCCTAAAGATCTTCGATTTTCTCGTGCTGAACGCGACGCAAGCCCTCGAAAAACTGAAGAACGATCGCGAAGATATCGAAGGAATTCATAAGGCGCTATTGCGCGCACAGCGAGCTCTTGCGCTGTTGATGGGTTCGCTGGATATGGAGATCGGCGGCGAGATCTCGCGCAATCTGTTCCGCATATACGAGTTCTGGCATCACGAACTGGTGATGGCGAACATGCAAAAAGATCCCGTTCGCGTGGAACGCATTCTTCCGAACTTCATCGACTACCGCAAGATGTGGGCCGAAGCGATCGGACAATTCAAAGTAATGCAGCAGCAGCCGGCAGCACCGGTCGCGGGGCAGGGCTTTGCAGCCGTCGGATAGCGCGGAACTCTTCCTCTCGGCAATCGAAGGACCACTGGGTGAGATGGAAGCACTCTGCGGCCGGATCGAGCGCGCTCTGATGCGCCGGCAGTGGAGCGACCTCGAAGGTGCGATCGCCGATTCACGGCGCGTCATGCATGCGTTTCAGAATGCGATGGACGACGCGCGAACCTTTCGCAACCGGGACTTCGATGAAGACGTCTTTCGCAGACTGCGTTACATTCAAGCGATTCGTCAAAACCAAATGACGCGGCTTCAGCAATATCACGACGCCATCGGCGAACGCCTCCGCCTCATGGCGCGATGGAAGTCCGCCCTGCGATCGATTGCGTCGAAGTTGCCGCCTACGGGCCTCGCCGCGCTAAACGAAATGCGCTAGAGTTCGAAGATATACTCGACGCTTGCGCGCATATGCGCTTCACGCGCGCGCGGCAGCTCGCCATCGAGCGGTATGAGTTTAAGCGAACCATCGGCATCGCGCACCGTTATCCGGTTATCCCGTGTCGCCTCGGTACTCTCCCATGCTAGCGGAATAGTCGTCGCGCTCGCGCGGTCGTAATGGCCGAGACGTACGCCCGGGTGCAGATACGTTCGCAAACCATGCTGTTTGAGGCGGTGGCAGAACGCGTAATCTTCGTTGCACACTCGAACGCGCCTTAGCCGTTCTTCAAGAAAGATCTGTGCCGGAAAATACGGTTCGTCTAATTTCCGCAGCGCACTCGATGCGATAAGAACACATCCGAAACCGACTCCGTCGACCTGCACGGGTTCGTCAGTGAACCCGGGCGTGAAAGCGGTCGTCGTGTCGTGCGGATTCCAGTTCGATACGGCCATTGGGCGCAGGCCGTCGCGCGAATAATATAAGCCGCCGGCGATTGCACAGTGCGGATCGCGGTCGAACACGTTGAGAAGTTCTTCAACGGCATTCTGCGGAACGACGATGTCGTCATCGACCATGAGCAGGTAATCCGCGTTTGCGTTTAGCGCGTGGCGTGCAATGAGTTCGCGCTGCGCCGGCACGAAATTTCCCGTCACGCTGACGTTGCCGAATCCGCTGACGCGGCTGGGAAGTGCGAGGCGTTTGAGACTCTCGACAAATGGCGCCGCCGGCGTTCCGCTCGTTGGAATGCCGATGACGAGATTCACGCCGAGAATAACGCCGTCAAAGCTTGTATGAGGCTGCGCGCGGCAGCGTCGAGCGTCTCGTCTCGCGCGTAGAGAAGTCCCGTCGTGCGATCGATGCGCATCCGAACGAAGAAGCGCTGCAATTGCGTTCCGGCGATTTGCGCGTACGAACGCAGTGCATTTTCAGCCGCTTCGATTCTTTCAGCCGGTGCATTCGCGACGATACGCCGCGCTTGCAATGCGAGCGTTAGCTGCCGCGCTTTCGTGAAATCCCAGCGCGCGCTGTCCTCTTGCATTTTACGAAGAACCGCCAGTGTCGGCGGTTCCAATTCGTTCTCGAGCAGGAGCACGTTCGAATCGTCGAGCGCCGAAAGCTTCGGCACGGCCGCAGGCATAAATTGATCGACGCGCGCCAGCATGGAACCGGCGTACTCCGCAATCGGCTCCTTACGCCCCATCTTTTCGTGCAGCACGATGCGCTGAAGCAGCTGACCTTGCGCATCCATATGCGCTTTCAGTCCGGCGACATCGCCGCCTTCGACGCCTCGCGTACACGCCAGCGCGCCACCCAAGATGAAATGGTTCAAAAGCGTCGGCGCTTTGCTGCCGTTGAACTGGCGATCGAAGTACGCAATCGAGGGTCGATCGAGACGGCCGTACAGTACCACCGCCTCGCGCGCTGCAGGTTCGACGTCCGGCGGCTGCTCCGGTGGGGGCGGAGTCGACGGCTCTTCGGTGGGCACGCCCGGTTCCGGCACGGGTGCAGGCTGATCCGGCGGTGGCGCGGGCTCCGGCTGCGCCGGCGGCGCGATGGGCTGCTGCGGCGGCTGCATCGGCGGCCGGTATTCAGACAGCGCGGCATCAGCCGCCTCGTACTCGATCGTCTCTTCGGCGTCGAGTTCGTAGATCGGCAGCTCTTCGACGATAGTTTCAGCGGGTTGGTCGTAAAGTGCGCGATCGAAGCGCTGGACCTCGGACGCAAAGCCGGTTTGCGCGCCGTCTTTGCGTGAAACGATGACCGGTTGAGCTCCGACGATTGCCGTCTCTTCTGCGCTAACTGTTGGTGCGATCACGAGCGGCTTATTCCCAAGCCGCACGCCGATCTTCCAAAGAAACGTGACGCGCGAGCGAGGAGCGATGCTGGGAATAAGCGTTCCGTTGCCAAAGAGCTCGTCGGCAGCGTCGTCCAGCAGTGGCCGCCCGTCGCGCACGAAAGAGCCGTTGCGGTACGTCGCGCCGCCCGGCAATGGAACGGCAACGTTCACATTGCGTGCGGCTACCGCACCTTCGTTTGCAATACTCACCGAAACCGTGACGATCGCACCTGGAATAACGTCGCCGGGCGGATTCGCCGAGGCGTCGACCGCGACAACCGCGCTCTCTAAGCGTTGCACTCCCTCGGCATCCACGGCGCTGCCTTCCGGATGCAGGCGCGTCTCCCACGAGCTGCGCTGCGGCGATGTGACGCCGAGCGCTGCGCGCTGCAGCTCTACGAGCCGCATGTCCGCGCTTTCTTCGAAGTCCGGCTCCCGGCGCATTAGCCCGCGCGACGCAGACGCGTGAGGAGGCGTGAGAAGAAGCCGGCGTCGCCGTTTACCGACGCCGCTTCGATAAGCGGCTGCGCGGGGGTTGCGGACTCTCGAAGCCCACGGGCGGCCATCGCCGCCTGGACGTGATCTTCGCGCACGAGCGTGCTCGCGCGATCGGCGGCTTCTTCCATCGACATGTGCGCGAGCATCGTGAGCCTGCGCGGTAATCCCGCCGACGCTTGCGTCAGCAATGCGCGCGCTTCGGGCGTGAAAATCTGCTGACCCGGGCCTAAGCCGGCGCGAGACAACCGGAAATCGAGCACGGCGCCGGTCATCATATCATCGAGGGCCTGAAGACGAATCCATGAGTCGACGCGGTCGACCAAATTATGCCGCTCGTTGATGCGCCGCTCCAGTTCGCTTTGCCCGAACAGCAAGATGTTCAGCAGCTTCTTTTGCGGTACGTGGTAGTTGAGCAGCAGCCGCAGCGCTTCGAGACCTTCATCGCTCAAATTCTGCGCTTCGTCGATGACGAGCACCAGCGTGCGATTTTCCAGCACTGCTGTTTCGAAGAAGAAGTTCTTCAGCGCGTTTTTCAGCGCGGCGCTGGACCGCGGCGGAAGTGAGAGACCGAAGACGCGGCCGACTGCGATCAAAAATTCGACTTCCGTCGCGAAAGTCGGATCGAGAATTTTACCGAGCACGATGCGGTCGTCTTGGAGCAACTCTTGTTCGAGCGCGCTACTCAAGCTGGTCTTGCCTGTACCAGGCTCACCCAGAATGACCGTCAGTCCTCGCGACTCATCCACAGATGAGGCGAGGCGATCCTTGGCTTTACGAAGCGCGCCGAGCTCGCAATAGAAATACGGATCCGCCGTGTCTAAGAACGGATCCCTCTCAAGCCCGAAGTACCGGTAATACTTCGACATTGGGTTGTAGAGTTGGCGGGGCGTCGGCAAAGTCTTTGTACTGTGCGAAGGGTTAGCTTTAGAAGCGTCCTATCATAGCCGGGTGAGCGATCTACGGAACGCCTCGGTCCTTATTACCGGGGCTTCGGGCTTTATCGGCAGCCGGCTCGTACGCCACCTTGCGGGGCGAACGCGGCGGTTGGTCGCGATGGCGCGTGGAACCGCAACTGCATTGCATCCCGCTTTGCGCGACGTCGAAACCGTGCTCGGCGACGTTTCCGTTGCCTCGCAAATGCAAAAAGCGCTCAAAGACATCGACGTCGTGATACACCTTGCGGGTCACTCCGGTGCCGGATCCAGCGCTAGCGATCCGCATTACGATTTGAATTCGAATGTGGGCGGCATCATCACGCTGCTTGAAGCGGCACGCGCACAGTCGAACAAACTACGCGTCGTTTTCCCGGGATCGCGTTTGGAGTACGGACGCGTTAAGGCGCTTCCCGTGACGGAAACTGATACGCTTCGGCCCGTTTCTCCATACGGTGTCAATAAATACGCGTGTGAGCTCTACCTGGATATGTACTCGCGCGTTTACGGCATTTCGTATGCGGTTGCGCGATTGACCAACCCATACGGCCCTTGGGTATCCGCGCCGGCGCACGAGTACAACGTGCTCAACAAACTCATTGCGACGGCCGCCTCAGGCGGTGCGATAACCGTGTATGGCGACGGAAAGCAGCTGCGCGACTATTTGTATGTGGACGACGTTGTACGTGCACTCGAACTGCTTGCCGCTCATGACGACAACGTCATTGCAAACGTCGGAAGCGGCACTGGAGTGTCGTTCCGCGAGGCTGCCGATGCGATCGTCCGTATTGCGGGCCGCGGATCTGTCGTCTCGGTCCCCTGGCCGTCCAACGCCGCGCGGGTAGAGACCGGAGATTTTGTCGCCGATATTACGCGTATGCGCGCCCTAGGCTGGTCCCCATCGACGTCATTGGAAGAGGGCGTCCGTACCACACTCGAACATGTTGCAGTAAGCCGATGAGTGCACGGTTACACCGGGACTACGCGGCCTACTCGTCTCGTCAGCAGCCATTTAAAGCTACGTCGGTACAGCTTGCCTCGTTAAAGCTTGAGGCGATCACCGTCGCACAAAACCGGCGCGAATACGTCGATGCACTTCTTATTGACAGTAGCGAGATCGTTCCGGTTCCATTTATTCGCATCGCTCAGAACGGCGAGATTGTGCTGCATGACTTTCACGTGCCGCTCGGTGATGCACTCTGCAGTTGGCTGAAGCAGACTGTAACGCAGTGGCGTGCGCAGAAAGCTGCTGATGCGGATTTGGAAGCGGATCTCTTTTTCAAGGATGAAGAGTTTTCCGAAACATTTGCCGCTTCGGCTCAAGTCGTACGTCGTGCCTTTCCCGGAATGTCGACGTATCCGATGCTGTTTCATGAAGCGGAGCGGTACGCGAATGTGAGCCCTTACGTCTGTAAACGCACTGTCGTCGACTTTAATCCGGGCTATGGGTATGGCATCTCCACTCTGCGTGGTGTTGCATCGAGCGTCGCCGCGTCCACCAACTCGTTGCAACAAATCGCGAAGCGGCTGCGCCCGCAAGTCTCCGAACTTCCGCCTGGCTCACGCTGTGATGTTGCAGTGTACCTTGATGCGCCGGAATCTCAGCTCGAAGACACGGTGGCGCTCCTTCGAGACGCTGTTGGCCCCAACGGCTTGGCCATCGTTTCACTAAGCGGATCGAACGCCAAACAATGCCTACAAGAATTAGGTGCCGACGTCATGCCGATGTCTCGCGCGGGGGCCGACGCGTTTGGCGCGTTCGACGAGTGGCTCGGCGTTTTTTCACGCGCTTCTAAAAGCACATACGTCGTGCCGGAAGCGACGAGCTCAACTATCGTGAGCGAGCGCCAACTGCGCATTTTATTCGGATTGCGCCCGACCGCCGAGCTTATGTTCGGCGGCGACGTCGTGCAAGTGCGGGAGACTGCAGAGGCGCTGCGCGAGCGAGGGCATTTCGTCGAAATTCAAACGGCACCTCAGCTCAACGCGTCAGGCTTCGATGTCGTCCATCTCACGAACATCACGGTGCCGAACGAGACGCTTTCACAAGCGCGCTCGGTGGCAGATTTCAGTGGTCCCGTCGTGCTGATGCCGATCTTTACGGACCATGGAGATGAGGCGGGCTGGGGCATGCATGTGTCACGCGCGCTCTTCCTATCGAGTGAAGACAACGACGATTTGGCCGTAAAATTGCAAGCGCTTGAGAATCGGGCGCTTTCTATGGCTGAATTCATGCCGCCACCGCAACGCAGCGGCATGATTCCGGACTACGAGGCGCTGCAACGCGCAGTTCTCCCATACGTAGATTTCGCGGTTGCAAACGCACACAGCGAGATGCACAGGTTTTATCGATATCTCGGTTGTGACGTCCCCTATGCCGTTGCGCCATCATGTGCAAATCCGCTGATATACGGCGAACATCAGAAGCAGCGGTTCATCGAGCGGTTTGGGTTGTCGGACTTCGTGCTTCTGCCGGGCCGGTACGAACACCGCAAAAATCAATTGATGTTTTTCCAGGCGGCTTCGGCGCTTCGTTTGCCGCTCGTGTGCATAGGACGGAATTACGACGGACTCTTCGGAAGCGCGATGCGTATGCACCGGCCGGGCGACGCCGTTTACATCGGCCACCTTCCCGAAGAGGATCTGGCGGGCGCATTTGCCGCCGCAAGAGTCGTCGCGGTTCCGAGCTGGGATGAAGTTGTAAGTTTGACATCGCTCAATGCGGCGATCAGCATGGCGTCAATGGTGCTGACGCGCAACAGCTACGAGCACGAGTACTTCGCGGATGATGCGGAATATTGCGATCCGGCGAGTGTCTCGTCGATTCGAGAAGCCCTCCGCCGTGCATGGGAGACACACGAAGCACGTGCTGAGCGGCGCACGCGGTTGGCCGAGCGCGTGATCAAAGAATACACTTGGAAAAATGCCGCAGCGGCAACTGAAGCGGCGTATTATCGCGTGTTAGCGTTCAATCCGCGCGGCAACGAACGTCGCGCTCGATTAGGAACCCTAGCGGTCTAAGGTGCAGGCGCTCGCGCACCCAAGCGAGTGCCGGTTTCGAGCGATCCACGCGTAAATACGGATTCCTAGCAGCGGTATGCCTGGAATGTGCCAAATCCAAGCCATCGGAACAAGCAGCGGCGAGCTCCATAATGCCGCCCGGAACGCGTAAAAGCCCCGATAGATTCGGCCGTCCGGATCGACGGCGAACATGGCGTTATCAAAATCTGCGTCGACGAGATTGGGGAAGCGACGCACGACCAATTGCCGCTCGTTCGCGTTTACAAGTTCGATGTTGCGCAAAACGTCAAAGCGCAGCAAGAGCGTCAGTGAGCGCCTGCAAAAATCGCAGTTGCCGTCAAAAAGAAGCGTGATCGGGCGCAGCACGTTACGAAAGAGCGTATTGCAATACGCTTACGACCCGGTCTACGTCGTCGAGCTCCATTCGCGGATACAGCGGTAGCGAGATCATACATTCGGACGCGTGAGTTGCGACGGGAAAGTCCGCTGGTCGAATATCATATCGACTCGCGTAATGAGGCTGTAGGTGCATGCCATAGTAATGAATCCCTACGCCCACGTTGTTTTGTTGCATGCGATTCATAACGTCGTCACGTGAGCGCTTTGCGCGCATAGCGTCGATCTCAACGACGTAGAGGTGGTAGGCGTGACGCCCCGGCATCTTCTGAGGAATTGCCCGGATGGATGGAATTTGAGTTATCAACTCGTTGTATCGCTCCCAAAGCTCTTGACGTCGAGCCCACCACGTCTGAAGTTTCGGGAATTGCGCGAGTCCGACCGCAGCAAGAAGGTCGAACATATGATATTTATAGCCGCGTTCTTCAAGCGTGTAATGCGCGAAGCCGCTCGACCCATAGCGCTTCCAGGCATCTTTTGAATTGCCGTGCATGGACATACGTGCCGCGTACGCTCCGAGCTCCGGATCCATCGTGGTAAGCATGCCACCTTCGCCGGTGCTGATGTTCTTCGTTGGGTAGAAGCTGAAGACCGTGACATCCCCGATGGTGCCGATTTTTTCGTCTTTCCAGGTTGTCTCGATCGCGTGTGCGGCATCTTCAACGATTTTCAAATTGTAGCGCCGCGCGATGTCGCGCAGGGCATCCATATCGCAGCTTTGTCCATATAAATGAACGGGCATGATCGCTTTTGTTTTCGGCGTCACAGCGGCTTCGACGGCCTTCGGATCGATAAGCCATGTCTCCGGATCTACGTCGACGAAGACGGGCCTGGCTCCAGCGTGTTCGATCTCATTCGGCGTGGCGCAATAAGTGATTGGGGTAGTGATCACTTCATCGCCGGGGCCGATGCCTAGACAAACAAGTGCGAGATGAAGGCCTGACGTCGCGGAATTAACGCCAACCGCCGACGTGGCGCCGATGTAATCACGAAATAGCTCTTCAAATTGCTGTGTCTTGGGCCCGCGTGTTAGCCACCCGGATTCGAGCGCCTCTCGCAATTGTTGAACTTCGTCGTCGCCAAACCACGGCTGGTGAAAGGGCATGAAGGTCTTTGGTGGCATAAGAGTGCCTTCGCTCGCTGGAATCATGTCCTAGTAAAGTTCGGCAAAGACGCCCGAAGCAATTACCTCGGCGCGGGCGCGTACGAGCCCGGAGCCGCTGAGCGCACAATAGGCGAATTCGGGGAAGCCGCTCGCGGGTCAAAAGTGGGATCGAGCCGGCGCTCTTCCACCGTCCCGGTGCGCGGGTCTGCCACGAATTCTGTCACGCGGTTGAAGCAGAACGTCTCGCCTTTTGTGATGCTTACGTAAAGAAAGACGACACGCTCCATCTTATCCGCGGGCACACTGCGCGCGTAGCGTACTAGGCGTTCCTCAAACAACTCAGGTTTGTCGGCGAAGTATTTTAGCGTCGTAAATGTCGTGCAGAGCGCCACGAATTCACCCGCGTGGGCAAAGCGCAATCCCTGCCGCCAACTACGCAGTCCGATGCGTTCGAATGGCCTGCGTGAGCCGTCCGCCGCTTCGATCAAGATGTCGAGATAGAAGTTTATTACGTTTGCGGTGAAGACGCGCCAAATCGTGATAACGAGATGATTGGAAAGGAAGTCCACCGCGCTCTGAAGCGCTTCCGGAAGACGTCGTTGAACGAAGAAGTTGTAGTAGAGGCCTAACCGTACGACGACGATGGCAATGCCGTAAGCTAAAATGGTAACGAAAAGAGGAATCCAAAGGAACGGCGTGCTGTCCGGCGTGTGAAATGCCGAAGTTGGCGCGCGGTAGAGCAAACCGTCGACGAATTTTCCTGGAGCAGCAAAGAGGAAAAACGTTGCGACAACCATCCATGGAAGTAGGGTCAAACGCAGTGTCAGGCCTAGTTGTGCAAAAGCAATCGCGATTGCAAGCGCGCCATATTCATAAAACGGCGTTAGCATGAGAAGGCCACCGAGTATCTCGACGAAGTATGCTGCGTGATTCATCCACGCAAAAACAAGGCTGCGTGGAGAAAGCTTGGCGAGATACTTGGACCAGTAACACCACCATGGGTTCACGAGGGCGCTTTCGAAACCATCGTTTCGTGTGTAGCCGGCGGTCAACTTGTAAATGCCGGCGACGACCATGATGAGCGCGAAATCAACGCGCGCAACGATAACCACCGCCGCTCGAACGAATCCGGCATGATCGATTGCTCGCGTTAGTTCTAATAGAAAAATGGTAACGCCGGTCCAAGCCGTGATCTGTCCGACCGCTCCGAATCCTCGCGATAGGCTATTCCAACGAGGCCCAATCAGCAAGAAACGGCAGATGATGACGTTCGCGGCTGCAGCAATCAACACATATCGCCCCATGAGTAAAGCCATCGCGCTGAGCAGCCAAAGCGCACAAAATCCGTAGACGATGCTTGGCCTGTAAAACGCGTCCCGAAGGCGGCCGGCCGCTACGAAACCGCCGTAACGTTCGCTGCTGAAAAAACGACGCGCGCCGATCGCTGTTATGGCGAGCTGCAAGACTAAGCACAACGCGTATGCTTCGCGAAAGGCCCCCTGCGCTGCGATCGAAAGGGCCGCTAACGATCCCGTTTCAATCATACCGGCTGAAAGAGAAGCGAACGTGCATCCTTACCCAGGTTCAATAAGGCGTCGAGCGCAGAAAGGTGCGAGATAAACGGTTCGCGTGTCTGCGGATAAATAGGGTGCTTAAAATCTTGAAATGTGACCCGTATGCCGCGCTTTTCAAATTCCGCCAGATCTAAATAGTCGCGCGCGGCAGCACCGCTGTAGTAGTCTGTCGCGCCTAAAAGTTCGCATATATTGATCAGGCGAGTATTGCGATCGCCTGTTATAGACAGTTCGGAGGAACGCAGTGTTGGCGTCGTCACGCCGAATGCCGACATAAGGCGCTTCGTCGAGCTTATAGCGATGTCGGCAAGGTTGTGGTGCTGTTCCTCAAAAAAGCCGTCGAACGCGTTATCGAGCTCAGCAACGTTGGCTGCGCGGGCGTACTCTGCCCGGATAGTGCGCTCGTGCTTACGCCGCCAAGGCACTCGAGCATCTGCCTGAACGCTGCAGATTAACGGGAAATGACCCTCCAAACGGACGGGAACCGTTAGCCAGGACCATCCTTCCGAAGAAGCGGTGCGGATGCGGTTACGGTTTCTCCAGCCGTTCTTGTCGAATTGCACGTCATCGTAAAAGACGAAAATATCTGCGCGAGCTACCTGCTCCAGCGCCCCCAGCCATGGAAGGTAGCTTGGTTGAAGCACCGCCACGACCGTCTGAGAACCCATGACCTAGTTTTCGGCTCCTCTTGCCGATACCAATAGAGTGATTTTAAAGGGGACCGGCGTGGCGCTGCGGCCATTGGAGCGCTCAGACATCGAACGTTGGCGTGCCTGGATTAACGACCCGGAAATAGCCGCGTTTCTCGACCGCGTTCTTCCCGTTAGTGCGCCGGAACACGAGGCGTTCTTCGAGCGCGCCGTCATCGGAAATGACAAGGCCGTCTGGTATGCCGTAGAGCGTACTTCCGACGGTAGCCACATCGGCAATATCTGGCTTTGGAATATTTCTTCACGTAACCGCAACGCGGAAGTACGGATAGTTATCGGCGATCGTACTGCGTGGGGCAATGGTGCCGGCGCGGAAGCGTTACAACTATTAGTGCACCATGCCTTCGAACGGTTGTCGCTGCACAAACTATACGCATACGTCATGGAACGCAACCCTCGCGCAAAGTCGAGCTTTGAAAGGGCGGGCTTCAGTGTGGAGGCTGTGCTGCGCGATGAAAATTTTTGGGATGGGCGGTTCTGTGATGTCTTCAGGCTGGCGCGAGTAAGGGTGCCCGAATGAACATCGGATTCTTCTCGGAGATGGCCAACGTCGAAGGTTCGGCATTCCATATGGTTAGGCAGCTGCGTTGGATGCTCGCGAACGGTCATCGTGCAGTGATGTTTTCCTCCGGCGGAACGCTCGAGCCGCTCCTCGAGGAGATGCGAGTCCCACACGTTCGCATCGAGTCGGTTAAGCAAAACGTCGAACTCACCGCCGAGCAATTATGCGCGGACGGAGCCATACTTGAGCGCGCAGCAACTCGTTACGACCTTGATGCGATTGTCACTGCACCCTCGTGGCCCTTTCCTCTCGCGCAAGCGGCGGTAGGCAATCGAATACCAGTCTTCCTCCAAATCCTTTCGCCCGCTTACCGAATTCCCGCAACTCCGCAGTCCGTACAAATGATTCGTGCAGCAGCTGAGCAAGGGCGTGTGCTTGCAAATGTTTATGAGGACGCGCTACCGCACGCACAGCAGTTTGGTTTCGACATCGAACGCGTTCGTTTGCAGAACTTGCCTATCGACGATGCCTCCGCAAAGCCGAATCGCTCCCGTGAAGAAGTACGTGCGGAACTTGGAATCGGGGACGACGAGGTTCTCGTACTTTCAGCGTGCCGTCTGGATACGGACCGTTTTCCATTCATCAATCCGATGGCCCATGGCGTGAAGGCGTTGCGAGATGGAGGACGCCGCGTGCGCCTTATGATAGCGGGCGACGGGATCCGCGCAGCAGAGCTGCGAGCATCCGCACCGGAAGGTACGAGCTATTTAGGTTTGCGCCGCGATATGGCGGACTTATACGCTGCTGCCGATGTTTTTTGCGGTGAGGGTTCTACCGTCATGGAGGCCGCGCGAGCCGGACTTCCGGTCGTTATGTCGTGCGCGCTGACTCAACCGGCCGCTGCAGCGTATGCTTATGCGGTGTTTGGCGTGCACATCGTAGACCAGTTCTGGTGGAAGTCGAACACAGTGATTCCGCCTACACCGTTTGCTGAAGCGCTTGCGCCGTTCATCGACGATCCCGAACTACGCCGGCGCGTCGGAAAGGCCGGGTGCGAAATGGTTGTTGACCACTGGAGCGTCGACAAATACATGCAATGGCTTTTAGACGTTGTAGCAGGAAAGAACCCGGCGTCGTTTTCGGCTGAACGTGCCGAGTGCGTCATCGAGATAGAAGGCTGGATAAGCGATGACTTTGACCGTGTCGCACAAGTCCTGGCTTCCTGTTCGGCGCAAGTCGGCGTAGATGCGAGAGCGGCTATTCCGTGGGAACGTTACCTGACAATTCCGACCGAACATGCTCAAGCTATGACGCGCGCTGCGCGACGGCTACAAAATCCAGCTGCTCCGCGATATCGCACAAATGGCTTCGCGCTGAGTCCTGTCGAAGATCGCCATCGCTTCATTGCTGAGCTCTTTGAAGGTTTACCGGACCCACCGACAGCGATGACGCCTGCCATTGACTTCGGAAAACGCGTGGAAAACACGGTTTTGGTCCTTGCTGACGGATCGGATCTGGAACGAGTGCTTCAGTTTGCCCGTCAATGCAATGCGGGGACTGCGGTACTTTGCTGGCTCAAAGGCGAGGCCGAGCATCGTGCGATGTTGAGCCGCGAATGGAATCTTCGACGCAATCCGCACGATAATATCGAACTCTTTGTCGTGGAAGGTGCGATGCCGTGGACGTTTGTAGGGCGTTTATTTAGTGCGGCAGCACGCTACGTCGATTGCGGCCAGAAGCAATTTGCGCATTACCGGCGCCTTGCAAAAGCCATGAGCCTTTCTATCGGCCTCCTCCCTCACCCCCAAGAATTAAAGGTGAATTCGTGAATCAAGCCACTGAAGTAAGACCACTTGGGGAAGTGGAGGCATCCCGTCGCCTTCCGGTCGTGTTACTCAATGAGTTGCAAAACATTGGAACGATCTTACAAAACTGCTACTTGCAGGAATTGCTCGCTCCACGACTGTTCGGAAAACTTCTCAACGTAGGCGCGGGATCCGCGAGCAGCCGGTATAGGCATGGCGAGATGTTCGGCGTCGAGGAGTACCACACGCTCGAGCCGGATGCAGCGATGGCTTGTACGTTCGTTGCGAGTGCAACAGATATGAAGCCGGTTGAAACCGAACGCTATGATTGGGTAATGTCCACAGCGGTCTTGGAGCACGTCGACGATCCATGGGCTGCTGCCCGGGAACACGTTCGCGCTGCAAAACCCGGCGGTTTCATTTATGTCGTCGTTCCGTTCGATCAAGTGATGCATCCTGCGCCGGCTTTCGGAGATTATTGGCGCTTCACGCCACAGGGCGTACGCAAGATGTTTCCCGGCTGTCATCTATTTGAGGTCGAGACGTGGGGAGATAACCCGGCGTGTCCTAATGGCTTCGGCATGTTATTTCAGAAGGCGGGAGCGGAAATTCGACCGCCACAGAAAGAGCGCTATTTTTGGCTGGAGTTCGATAACGACCAGCCGTTTGCGCTCACGCTGCCGTCGCAATATCCGTCGTACGAGTGGACCTTGCATGAAGTCTTGGCTGAGCCGATGCAGCTAGCTATGGAATTAAATCGTGTTCGCGACACGATATACCAGCAGCAGCAGATTCCACTGACCACGAAAAACGTTGTGGACCGCTATAAGACGCAGTACTCGCGGCCAATCGGGACTCTGGGTACGGCCGCCGGCACGTCTTACTTCAAGCGATTGTAGATGCCGGTGCCCGTGCTACGACATCGTTGAGATCTTTACCCTCGACGACGCGTGCATGCCACAACTGAAGCATAATGAGTGTCCAAAGTTTATACGTATGGTTTTTCTGTCTTGAAAGATGCTCGTCGACGTATCGCTCTACCACTGAAGCATTCAATAAGCCGTGAGAAAGCCACGCGCGCGACGTCACAAGCCGCAGAAGAGGCGCCAATTCGTTGGCAAGCCACCTGTCAAACGGCAAAATGAAACCTTCTTTGGGCCGATCGATAATTTCATCGGGAAGTACCGTTCGAGCGGCGCGTTTTAGCACTGCTTTCGTTTGGTTTAAACGCACCTTCAATTTTCCTGGAAGCTGCGATGCATATTCAACAATCGTTCGATCGAGAAACGGAGAGCGGCTCTCCACGCTGTGAGCCATCGACAAACGGTCGACGTACGTCAGAATCTGGTCGGGCAGAACTGTGCGACACTCGACCTCGAGGGTACGATTAACGAGGTCGCCATCGGCGTCGTGAAAGAAAGGCGCGAACCATCCACTTGACGGCTCGTCGTGCATCCCTGGGTTCAGTAATTCGCGCTTTTCAGCGTCGGTAAACGCGGCAAATCTCGTACGCCACACTTCGTCGGGCTCGTTCGCGCACTGCGAAATAAAGTCCGCACCGCCGTAAAATGATGTAAAATCAGCGGCAGCCGATCCAGAGCGAACGGCATCGATAGCGGCGGCAGCACGGTGCGCCGCATACGAGCCGAATAGCTCGTCGGCTCCGTCGCCGGTGAGCGCCACTTTGACATGCTGTGAAATCAGCGAGGCAAGATAATAAGGCGATGTGCCGGCGCCGAACGGTTCGTCAAAGGCGTCCACGATATGCGGAAGCGCATCTACCACATGTTCAATATCGAGAAGAAGTTCTCGATGGTTCGTACCGTAATGCTGCGCTACGTTTTGCGCATAGCTCAGGTCCGTCTTATGGGAAACCGGCGATGCGTAACCGAGTGAGAAGGTATCTACGGGCCGTTCCATGATCTCGCTTGCGAGCGCAACAATAAGGCTCGAGTCTAAGCCTCCAGAAAGGAACGCGCCGACGGGGACGTCGGAAACCAGCATTCGCGAAGCAACGGCATTGCGCAGACGTCGCAAAAGTTCGTCTGCAGCCTCCTCCTCGGTGATTTCTAATTCGCCGGTGAACCGAGGACGGTAGTATTCGCGTACGGCAAGGCACCCATCTTGCCAGACGGCAAGCGAACCTTGGCGTAGTTGCGTGACACCTTTGAATGCCGTGAGTGGGGCCGGCACATTCTTCAGTGTCAAATAGTGCCAGAGCGAAAGTGGTTCGATGGTTTTCGAGAAGTCATCTCGACGGAGAATCGCCTTGAGCTCGGACGCGAAGACAACGTTGGTCCCGCGGTTCCACAGATAAAGCGGCTTTTTACCTAGGTGATCGCGCGCGAATAATACACGGCGCCGGCGTTCGTCAAAGATGGCAAACGCAAACATCCCCGACAGGCGGTGCACGATGTCATCGCCCCATGCGTCGTAGCCATTGAGAATGACTTCCGTGTCGCTTTGTGTCGTAAATTCGTAACCACGTTTGCGCAGTTCGTCTCGCAGTATGGCGAAGTTATATATTTCACCATTAAAAACGATGTGCGTATCCCGCGCCGCGTTAGAAATGGGCTGGTGCCCTCCGGCCAGATCGATGATCGAGAGCCGGCACATACCTAGCACGCCGAGGCTGGTTTCGAGAATGCCGTTGTCGTCCGGTCCTCGGTGGGCGAGCGCTTGACCCATTTCGTTGGCGCGGCGAAGCTCGTCCGCTCCGGTAAGTCCGGCGACACCGTACACTCCGCACATATTTTTTAGTGAACGATCTTTCCGCCCGCGACTTCGATCTCGATATGGCGTAGCCAAAGCTGTCGTTGCCAGATATGGCGGTTCTCGACGTACCACGCGATCGTTTTTTTCAATCCGTCTTCCAACGATGTCGCGGCCCGAAATCCAACTGCGCGAGCAAGCTTATCGACCGCAGCGCAGTGTAGTTGCACTTGGCCGGGACGGTTTTGCAGAAAAATCCGTTTCGCGGAATCGCAATTCATTTCACGCGCTATAGTGTCCGCAATCTCACCAATTGAGGCGGCGCGGCCCGTGCCGATGTTGAACACTTCACCTGCCACCGACGCAATCGGCGCGTGTAAGATCATATCCAGAGCGCGACAGTGGTCCTCGACGAAAAGCCAATCGCGAGCCGCGCTGCCATCTCCATGGATGGGCATTGGTTCTCCCAGGATGCAGCTCGTAATGAGACGCGGCACGAGCTTTTCTAAATGCTGGTGCGGGCCGTAATTGTTGAATGGGCGAACGATCACGGCCGGAATGTCGTACGTCAAAATGTAGGACGATACTAGACGATCGGCGCCCGCCTTCGCCCCTGCATATGGGCTGCATGGATTCAGCGGGTGTTCTTCGTCCATCGTTGTGCCTACCGCGGTACCGTAGACCTCGGATGTGGAGATGTGGACGAAGCGTTCGATGCGAGATTTATATTTGACGACGCAGCTGGCGACAGTGTCTGTTCCTACAACGTCTGTGCTTACGCAGGAAGCGGTGTCTGCTATGGAACGAGATACGTGTGACTCTGCGGCGAAATGTACAACGATATTCGCATCAGACACGAGCCGGTCCATGAGATCGCGGTTTCTAATGTCGCCGTAGTGGAACTGAAAGCGCCCATTTTGACGAATCGAACCGAAGTAATCCAAATTCCCGGCATACGTTAGGGCATCAACGACGACGATCCGGTAGTTTGGATACCGTTCGTAGATGTACTTGACGAAATTCGACCCTATGAAACCGGCACCGCCGGTAACAAGCACTGTCTTTTCGGGATGCGTGGCGTGCTCGTCCTCAAAAGGATGAGCACCCAACACCTGCGTCTTCATATTGGGTTCATCGGCCGGCTGGCGAGTCGGCTTTACGTTCAGTGGCCGTTAAGCGATACGCTTTGCGGCGATCGCAAAGCCGAGCTCGGTAGAATACGATTTTGGCAGGGTGCCATTTACGGTTTGTTGCTTAATTTCCGCGGCGGCGTTCGCGATATCGGTGTCAGCAGTAAACAAGAGGCGGCTGGAGGCGATTGGTGCCTCAACTGGCTCGTAGCGACCCTCTTGAATGGCGTAGAGCTGCGAGAATTGCACGACACAGCCGAGGTTTTCGAGCACTGACTGCACCTGTGGAAGTGTGATATAGAAGAAGGTCCCCAAACCGCCTGGTGGACGCCCCATCGCCATAACCCACCGTTCTGCGAGGCGCGGCGGTGCGAATTGCGGCCACGGTATCCGGTAGTGTGGCTCAAACGACATTCGATAGTCCGGCGCACGAAAAATGATCCACCCACCTGGCTTCGTAACGCGCACGGCTTCGTACAAACCGGCGTTCAAATTGTCAAGATGCTCGAGCACCTGAAAGCTCGTCACGATGTCAAAGGTTCTATCCGCGAATGGCAGTTCGTAGGCGCTCGCCTGAATAACGTTCTTTGCCCAATCCGCCGGGTATCCAAAGGCCGACGCTTTCAGATGCGCGATAACGATTTTTTCGTAATCATTGTCGATTCCGTACGCCGTGAGGCCCTTTTCGAGAGCGCCGTACACAAGGGGCGCGGTCCCACAGCCGATGTCTAAGATCGTGCGATGCGTCGCAAACAAATTAGGGTCGTTCGTGAACGACGGCATCTCATCTAATCGAAAATTGTGAACTCGCGGCGTCAGCAGTACGCTATAAACGTCCCGCTCCGTTGCTTCACCATAGCCATAGTTTCCGCGATCGCGTTGGATGTTGCGCGCGACGACCTCGGACAGGATTTGCTGCGCTCGAGAGCCCTCTATGATCGCCATTTATAGGCGAACGCGATTCTCGTGTTCGCGCGCCACAAGCTCGTTTGCGCGAAATAAGCTTTCAAACTGGCCGGCGTCCGTCCACCAGCCGTCGAGTATGTCGTAAAATAAATCGCCTTCGCGAATATAGGCGTTATTTACGTCCGTGATCTCGAGTTCGCCGCGAGCCGAAGGCTTAAGTTTCCGGCAGAAATCGAAGACGCGGCGATCGTACATGTAAATGCCGGTGACCGCGTAGCGGCTCTTTGGGTCGATAGGCTTCTCTTCAATGCGCACGATGCGATCGCCGTCCAACTCCGGGCAGCCGAAGCGTTCCGGATCGTCGACTTCCTTTAAAAGAATACGAGCGCCGGAATCTTGCTCTTCGAATTTTTGAACGTACGGCGAAATGTCGTCCTGGATGATGTTGTCGCCCAAAATTACGACGATGCGCTCGCCTTCAGCAAAGTGCTCGCAGAGTTTCAGCGCGTCCGCGATGCCGCCTTCGCCTTCCTGATACGTGTAGTAGATATCTTTCAAACCGAATTCGCGCCCGTTACCGAGCAAACGTAAAAAATCACCCGCAGAGTTGCCCCCGGTGACGATCATGATATCTTTTACGCCGGCTCGCACGAGCGTTTCGATCGGATAGTAGATCATCGGCTTGTCGTAGATCGGCAGAA
>CAZHGH010000003.1:0-3723 GCA_964531205.1 uncultured bacterium
TTGAGGGGCTAGCGCCCGCAAGGGCGTGCTGGTTCGAGTCCAGTCTCGCGCACCAAATTGCGAGCGGCGCTGCTTAGCAGCGCCGCTTTTAGCAATTTGGTTCCCCTACCCAGGCACCCCATTAGCTTGGTGGGGACATCCTGTCCCCGCGAACGTTATCCCGCCTTTAATGTCCGTGTCGCAGAATTGTGTCATAGATGAAACCCTGTGACCGTTGCGCCGTAGAGTAGGGCATACGACTCTCTAGGAGCCTTTTATCGTGTGGTTGACCCGGTTCGCGATTAGCCGCCCCATCATTACTGCCATGGTCTTTATTGCCTTGGCAATCTTTGGCTTTATTTCGTTCACGCAGCTGGGCCGCAGTTCGAGCCCGCCGGGAACGACGTTTCCGGTTGTTGTCGTCTCGGCGTTCTATCCCGGTGCCTCGCCGCAAGACATGGAGCGCATGGTCATCAAGCCGATCGAAGATCAGATGGCCGGTATCGACAACCTCGACCACATGACGGCGACGGCGCAAGAAGGCACCGCGAATGTTGCGGTCTTCTTCACGATCGGCAAAGGCGACATCGATCTCGAAGCCGTCGACGTGCAACGCCGCGTCGATACGGCGCGTGTCTACATGCCGACTGATCTCGATCCGCCGGTGGTGCAGAAAGCCGGCGATCAAGAGCCGCCGCTGCTGGACATCGCGGTAAGCTCGAAGACGCTATCGCAAACCGAGATCGCGGATCTGATAAACAATCAGATCGAGCCGCAGATCGCAGCCATTCCGAACGTGCAGTCGGTGGACGTCTACGGAGCCGCAAGCCGTGAATTCCACGTTGAAGCCAGCCCACAGCGTTTGCTGGGAACGAACGCGACGCTCACCGATATCTTCGGTGCCGTAGCAAATAACAACCTGAACGTTCCCGGCGGACTGATGACGCAGCCGACGCAGGAAGCCTCCGTGGCGATTCATTCCTACGTCAACAACGCGAGCGATCTGCTCGGCATTCCGCTCATGGTGCCCAACTCCGCCAACAAGAACCTGCGGATCGGCGATGTAGCGAACGCGTACGATAGCCACATCGAAATGCGAAGCATCTCCCATTACAATGGCCAGCCCAGGGTTTATATTTCGCTGAATCCGACTCTTGGCGCGGATCAAATCAAAGCGACACAGCTCGCGCGCCAACGGCTCGCGGCCATCGAGGCGCGCTATCCGCAGCTCCAGTTCGTCGAAGAAGACGCGCAAGCCGACATTACCGCAAAGGAGCTGTGGGGCGTTGGTCAGTCGCTGATCGAAGGCATCTTCCTGACCGCTATCGTCATGATGCTGTTCCTGCACGCGTGGCGCAACGCCATCGTCGTGCTCGTGGCAATTCCATCATCGATTCTTTCGACTTTCATCCTGATGCGGATGTTCGGCTTTCACATCGACGACATGTCGATGATGGGCCTCGCTCTGATCATCGGTATTCTGGTCGACGACTCAATCGTCGTATTGGAGAACATCACCAGGCATCGAGACCTCGGACAAGATCCGGTGAACGCCGCGATTAACGGCCGTAGCGAGATCGGCGGCGCCGCAGTCGCGATTACGATGGTGGACGTCGTTGTGTTCGCGCCTATCGCGCTGTTGCCCGGCATCGTCGGTGAGTACCTGAAAGAGTACGCTGCCGTCGTCGTTACCGCAACGCTCTTTTCGCTGTTCGTCTCGTTCACGCTAACGCCGCTGCTCGCGGCAAAATGGAGCATGAAAAACCGCTCCGAAGGCGATCCGAAATGGGTGCGGGCGCTCGATAATCGCGCACTGGACGTGACGCTGCTGATCGTTTCCGGTCTACTCTGGTGGGGCGGAAGCGCAACCGGCTGGTTCCTGATGAACGTGGCTGCGGTCTTTATCATCGCGCTGCTCGTTTTGAACTTCATCGTTCACCGCTACGAGACGTTCACGCGTTTCTATCGAAGCACGCTGCTACCTTTTGCCCTAGCGCACGGTACGTTCGTAGTGTTCGTCTGCGCGGTGTTGATGCTGAATGCATTGGCGCTGGTCGGCAGCGGGAAGAACGCGATCAACATCGATCTCTTCATCATTGCGGCAATGACGGTGCTGTACGCGATCGCGTTCGGCATCAGGGTGTTTCGCAGAGGCAATGGTCAGCCTGTACGCGGTTTCGCCACATTCGGCAGCTACCGTCCGATTACGATTGCCACGTATATCTTACCGATTGTCGCAGGATTGACGGCGTGGTCGTTGGGCGGGGTCAACTTCGACTTCTTCCCGGCGGAGCAAACCGGCGTTATTCGTATGACGGTAAGCTATCCGTCCGGCACGCCGATTGCGACCACCGACCGTTACGTAACGCAGTTTGAAAACGCGCTGCTCAAGATCAAGGATATGAAGTCCGTCAGCTCGACCGTCGGCCGCAAGCCTGCGGGTTTCGGTGCGATTACGGGCGGCAATTTCGCGCAGATCACCGCGCAGGTTAAAGAAGGCCGCTATCAAGAGACCAACGGTATCGTGCGCCGGATCCGCACCATGGGTTATCTATTGCCCGGCGGCGATCTGCAAGTCAATCAGGAAAACGGCGGCGGCGGCGGATCGGCGATCTTCTATTCGCTAACCGGTCCCGAAGATGCCATCGCGCCGGCCGCCGAAAAAGTCGCGAAGTACCTGCGGACAATTCCGGGGTCGGTGAACGTGCAAACCTCCGCGGAGATCGCTGCACCGCGTCTCAACGTCGACGTCGATCAATCAAAGGCGCAGCTGCTCGGTGTTTCACCATCGGCCGTTGCGAACGTTGCGCGTATTGCCGTGGACGGCGCCGTTGCCACCAAAGTGCGCACGGCCACGGGTCTGGTGGACGTGCGCGTGCAGTTTCCTGTTGCCGATCGCAGCACGGTCGAACAGCTGAAGAACGTGCGCGTGCGCGCGAACGACGGAATGCTGATTCCGATTGGCGATGTCGCGACATTTACTTGGACGAAAGCGCCGACGCGCATCGAGCGTCTCAACCGTCAGCGGGTCGTCAACGTGATGAGCGATCTGCTTCCGGGCTACTCCACCGGCCAAGTGCAAGGTCCGCTTGCGAAGAAGATGTCGGAGGCGGGGTTCCTGCCCAGCGGTGTAACGCCAGTAGCGCAAGGTAACTCCGAATGGGTTAACGAGACGCTCGTGAACATGGCGATTGCGCTACTCACGTCGTTTATGCTCGTCTATATGCTGATGGTGATTTTGTACAGTTCGTTCCTGGAACCGCTGATCGTCATGTTCTCCGTTCCGCTCGCGATTATCGGCGCATTGGTTTTCCTCGCAATCATGGGACGGCTTCAGCCCGAGCAAGGTCAGTCGCTGAACATCATCTCGATACTGGGCATCATCATGCTGTTCGGTTTGGTTTCGAAAAACGGCATTTTGCTCGTCGACTATTCCAACACGCTACGCAAACGCGGCATGCGTGTTCGCGACGCCGTGCTGCAAGCTGCCGCAACTCGTTTCCGCCCGATTCTCATGACGACCGCGGCAATGATCTTCGGTATGCTGCCGCTCGCCCTTGGTTACGCTGAAGGCGGCGAATGGCGCCAAGCAATGGGCACCGTCATCATCGGCGGATTGCTAAGCTCGTTGATTCTGACGCTCTTCCTCGTACCGATGGTGTACAACACCTGGATGGGCTGGCTCGAACATCGCGCCGATGCGCGCGCCCGCCGCGAGGAAATGCGCCAACCCGAAGCTATCAC
>CAZHGH010000003.1:3823-76362 GCA_964531205.1 uncultured bacterium
ATCGCGCCGATGCGCGCGCCCGCCGCGAGGAAATGCGCCAACCCGAAGCTATCACTGCTTAAAAGGCGCTGCGGCCGAGCCTCCGCGCCCCCCACTTCGTGGGGCCCCCATAAGGCCCGGTAGGCGGAAAGCAAATCGCTCGGTTACGACCGAGCGATTTGTTTGTTTGCAAGCGGGCGTGCAAAACCCCGTACTGCGAGTGGGTAAGCATCCTCCAGGAGTTCGTAACGTTACGATCTCGGAGGAGCTTCAAACATGTACCAATTCAAACGGCTTGCGGGCGCGCTGCTCGCAGTGTCGTTGCTACTAGGACCGGCAGTATCGCTGCCGGCATTAGCACAAAACGTTACGGTGACGGTGAACGGCCAGGCGATGTCGTTCGATCAGCCGCCGGTCATGCGAAATAACCGCGTCTTCGTTCCGATGCGCGCGATCTTCGAGCGTCTCGGTTCGACTGTAGTTTTCTCAAACGGCGTCATTAACTCGCAGGGAAACGGCCGTCGAGTCCATCTAACAATTGGTTCGACGCAGGCATCGGTAAACGGACAACCCCTCACCATGGATGTTGCACCGTTTACTGTCGCCGGACGTACCGAAGTGCCGCTGCGCTTCGTCGCTCAGGCGTTGGGCGCAACTGTAAACTGGAACGCGAATACGTCCACGGTTGCAATCATAACGGGCGGCGGCAGCGTCAGCTACACGCCGCAACCTGCCAGCAACGCTTCGTTCCATGTAACGGGTGAAGATCCGGCGAGCGGTTCGACCGTTCGCTCGACGCATCCGGCGATTCACGCCAGTTTCAGCGAACCGGTGAATCGTGACTCGTTGAAAGTGAGCATAGACGGCCACGACGTGACGTCTCTCGTCTATGCGAACACGAACGGTTTTAACGTGACACCGAATTTCGAACTTGCACCAGGAACGCATAAAGTTGCGCTTACCGGAAGCACGGCCGCCGGCGCATCGTTTGACACGGGCTGGTCGTTCGCAACGGCTTCGGGCGCGGCGCCGAACACGTTGAGCAACATCTCACCCGGCGCGGGCGCAAGAGTCTCGAGTCAATTTACGTTGCGCGGCCGCACTGCCCCGGGCTCTAAGGTTCACGTTGTCGCAGAGGCCAGTGCCTCAACGCTCGGCGGACTGCTTCAAATCGGAACGGGCACGTTCCAAAACGACGTGACCGCCGACGCGAGCGGCATCTTCTCCGTGCCGATTAGCGTGAACGCGGTGTCCGGTGGGTCCGTTCGCGTGCTCATCACGTCTACGTCCCCGAGCGGCGCTTCAATTGAGCGAGACGTTTCCTATACGAGTTAGTCGCTAAAAGCCAATCTCACACGGCGCCGGGAAACCGGCGCCGTGTGCGCGAAACGCGGTCCTTCCATGACTTCGGACGATACCGCGGGTCACCGCGCTTTTGCGCTGCCCGGATCTTCGCTACGTTACGGGCCCGACAAACTCGTCGACGTCCTGCACATCGATCTTCACCTCGAGCCCGATCTCGAATATGCGACGCTCGACGGTGTGTGCACCACGACGGTCCGCGCTTTGGATGAGCCCGTGCGGTTGCTTGCGCTCGACGCCGTCGATCTCCGCATAGCATCGGTCGAGCGCAACGGGAAACCACTGCAATTTACGCACCGCAATAAACGTCTGGAAATTACCTTCGATCCACTGATTGCACCGGAAGAAGAAGCGACATTTACGGTCGCGTATCGTGCCGTGCGGCCGCGGCAAGGATTGTTTTTCATAGAGCCAACGCCGGAATATCCCAAGAAAGTCCGCCATGCCTGGACGCAAAGTCAAGACGAAAACGCGCGGTATTGGTTTCCATGTATGGACTATCCGCACGAGAAACAAACGACGTCTACGACCATCGTCGTGCGGAAGGGAGAATTTGCATTAGGGAATGGCGCGCTCGTGGAACGCCGCGACGAAGGCGATCGCACGATCTACCGCTACAAGCAAGACATTCCGCACTCTACGTACTTGATGACGCTCGTGGCCGGACCGTTCGAAGAAGTCCAGCAGCGCGAGGACGTTTTTTATTACGTGTTGCCGGGACGCAAGGACGACGGTGAACGCGCGTTCGGCAAGACGCCGAAGATGATCGACGTATTTGAGGAGCGGCTCGCGTACAAATATCCCTACGCGCGCTATTCGCAGATCGCGGTGAGTGATTTTATCTTCGGCGGCATGGAGAACACGTCGGCGACGACGCAGACGGATCGCACGTTGCACGACGAACGCGCACATCTCGATTTCTCGAGCGATCCGCTGGTCTCGCACGAGCTGGCGCATCAATGGTTCGGCGACTTGCTGACGACCCGCGACTGGTCGCACGCGTGGCTCAATGAAGGGTTTGCGACGTTTTTCGAAGCGGTGTTCCGTGAGGCGGATCTCGGATACGACGAATATCTCTACGATATATTCGGATGTCTCGAACGCTATTTGCAGGAAGACGCAGAGCGATATCGCCGTCCTATCGTCTACAATCTGTTCCGCGATCCCATCGAACTCTTCGATCGCCATTTGTACGAAAAGGGCGGCGTGGTGCTGCACATGCTGCGCGGCGAGCTCGGCGAGGCGCGCTTTTGGCGCTCCATCCGCCGCTACGTTGCGGACAACGCGCAGCGGAGCGTCGAAACGATCGATCTCATCCGTGCGATCGAGAACGCAACCGGCCGCAATATGCGCGGCTTTTTCGATCAGTGGGTTTTCCGCGGCGGCCATCCGCGTCTTTCTGTGAAGGCTGCGTACGATTCGAAACGGCGTGTAGCCACGTTGACAATCGACCAGACGCAAACAGTCGACGACAACAACCCTGCGTATATATTCGACGTCGACGTTGCTTTCGTTCCCGAAGCGGGAATCGAAAAAGAACGGCGGATTCGTGCCCACATCGAGCGCGCACATGAAACCATTTCGGTGCCGTTAGACTTCGAGCCGAAGATGGTGCGCTTCGATCCCGGTGCGTTTCTACTTGCCGACGTGAAATACGAGTTGGGCGTGGACTTCGCGGCCGCAACGCTCGCCGGCGATCCCGACGTCGTTGCGAAGATTCGCGCTGCGCGCGAACTGACAAAAGACGCATCCGCGGCGGCGCGTGAAGCGCTTGCAGCCGCATTCGAACGAAATCAGTTTTGGGGCGTTCTTGCGGAAATCGCCGGCGCCCTAGCCAGAACGCGCGCGCCGTGGGCGAGAGAGATACTCGTTAGAGCGCTCAGACACGAGCATCCAAAAGTGCGTCGTGCCGCAGCCGCGTCGCTCGGTGACTTCAAAGGGCGTGAAATCGCGGATGCCTTATTGCAACCCGCAAAAGACGACGCTTCCTATTTCGTCGTTTCGGCAGCGTTGCACGCGTTGGGCAAAACGCGCGACGAACGCGCATTCGACGTACTCGCATCGAGCGTGCGTACGACGTCGTGGAACGGCGTCATTGAATCGGGAGCGGCGCTCGGTCTGGGCGAGCTTGCGGATCCACGTGCGACATCGTTACTGATCGATGCGACGGCGCCCGGCAAAGAAGAAGCGCTTCGTCGCTCCTCACTTCACGCGCTTGCCCGCCTTGCAGAATTGGTCGAGCCCGAACGCCGGAGATGTGTTGAAACAATCGTCGAGCGCTTAAACGACCCGATGTTCCTGGTTCAACGTGCAGCTATTCACGCTGCAGAACAACTCGCCGACGCGCATTTCCTTCCGATGCTCGATCGGCTTTCGTCAACTGCCGACGACGGGCGGATTCGGCGCGACGCCACCGAAGCAGCAATACGAATCCGTGAAGCACAAAAAGTCCCTGCGCAGGTGACGGGCCTACGCGCCGACCTCGATGCCCTACGTGAAGAACAGCGTAAATTACAGGAAAAGATCGAGACGATCTCGCGGGCCTAAGCGCCTTGCAAGTGTCATCTTTCTAGCATTACTCGTTGGTTTAGCCGCCGTCGCGCTGCGGCCGCGCAGTCACGATGCGCCGGCCGTTCCGCAATTGCAGCCGCCTGTTGCAAAGGTAGTAGTGGCCCATCGTGTTGCGGCACCCTCTTGGGGCGCCGCGGCGCGAGGCGATTTGCAAGCGGCGATTCGGTCCTCTCTCGCGAGCGGCGTAAGCGGCGCGCGCGATTGGAGCTGCGTCGTCATTGCCCAAGACGGCTCGGTGCTTTACGACGATCGCGCCTCGCACGCCGTTACGCCGGCGTCCACGCAAAAGCTGATCGTCAGCGACGCTGCGCTCAGCGAATTCGGTCCGCGGTTCCGGTTTGACACGCTCCTTGCGGCGACGCAGCCCGTTAGCGGAAACACACTTTCCGGCGATCTATATTTGGCGGGTTCCGGCGATCCGTCATTGCGTAGCTCCGAGCTTCTTTCCGGAGTTGCCGCTTTGCGCAAAGCGGGCGTTGCGGCAATCGACGGCCGCGTGATCGTGGACGGCAGCGCGCTGTCCGGCGACGAGATCAATTCGCTTTGGAACGCCGCGGATTCGAACGAAGACTTCATGACCGCGACGAGCGGCGTGTCGATCGACGGCGATACGGCCGAGTTTCACGTCATCGGCACGGCGCCCGGCGAACCGGCGCAAGTTTCCATCGTGCCGCCGAATCGCAGCGTTCATTACTACGGAACCGTCACGACGGGCGGCGCTGACGACGTGATCATTGCGGCAACGGAAAGGCCGAACGAGTTCCGTCTTGCGGGCAGCATTCCGCCTGGAGCTGAAGAGAAGTATTGGTTGCCGGTGCACGGCATACCGCAATACGCCGGAGCCGTTATGGATTCGCTTTTAAAGCGCGAAGGCATTACGGTTGCACATACGGCCCAAACCGGAGCCGCGCCGGTGGACGCGCAAATTCTTTGGCAGCACCGTTCTAAGCCGCTGCCTGAATTGCTGCAACACATGCTCGTTCATTCCGACAATCACTTTGCGGAACAATTGATGCGCAAACTCGGCGGCGAGAACGGCGGCACGGCGAACGATGTTGAGGGTTTGCTGATCGAACGTCGCGTTCTGGCGGAACAAAACATTCCAACACCGGGATTGCACATCGTCGACGGCAGCGGGCTCGCGCATGCTAACCGCGTAGCGGCGATCACTCTTGCACGTATCCTCGCGCATTACGACGCCGCCCCTGGTGGGAACGTTCTGTATCCGCTACTTCCGCGCGGCGGTAAAGACGGCACGCTTCGTATGTATCGTTTCACAACCGCCGCAGGACGCGTGCGGGCGAAGAGCGGCCACTTGGATGATGCCGCGTCTCTCGCCGGGTATGTTGATACCCGTAAACACGGCCGCGTCGTCTTCGCTTTCTTAATCAATGGATCGCCGGGCGATCCGGATGCGGCAATCGTTTCCGCCGTCGACCGGATCGCGGAACGCTAACGCCGTTAAGGAGAGAGATGCTCGATACCACTACCGTTGAACGGCTCATCGCGACTGCGCTCGAGCGCGGCGGCGACTACGCCGACGTGTTCTGCGAACGCCGTTTGGGCACATCGTTCCGTTTGCAGTCGGGTCACATTCACGAGAGTGGTTTGTCGGTAACGCAGGGCGTCGGGATTCGCGTAATCGTCGGCGAATCCGCGGGTTACGCGCATTCCGACGATCTCTCGTTTGAAGCACTGCAGCGCGCGGCGCGCATTGCGTCGCTCATTGCGCGCGACGGCCAGGGCGGACAGCGGACGGTGCGGGTGCAAAGTGCGGACGTTCCGCGGTTTTACGATTTCAGCCGGACAGAGCATGCGCCGTCCGAAGCATACGTCAAACTCTTGGAGCGCGCCGAAATTGCCGCGCGCCAATTCGATCCGCGCGTGAGCGCGGTGAATGCGACGATCACGGATGAGTTGCAAGACGTATGGATCGGAACGAGCGATGGCCGTTGGCTGCACGATCACCGGCCGCTGATCTCCCTCGGCGTTCAGGTCGTCTCGACACGGAATGGAGGACGCGCGCAAGGCTTCGTCGGCGACGGCGGCCGCACGTCGATAGATTTTTACCGGCAAAGAACGCCCGAATCGATCGCACAGGAAGCGGCGCGAATCTCCACTACAAACTTGGAAGCGGTTCCCGCACCCGCGGGCGAGATGGAAATGGTTGTTGGTTCCGGCGGAGGCGGCGTGTTGCTGCACGAGGCAGTCGGACACGGACTCGAAAGCGATTTTAACCGCCAAGGCGTTTCGTTGTACAGCGGCCGGGTCGGCGATCGCGTTGCGAGCGATCTCGTAACGATTTATGACGACGGCAACCTCGAGGGCGAACGCGGCAGCGTTTCTATCGACGACGAAGGCAATCCCGGCGCGCACAAAGTGCTCGTTGAAAACGGCATTTTGCGCGGATACATGCAAGACTATCTCAACGGGAAACTGATGGGAGTGGGGTCGACGGGCAGTGGGCGCCGTCAATCGTTTCGCATGATGCCGCAGCCGCGCATGTGCAATACGTATATGCCGAACGGTGATTCGACCGTCGATGAGATCGTTGCGTCAACTAAGCGCGGCATCTACGCGAAGTCGTTTTCCGGCGGACAAGTCGAGATCAGCCGCGGTGACTTCGTCTTTATGGTAGCGGAAGGCTATTTAATCGAAAACGGCAAGGTCACTGCGCCGGTCAAGAACGCAACGATCGTCGGTAATGGACCCGAAGTCATGACCAAGGTTGTGGCGGTCGGAAACGACAGCCGTCTTGCAAACCGGCACTATACGTGCGGAAAAGGCGGCCAGTACGTGCCCGTCGGCGTCGGCATGCCGACGGTGAAGATTTCATCGATCACGGTCGGAGGCTCGAATGTCGGCTAATGCACAAGTGACGCAGGCGCTGGAGTTTGCGCAGGCGGCGGTCGATTCGGCATTGCGCGCCGGTGCGTCTCAAGCAGAGGCTACGGTTTCCATCAGCGATCGTTTCTCTACCGAAGCGCGCGATCGCGCCGTAACGAAGCTCGAACAATCGACGGGCAGATCGTTGCACGTTCGCGTTTTTGTCGACGGACGCAAAGCGACGCTCGCGAGCTCGGATTTCGACCGCAAGAATCTCGACCGGGCGATTTTCGACACAGTTGCACAAGCCCGTCACGTTGCAGCGGATCCTTTTGCGGTTCTACCCGAGCTTTCCGAAAAGCCGATCGAAGAGTCCGATTTGGATCTCTACTCGCAAGACGTTGCAGACCGCGATGCGCAAGACAAAATTGAAGAGGCCCTGCAACTGGAACGGGGCATTCGTGAAGCAGACACGCGCATCACGAACAGCAACGGATCGCACGTCGGCGACACGATCAGTACTACGGTTCTCGTCAATTCCAACGGCTTTTCGGGTGCGTACCGTTCGACTCGCGTGCATCGCTCGACCAGTCCGGTCGCGCTGGACGGCGAGGCAAAACGAACCGGCGCGTACGGAACTGCAGCGCGCCGTTTGAGCGACATGGAAGAAGCGCTGAGCGTTGCCGGCAAGGCGGTGCGTCGCACCGTAGGATTGTTCGGCGCACGCAAACCGCAAACGATGCGCGTACCGGTGATCTTCGAGCGCGACGTCGCGGCTTCGGTGTTGTCGGATTTATTCGCAGCGCTTAGCGCGTCCAACGTCGCCGTCGGCAATTCATGGCTGACGGAACGCATCGGCCAGCGTATCGGCAGCGATCTCGTGACGATCTTCGATGACGGCAGCCTTCCCGGACTTCTTGGAACCACGCCGTTCGATGGCGAGGGTGTGCCGACGCGGCGGACTCAGGTTTTTGATCGCGGAGTGCTGCGTACGTTCTTGTATGACACGTATTATGCACGCAAGCTTGGTGCCAAATCGACCGCAAATTCGACCGGCGGCGGGGTGGGACCGAACAATTTCTATTTAGAAGCAGGCGAGCGCTCGCTCGATGATCTCATCAAAGATACAAAGCGCGGCGTGCTCGTTCTCGACACCATCGGTTTTGCAACCGAACATGCCAGCGGTACTTACAGCCGCGGCGCCCGGGGCTACTACATCGAAAACGGCGAGATAGCGTATCCCATCGAGGAATTTACCGTTGCCGGCACCTTCCCCGACATGCTCGCCGGCATCGATGCCGTCGCGAATGACCTGCGCTTCGATGCCGGAGTTGTGTCACCGTCATTCCGCGTTGCCGAAATGACTATAAGTGGAGACTAACTAACGGAAGCTAAAATGGCCCAAGTATCGATTAGTTTCACTCTCATCATGCGCATCGAGATGCCCAATAGCCCCGGCGCCTTCAACGCGTTGGCAGCTGCGATTGGGGATGCCGGGGGCGTCATTGCCGCCGTCGATATGCGCTCCGTTACGAAGAGCAGCGTCGTGCGCGACGTCACCATAAACGTGACTTCCGACGTCATGGGAAAAGCAGTGCGCGAAGCCGTCGAACATCTCGAAGGCGTAACGACGATCAGCGTTTCCGATAGTACGTTTCTCGCGCACTTGGGCGGCAAGATTCAGGTCGAGCCGAAGATTCCGGTAAAAACGCGCCAGGATCTCTCGACGGTATACACGCCGGGTGTCGCACGCGTCTCGATGGCGATTGCCGCAGATCCATCCAAGGCCTTCAATCTCACCATCAAGCGCAACACGGTCGCCGTCGTTTCCGACGGAACGGCCGTGCTGGGCCTGGGCGATATCGGCCCGCTCGGCGCATTGCCGGTGATGGAAGGCAAGGCGATGCTTTTCAAGCAGTTCGCGGGCATCGACGCGTTTCCGATTTGTTTGGACACGAAAGACGTCGACGAGATCGTCGAAACCGTCGTGCGCATCGCACCGGTTTTCGGCGGAATCAATCTCGAGGATATCTCGGCGCCGCGGTGTTTCGAAGTGGAGCGCCGTCTCATCGAAGAGCTCGATATTCCGGTGATGCACGACGATCAGCACGGCACCGCAGTCGTGATTCTCGCTGCGCTCATCAACGCTGCTAAAGTCGTCGGAAAGAACCTTGGGGATTTGCAGATCGTCGTTGCGGGAAGCGGCGCAGCAGGAACGGCTACAATAAAGATGCTGTTGGAAGCCGGCGTGCGAGACGTGATTCCGGTAGATCGCGCAGGTGCGATCAATCGCACGGAGCGGTATGAAAACTCGCATTGGCGCTGGCTTGCCGAAAACACGAATCGCGAAAACCGCCGCGGTAACCTCTCGGAGGTCCTCAAAGGCGCCGACGTCTTCATCGGCGTTTCCGCCCCGGGAATCTTGCAGCCCGAAGACATCAAACGGATGGCGCGCGATCCGATCGTCTTTGCGATGGCGAACCCAACGCCGGAGATCATGCCCGACGTCGCTGCGCCATATGTGGGCGTCATCGCCACGGGGCGTTCCGATTTTCCGAATCAAGTGAACAACTTGCTCGCGTTTCCCGGCATCTTCCGCGGTGCGCTAGACGCACGGGCGAGCCGCATCACGGAGCGGATGAAGCTCGCTGCGGCCAACGCTATCGCCTCCATCGTTTCGGAAGACGAGCGTAGCGCCGAGTACATCATCCCCAGCGTCTTCGACGTGAGGGTCGTGGAGGCGGTGGCCAAGGCGGTCGCGGGTGCAGCTGTAGACGAGGGAGTTGCCCGCCGACAATTGGTATTGTCCGAAGGGGAAGATATCACGGCTAACACCTAGCCAGCGGAAGGAGCGGTATGGCGCAGGCCAAGATCCTAGTTATCGAGGACGATGACGACATTGCGAAACTCGAGCAAACCGTGCTCGAGCGGGCGGATTATGAGGTCAAGGTCACCGGCAGCGGAGCGGAAGGCTTGGAGCTGGCGGACACGTACAAGCCGGATGTCGTGATCCTCGATATCGGGTTACCGGATATTTCGGGTCTGGACGTTTGTACGTCGCTTTCTAATTCGAACAATGCCTTCGTGCTGATGGTCAGCGGGCACTCGCGCGAGCAAGACGTCCTCCTGGGTCTCGGTCTCGGAGCCGATGACTACATCACCAAACCGTTTTCCGGTAACGAACTCGTGGCGCGCGTCGCCTCGTTCTTGCGCCGGCGCGAAAAATACAATCAAAAGAAGGAAGACGCTGGCGTTCTTCAGGTTGGAACCGCCAAATTGGTGCGCGACTTCCATACGCTCAACAACGACGGCAAGAGCGTTTCATTGACGGCGCTGGAGTTTCGTCTGTTGTGGTTCCTCGCAGAAGCGGAAGGCCGTTTACTTACGCGCGCGCAGATTCTCGAACACGTCTGGAACGACACTTCCGGCGTTCCGACGCGCGTGGTAGACGTACACATCGCTGCTTTGCGTAAGAAACTCGCTGAGGTCGCCGCGCCGGTAGAGATTGCGAGCGTGCGCGGCATTGGCTACCGGCTGGATACGAAGTAAACCCGCTCTCGGAATCGTTCTCGAGCCGAGCGATCCCAGGCCCCTGTATGTCCAAATCGCAGATCAGCTCGTAGACGCAATCGAAAGCGAGCGTCTGCGCCCGGGCGATCGCCTTCCGGCAATGCGCGAACTGGCGCGCGAACTGAATTGTGCGCTCGTAACGGTATCGCAGGCGTACGAGTTGCTCACTGCGCGCGGACGCGCCACGTCACGCGTCGGCAAAGGCACGTTTATCGCGCAGATGCGCGATCGCGCCGAACCTTTTGCACGGCGTTGGGAACCGGATCTTGGCCGGTTGGCACGCGCCGAGCGGATGGAAGGCGTCATGGAGCAGCTCACGCGCGCCACGGCGCCCGGTGCGGTAAATTTGGCGAACGGCCACCCGGCACCTGAGACCTTTCCGTTGCAAGATTTCGCTCGCGCGTTTCACCGTACGCTGATCGAAGATCCGCCGGAACTCATGCAGTATCGCGCTGCGAGCGGCGACGCGGATCTCTGCGAAACGCTCAGCGCACTGTTGCGTACGCGTGGCTGCAGTGCGACTGCGGACGACATCATCGTGTGTTCCGGAGCGCAGCAAGCTGCGGATCTCGTTGCAACGGTGTTGCTCGAATCGCGCAGCGTCGTTGCATCGGAATCACCCACGTATTCTGGCACGCTCGGCGTGTTTGATGCACGCGGCGTGACGTATGTAGAGATCGAGAGCGACATTGACGGCATTCGGCCCGACGATGTGGAGCGCGTCTTCAGCGAGTATCGCCCGCGCCTGCTGTACGTCAATCCGATTGCGCAGAACCCAACAGGTGCGGTTTTACCGCAGCGTCGCGCAAAACAGCTCGTCGCTTTGGCACGGCGCTACGACGTCGTCATCTTAGAAGATCAAACCGGCTGGCAACTGACGTATGACGCGACCGCGCCTCCGCCGCTCGCGGCATTCGATACGGACGGCCGCGTGATCGTCATGGAGAGTCTTTCGAAGTCGATCTTTCCGGCGTTGCGCATCGGCTATTTGTATTGTAAAGGCGCGCTCGCGGATGCTTTGGAGCTTGCGAAGGCGCGCACCGACGTCTTTACGTCGACACTTACACAGCGCGCGCTTTGGCGGTTCATGAATGGTCCGGCGTACGCCCGCCATTTGCGATCCGCCCGCACATTATATTTAGAACGGCGCAACGCGTTTATCGAAGCGCTCACGCGCGAGGTTCCGTGGGCCGATGTCCGGCCGCCCGCTGCCGGGTTGAACGTGTGGCTCGCCTTGCCGCCGCGGATCTCGACACAGGCTGCGTTTGACGCGTGCGCGCGGCAAGGGGTCCTCGTGATGCCGTCCGAGCCGTTTTATCCGACGCGGCAAGGGCCTCCGGCGTTGAGATTGTCGTTTGGGCATCTCCCGGCGCAGGAGGCCGAAGAAGGCGCCCGCCGCCTTGGGATTGCGCTAAATAAATTGACCGCCTGACGGCGCGGGTATAACACGCGCGATGCAATTCGTTTCCAAGCAACAAACCTACGAAGCCACTCGCAAACTCTTACTCGAATGGGCGGCGCATTATCACAGTCCTGCTCTCGAAGATCTTGCACGCAACATGGAGATGGACGGCGATCGATCTCGCGATCCCGAGCTGTATAAACGCTTTCTCGATACGCTCATGTCCGATCCGTTGGAGCCGCAAGATGCGCTCGATGCTGCCTCCCAATTCTTGCAAGAGAACCTCAGCGCCGATGGTCAACCGGAAGTAGCGAAGCAGATTCAACGTGCGCGCGCAGCGGCGCAAAAGCCCGAGGACGACGCCGACTTCTGGAATCACTGGATTACGATATTAAATTCTGTTTAAGGGGCGGGCAGCCTAGGGCGTCGCGCCTTTTTATCGTATAGCGCGTACGTGAAGTTGCGAGCCTTTCTTGCAGCGGTATCCGCTGTTGCTCTTATGGCGGCGGCACCGCCGCCGACGATTTATATGGCACCTGCCGGTTCCCGTATTGCCGGTGCGCCGGATCCGTCCCGACCTTACAACGTTATTCTTCCGAACGGACGCATCGTCTCTCCGGTAGGCAAGAGCGTTGTCGTTGGAATGAACGCGCTCGGCGTTGCGCTTTCGCCCGATGGAAAATACGCCATCGTCACAAACGACGACGAGCGCGAAGCCGAGTCGGTCAGCCATATCGTTCCGGAAGTGCGCGGCGGCTATTCGCTTACGGTCGTAAATACGGCGACGATGACGGTTACCGATGTGTACTCGCCTGAAAACACTTCGTTCTTCGTCGGCCTTACTGCGCTGAAAGATCCCCGCAATGCGGCGCAGACGCTGGTGATGGCGTCGGGCGGCGGCAGTAATCTTTTGTATTTTTTGCATCTTGACGCGCAAGGAAAGCTCCATCCGGAAAATACCTATCTCGCCTTGCCCGGACCCACAGATCAGCGTTATGCAAATCAGAATCACGCCTATCCGGGATGGATCGCGCTTTCACCAAATCACCGCATTGCATACGTCGTTAACAATTTAGCGAATACCGTCAGCGCGATCGACATCGTCAGACGTACGTTGTTGCATAGTGCGCCGGTTGGTTTCTTTCCGTATGCCGCCGCCGCTTCTGGCCGCCGGCTGTACGTCACCAATCCCGGCCTTATGCGGTACGGGAATCTGTCGCAACCGGTACGCTATCCGCCTTTCGCAAACGTACCGTTCGCGCCGAACCAAGGCTCGTCGCTTTCCAGCGTTCCCGTTTCAGTCGGCGGTGACGTCTCGAGCACGGGCATCGTCAGTACGCCGATGGACGTCGCACCCGACGGAGTGCAAAACGTCGGCGGCGCACACCCTAGTGCCATTGTACTTTCGAAAAACGGCCGTTACGCGTACGTCTGCATGACCAACGTCGATCGTATTGCGATCGTCGATCTTTTCGGAATACCGCGCGTCATCGGCGGTTTGCAACTGCGCTTGTTTGACAAATCGCCGTACGGCACGCAGCCGGATGCGATCGTGCGCAGTCCGGACGGCAAGCGTTTATACGTTGCGCTTGCAGGTATGAACGCTATCGCCGTGCTCGATTCCACGAATCCGCGGCAACTGCACCGCTTAGGATTGATTCCAACCGGCTGGTTCCCGAGTGCAATTGCGGTCTCTCCTACCGGCCGCTATTTGTACGTTGCCAATGCAAAAGGCTTCGGGCAAGAGCCGCGGTTTGAAGGTGGGCCGCCGTACCGGACAGCAGCCGATGGTCACATCTATCAGGCAGCCGAAGACAGCAACGTCATTTGGGCGACGCTGCAGCGTATCGATTTGCATAAACTCCCTTTGCCGAGAACGACACTTTCCGCGTTGCGTTATACGCGGACCGCAAGACGCGGCACGATGGATCCGATCGTTCCGCCACTCCGTTCCGGATTCCGCAGCGGAGCTATCAAACACGTCGTCTTTATCCTGGAAGAAAATAAAACGTTCGACTCGATGCTCGGCGATCTGCGGGACGCGAACGGACAACCGTACGGAAAGGGCGATCCGTCGCTCGTTTCATTCGGCGAGAACATTACGCCCAATCTGCACGCCCTCGCACGGCAATACGGATTGGCGACGAATCTCTACGCGGACGCGGAAGAATCCGATGCAGGCCATCAATATGCTGCGGCCGGCATCGCTACCGCATATAGCGAGAAAACGCTCCTCTCGAAAGGCGGACGTTCGCCGCTCGTCAACAAAAACGAAGATCCGGAAGACTATCCGCGCTCGGGGTACATTTTCAACGCTGCACAGCGTTCGGGTCTGTCGTATCGCGATTACGGCGACCTGATCCGTGTCTCTGGTTACGACGAAGGATCGGCCGAGAATCCGACGGACGACGATCCGAACTTCGTGAGCATGCAAGATCAATTGGCGCCCACCAGCGGCCTCGGCGGACTTTATGCGCTTGACGTTCCGTCGCTTGCGGCGTTGAGACAGCACATCGATCTCAACTATCCGGGCTGGAATTTGCGCATTCGCGACGTGCGCCGCGCGCGCGAATTCATTCGCGACTTTCAGCAACTCGAGTCGCAAAACGCCGTACCGGACTTTACGTACATCTGGCTGCCCGCGGATCACGGCGGCTTTGGCGTCGACATTCCACCGCTTCCCGAAGAGGTTGCGGACGGAGATCGCGCGCTCGGGATGATCGTGGATTTCCTCTCTCATCAACCGTCGTGGAATTCGACTGCGATCTTCATCACTCCGGACGACGCGCAAAGCTCGCGCGACCATATCAGCGAGCATCGCACCTATGCGGTCGTCGTCTCGCCATACGTCAAGCATCACTACCTCGGTGACGAGCATCTCTCCACGGTGAGCATTCTCAAGACCGAAGAGGAGATGCTCGGATTGCCGCCGCTCTCGCTCGGCGATCTCCTTGCGACCGATATGGCGTCATTCTTTACGCCCTCGGCCGACATGACGCCGTTTACGGCGATTCCCGTGCCCATGCAGACGGCCAGTGTCGAGGGACGCCGCATTGCGGCGCTTCTCGCGAAGACCGACCAAAGTGGTCCGGACGCCGATGTCGAACGTTCCGCTCGAATCATCGATCTTTCGCGACGGGCCGACGTCCTCGCCGCGCGGCGCGCGGTGCTGGCCCAGAAGGTCTATGAAGCCGAGCAACGCGCCCTCTATGAAGCCGCGCTGCAAGCCTTGAAAATGAAGAACGATAACGACTGATGCAAGCAACGACTACTTCTTGGGGACCTCGCCTTGTGGCAAGTCCGACCGGCGCACTGCGTGCGGCGGTGCTCGTGCGGCCGCCTGCCGCAATTGAAGCGGCGCGGCCCCTTCCGGGTGAGCCGAATGCGGTCCACTCACGAGCTTTGTCGCAGCAAGAGATCCTCATTAAGACGCTGCGCTATTTCAACTGCGACGTTACGTTGCTCGAACCGCATACGACCGATCCGTACGCAAGCGCCGTTGCCGACGCTGCGATCGTCTTCGAGAACGGTGCGGTCATGCTGCGGCCGTCGCCCATGACGCGGCGCCCGGAAAGCGCGTGGCTTGAAGGTGAGCTGGTCAAGCACGACGTGCCGGTCGCAGGACACGTTGCCGCACCGGGATTGTTGGACGGTACGGATATTTTAATGGCCGGTAACACGGCATTCATCGGTCTGAGCCGCCGGTCGAACACGCTGGGACGCAACGGTTTCGCGAACATCGCGAAGGCGCACGGCTTCAACGTCGTCGAGGTGAAACTTGCGGATTCCGTTCCGAGCCTTCGCGCGGCAGCAGGCGTGGTTGCTTCCGATACCGTCGTGCTCGCGCCCTCTGACCGAATCGATCACGCGGCGTTTGCCGGATTCAAAATCTTCACGACGCCGGCTGCCGACGATCTTGGCGCCGGCGTCCTGAACCTCGGCGATCATCACGTGCTCGCAGACGTGCGTTTCCCGCGCGTCATCGATACGCTTCGAAAGGGCGGCACGGTTGTCGAGGCCATCGATTTATACGACTTCGGGCGCATCGGCATTTCGCCGTCGATGATGGTGCTCGATCTCAAACGCGTGTAACGCTTGCCGATGCGCATCGCGATCTTCTCCGATATTCACGGTAATCTGGTCGGCTTGGACGCATGCCTTACCGATTTGCAGCATCAAGGGGGCGCGGACGTTATCGTTGGCGCCGGAGATTTCTGCATGGACGGGCCGAAACCGAAGAAAGTCCTCCAGCGTTTCCAGGACATCGGCGCGCAGTGCATTCGGGGCAACACCGATCGCTATTTATTTGCGTTGAGCGAAGAAGAGATGCACGGTTGCGATGAGTCGGATCGGCGCCAAGCGATGTGGCAACGCAATGAGTTGGGAGAAAAACAGCTCGCATGGCTGCGCGAGCTGCCGTTTTCGCTCCGCTTCGGCGAGGATACCAATCAATTGCTGGTCGTTCACGCCAACCCGACGACGGACGATGAGCACTTGTGGCCGGATGCGGATGATGAAACCCTGCAGCGGCTCATCGGCAACGAAACGGCCACAACTATCGCATTCGGTCACCTGCATATTCCGTACGCGCGCATGTGGCGCGGCAAATTGCTGGTTAACGTGGCGTCCGCAGGGCTTCCGAAAGACGGCGATCCGCGAGCGTCTTATGCAATTTTCACGCAGCGTGCGGGCGGTTGGGAAGTCAAACACCGCCGAGTACCCTTCGACGTAAAAAAAGTTGCAACCCAATTGGCCGATAGCGGGATTCCGGGTAGTGCAGATTTGATTGCAACCCTACGTCGACACCGGTACAAACGATTAAAGAGCTTAGTGCCTTAAACGGCCGAACGCCGGCCTTAGAAATCTCGAACGTCGTCAAGCGGTATGGGGACTTCACCGCGGTCGATGGTATTTCGCTGCGCGTGGAAGCCGGAGACTTTTTCGGATTCCTCGGACCGAACGGGGCGGGCAAAACCACCTCGATCAATGCGATTGTCGGCCTTGCGCGCACGACGGCCGGAACTATTAAGGTGTTCGGCTACGATAACCTCAAACAGTGGCGCGACGCCCGGCGGCTTATCGGTCTTGCGCCGCAAGAATACAATTTCGATCGCTATCTCTCGATCCGCGACATCCTCATTTATCAAGCCGGCTACTTCGGTTTACGGCCGCGAGAGGTAAGCGATCGTGCCGACATGCTGCTCGAGCAATTCGGTCTTGCATCAAAAGCGAAGCAGGATTACATGAAGCTCTCCGGCGGCATGAAGCGACGGCTCACGCTTGCTCGTGCGATGATTCATTCGCCGAAGCTGCTCATTTTGGATGAGCCCACCGCCGGCGTCGACGTGGAACTACGCCTGGAGCTGTGGGATCTGCTGCGCAAGCTCAACGGCGAAGGCATGACGATCTTTCTCACGACGCACTATTTGGAAGAAGCCGAAGCGCTTTGCCGCAACATCGGAATTATTCGCGCCGGAAAGCTCGTCGCACTCGAACCGACGCGCGATTTGCTGGAACGCGAAGGCAAAAAGTTACAGGACGTCTTCTTGGAGCTTACGCGATCGTGAAGGTGAATTGGATTGCGCTTTTCACGCTGATGAAGCGCGAGATGGTCCGCAGCCTCAAGATCATCAATCAGGTGATTTGGCCGCCGGTCATTACAACGCTGCTCTATGTCTCGATTTTCGGACTCGCGCTTGGAAGCCGCATCAAAACGGTTCAAGGCGTATCGTACGCGGAGTTCCTCATTCCGGGTCTCATCATGCTACAAGTGATCGACTCATCGTACGGCGAGTGCAGCAGTTCGGTGTTTCAAGGCCGGTTCATGAACTCGATTCAGGAGATGCTGATTGCGCCGATGTCGGCAGGCGAAATGGTTTTCGGCTACATTTTGGGCAGCGTTGCGCGAGCGCTGCTTATCGCGAACATGATTATGGCGCTTGGCTTTCTGCTGGTGCACACGCTGCCGAGTAATTGGGCGCTCTACTTCGGCGTTATGGTTATCGTCTCAGTGCTCTTCTCCGCGCTAGGCATTATCTTCGGATTGATCGCTGAAAAGTTCGACCATCTCGCAGTACTTACGACGTTCGCGATCACGCCGCTGGTCTTCGTCGGCGGCGTGTTCACGTCGGCGCAGCTGCTTCCGCCGGCGCTGCAGCGCGCGGAGCTCTTCAACCCCATGTTCTACACGATCGATGCCTTCCGGTTCAGCTATACCGGTCAAAGTTATCTCTCGCTCTGGCAATCCACGGCCGCTATTGGGGCGTTGATGCTTATAGCACTGGCCATCGCTCTGCGCATGGCCGTCGTCGGGTATAAATTACGCACATGATGTTGCTCGCTTTGGTTACGCTCGCGCTCGGCCCGTGGACCGGCCCGTCGCCCCGCACGGCTACGCCCGCAGCTGCGAAATACAAATTGACTCTTACCGGACCCGCGGGCAAAGCGGTCGCGCTGAGCGCCGACGGTTTACCGAGGGGCTGGATCGCCTCGTTCTGTACCAACACGGCCTGCGCGCCATTCCACTATACGTTGCAACTCAACGATCGTGGAAAGGGCGTCATCGAGTTTCAAGCGCTGCGGACGGACGACTCCGCGCCATCGCACGTCCACATTACCCTTAGCGCCGACGGCATCATTTCAAAAAAACTATCCGTTTCGGCTAAATAGACTACAAGCGGCAATTTACGCCGAAACAGATAGCCGTCACCGGGTGAAGCTCGATGCCGTTCGGCGCCTGTCCGAACGCTCCGCTGAAAAAATCGAAGAAACCGACGCCTTCGACCGTCACGGATGTATCAGGACGCGCCGGAAGCTTGGGTATCGCGCGGTTAACCGATGCGCGAACATTTTGTATCTGCGTTGCGAGCGTGCTGGAATTCGCAAGGGCACAATTCGGATCGGGACTTTCAACAATCATCGTGACGCCGTTCGGATCTGAAATCACAAGATGATAATCCGCGTCGTGCTGCATCGCAACGAAGCGCAGCGTTACGTTCGTTATCCGGTAAACTGTCGTTTCAACCGGAGCCGTGCGCGCGGTGGTATCACTAACGCCCGGCGCCGCAAACTGCCGTAACGCGGCGATAGTGATGTCCATTCTGCTCGAAAGAGCGATCGATAGCGCGTCTGCGTCGTCTGCAATTTTCACCGGCCACCGAAAGCCGGCGCAGGGCTTTTCCCCTGGTTCCGATGTAGGCACTACCACCGGTGTCGGCGTTCCAGCCGGCGTGGGTTGCGTCACGTTGGGAGGTGATGGGCTCTCCTGTGGCGCCGGGGTTTTATCGCGATCTGGCGGCTGCGTAGGGCGAGGCGTCTGCTGCTGCGGTACCGGCGGCGGAGGCGAACGGAGAAGCGCCGGCTGTGACGACATCATCCCACCCGAGCCGCCGCCGCAGCCGGTCAGGATTAGGCACGCCCACAGTGTCGCTTGGACGCGCGTCATGAAACATCACCGCGCTCTCTGTTTTTACATCATGCGCGTGAAACGTGAACGGGTGATGAAGGCGGCTTAGAAAAACGGGTTGTGTTCTTTTTCCCAGAGGACTTTTGACGGCGGACCGTGTCCGGGCATGATCACCGTGTCGTCAGGTAATGTGAAGATCTTTGAACGCACGCTGTTTAAGATATCATCGTAGGTGCTGGCGTCACCATATGCGCCGCCGACACTGCCCGCAAACAGCGTATCGCCGCTGAAAATCGTAGATTTGAAGAGAAAACACGACGATCCGTCGGTATGACCCGGCGTATGAAGCATGCGAATCGTGACATCGCCGAAGGGTAAATCCTCGCCGTCTTTCAGACGAAGAGCCTTGTCCGCGAACGAGCCGATAGCATGAATGTCCGCCGAATGCATGACGATCTTCGCGCGCGGAAAGTTCATCGCGACTTCCGCAGTCGCATCGCAGTGATCGGCATGCTTGTGCGTGACCAAAATATATTCCAAATGGTATTGCCCGTCGCGCAGCACTCGTAAGAGATTCTGCGGAATGCCCGCCGGATCGATCAATGCAGCCCGTTTGCCGCCGTCCAAGAAGAACACATAGCCGTTGCTGGGATGCGGATCGTGCGGATGATGGCGGACGTCGGGAAGCCTGATGCCATCCGGATGCCATCGCCGTGCGGCTGCGTCCGCAAATTTCCCGGGATCTAAGCGCAGAACGGCCGCCACGGCCCGCGCTTGATCTTCTGACGGCGCTTGGCGGCCCTTCGCCCATGCCCCGACGGTCTCCAGCGGGAGCCCGGTCGCTCGCGAAAGCGCGGCGACGCTCGTGCCGGTGCCGCGCATCGCCTTGGTCAGAACGTCGTTAAAGTCGTCTTCAAGCGCCATGCACATGTCCTCATGCAACCGGAAGCCTTAGCCGTACAGTCGAAAGGTCCGGTATGGAACGCCTCATCATTATCGGGTCCGGGCCTGCAGGTCTGACCGCTGCCATTTACGCCGCGCGCGCTAACCTTCGTCCTCTGGTTTTAGCGGGCGGATTGTACGGCGGTCAACTTATGCTTACGACTGAGGTCGAAAACTATCCCGGTTTCCCAGACGGTATCATGGGCCCCGATTTGATGATCAAATTCCGGGAACAGGCCGAGCGCTTCGGAGCTCGCATTGAAAATGTCGATGCAACCGGCGTCGACTTCTCCAAGCGTCCGCTTCGCGTGCGCACGTGCGACGCCGAGTACGAAACAAAAAGCGTGATCGTTGCCACGGGCGCAAGCGCACGTTGGCTCGGCATTCCGGGTGAAGAACGCTTGCGCGGGCGCGGTGTTTCGACATGCGCGACGTGTGATGGAGCATTTTTCCGCGATCGTCACATCGTCGTGGTCGGCGGCGGCGACTCTGCGATGGAGGAAGCCCTGTTCCTAACGCGATTCGGCCGCAAAGTGACCGTCATTCACCGCCGCAATGGCTTGCGCGCGAGCAAAATCATGGCCGATCGCGCTCTGGCGCATGACAAGATCGAGTTCATTTGGGACACCGTCGTTGAAGAAGCGATTGGCGGCGAAACGCTCGAGATGCTGAAGTTGCGGAATATCGTTACGGGCGCGCACACCGACTTTAAAGCCGATGCGCTGTTTATAGCGATCGGCCACGATCCCAATACCGCAATCTTTAAAGACCAATTGGATTTGGATGCGGCGGGTTACATTCGCTCTCCCGACGGAACTTCTACGAACGTGGAAGGCGTTTTTGTAGCAGGTGACGTTTACGACATTCGTTATAAGCAAGCCGTGACTGCAGCCGGGCTCGGCTGCCGAGCGGCTATGGACGCGGAGAAGTATTTGGAAGCGTTGGAGTTTCCGGTTGAGGAGGCTATCGCCTAATATATGAGCGCGATTCGCGCCGCTGCCGCACTGCTTGGCTTTATCCTGTTGCCGCTTGCCGGCGCACTTGCGGATAGCAATACGGGAATCGTTTATGTCACCGTCACCGACGGCAAGAGTGGAAAACCGTCGCCTGGATGGATCGTTCAGCTCACTGCGCGCGACGGCGATCAGCAGCGCATAAGCGATCGCAACGGCAACGCGACGTTTCTGACAGTGATGCCGGGCATGGCACGCATCGACGTATTGCAAAGGGGCCAGCTCGCGGTTTGTCCCGCGATCCTCATGATTTCGGCGAATCAGCAAACCGTTATCCACGTTCACGCGCACCGTTTCAAAGGCCACCACATTTCGGATTGCTCGCCGTCGCATTCCCAAACGATGGTAAAGCCCGGCATTACGGCGGACGTGTACGACATTTACTGAGTCCCGGGCCGGAACGTCAATTCGTACACGTATTCATCTGCAATAATTCCGTGACCGCGTTCGACGGTGCCGTGCGTCTCGACGCGAACGAATCCAAGCGACTCCGCTAAACGATACGACGCTTCATTCCGCGTATCCATTTCGGCGAAGAAATTCGCGATGCCGTATTCTTTACGGACGTGATCGATGAGCGCTGCAACGGCCTCGCGCGCAAAGCCCTTGCGCTGAAAATCCGGAAAGATTGCGTAGGCGACGTACGCAGCTCCGGCCCGGGTATAGATGGTCGTTTGCACTTCGCCGGCGATTTCGCCCCCGGTCCGCAGCCGGCAGACATAGTTCAGCCATACCTCGGAGTCGTTAGGCGAACCGTGTTGGCGGCGCTCGTAAATAACCCGTAAGTGCTCCAGAGTGCGCGGGCGCAAGTCCGGAAAGAACGTCCACATGCGTTCGTCGTTCTGGCGCGGCCACGTTTCGTCCGCATGTGCGGGACGCACCGGCTCGAGAATGAGGCGCTCAGTGGATAAGGTCTGCAAGGGCTTCATTGAGCGCGGGAAATTTGAATGAATAATTCTCAGAGATCGCACGCTGCGGAACGACACGCTGCCCTTCGAGCACCAGCATCGCACCTTCGCCGAGAATCACTTTCAGCATGAACGGTGGCGCCGGGAATGCGGCGGGACGGTGCAAGACATGCGCGAGTGCTTTGGTGAATTCTTCGTTGCGCTCGGGGTTCGGTGCGGTCGCGTTGATCGCACCATCTAGACGATCCAATGCGAGCAAGTAGATGCCGACTGCATCGTCTATATGAATCCACGAATACCATTGCTTTCCGCTGCCCGCGCGTCCGCCGGTCCCCGCTTTAAAAACGGGTAGAAGACGTGCCAGCGCGCCGCCGTCCGTCCCGAGCACGAGTCCCGCGCGTACGCATGCAACGCGCATGCCGAAAGTTGCCGCTCGCTCTGCAATGCGTTCCCATTCGACGCAAACGTGTGCGAGAAAGTCTGTTCCGGGCGCGTTCTCTTCGGTGAACGTCCGCGATTCGCTGGTTCCATAGTATCCGATCGCCGACGCGGAAACGTACGTCTTGAGATTCGTTTCGAGCTTTGCAAGCTCGTCGAAGAATAGCGAGGGCAGTTGCGTGCGGCTTTCGAGGATGCGGCTTTTTACATCAGCGTTCCAGCGTTGTGCCAGCGATTCGCCGGCGAGGTTGATTACCGCGTCGCAATCCGCTGCGGCGCGCGCAGCTGCACGCGGATCGCGCAATGAAGCTGCGACGACCGCGTCACCGCGCGAACGAAGCGAAGCGCAAAGATGCCTGCCGATAAATCCGTTCGCGCCAAAAACTGCTACGCGCACGCAGTCTCGCCGACGAGTTCCTCGATTTCTGCGACGGTTTTCGCGATGGCGGCAGTAAGATTGTCGTTGCCGCTCTCCGTGACGAGGATGTCATCCTCTATCCGGACACCGATGCCCTTAAAGCGCTCGTCGCAATCGAGATCGCGCTGCACGTAGATGCCGGGCTCAACAGTTGTCACCATGCCCGGTTCGAAAGCGCGATATCGCTCGCCGTCTGCGGTACGGTAGCGGCCGACGTCGTGCACGTCCAATCCCAGCCAGTGACCGGAACCGTGCATGTAGTAATCGCGATAGCGCTCTTTCTCGATGTTCTCGTCCACGCTGCCTTGTAACAGACCGATGTCGAGCAACCCTTCGGTAATTACGCGGACGCACGCATTGTGGAATTCGCGGCAGGACACGCCCGCTTTGACTTGCGCTATGCCCGCCTCTTGTGAAGCCAAAACGATGTCGTATATCGCTCGCTGCTCTGCCGTGAATCGCCCGTTAACGGGCCACGTGCGTGTAACGTCGGACGTGTACAGATCGAACTCCGAGCCGCTGTCGACCAGCAGAAGATCGCCGTCGCGCAACGCGTCGCGGTTCGTGTTGTAATGCAGAATGGTTGCGTTTTCGCCACCCGCAACGATCGACGGGTATGCAAACGTCGCGCCTGCGCGAAGATATTCGTATTCGATGAGCGCTTCGATCTCGTACTCGTGCAAGCCGGGCCTCGTGGCCTGCATGCCCGCCCGATGCCCTGCAGCGGTGATCGCGGCCGCACGGCGCATCTTTTCGATTTCGTAGGCTTCTTTGCGTAAGCGCAATTCGTGCAGTATAACGGCCGGCTCTACTATCTCTTCGGGCGCTCGTCCGTGGCGGTGCGCTCGAGCGCGCGCTGCCGATAGCGCGTGCTGTACGCGGCGGTCGAACGTCTCGCTATGTCCGAGCGCAAAAAATAGACGCTGCGCACCATATAGATACTCGGGTAAGCGCGAATCGAGTTCATCTAGAGCGAACGCTGCATCGACGCCGAGCTGTTCGGCCGCGTCTTGAACGCCGAGACGGCGGCCGGTCCAGATCTCTTGCGCGCGATCTTTGGGCCGCACGAAAAGAATCGTACGTTCGCGTCCGTGGTGGGGAGCAATGACAAGTACCGCATCGGGTTCGCGAAAACCGGTCAAGTAAAAGAAATCGGAATTTTGCCGGAATTCATACTCCGTGTCGTTGCTGCGCAGCCGTTCGTAGGCGGCCGGAATCACCGCAACGCCGCCGTCCAACGCAGCCGCGAGCGCGTTGCGCCGCCGATTGTAAGGTTCCATAGTCAGGCTATTTGGTTATACTCGCGCTCCGCCTTCTTGCCGAGTATAGTGAGCGGAGACTCAGTAAGAGCGGTCGCGCTCTCCGCGCCGCGCACTTTGCGTTGTTCGATCCCGCCGGGACCCGGTAGGAGGCGCGCGCCGAGCGCCATGAGATCCGCGGTAAAACGGGGTGCGATCCCATGCAGCAGCGAGATGATTTGGGCCGGTAGCGATAGCACGATTTCGGCGTCACCACGTACGCCTGCGTCGATAATGGCGCGGGCGGCGCTTCGCGCACCGATCGAAAATCCCGGAAGTGTGTCGAACAACGTAAACCAGGTGTACTCTTTCCGGTGTTGCGCCTTAAACCACGCGTTACGCGGACTGCCGGTGCGCATCAGCCCCGGACACACGGTCGTCACGCTGATGTGCTGTTGAGCCAGTTCGGCGCGCAGCCCTTCGGAGTACCCAACCGCTGCGAATTTGCTTGCGCAATACGCAAGGAGATGCGGAACGCTTACCTTTCCGCCGATCGACGTGATGTTAATGATGCGCCCGCCGCCTTGCCGTTTGAAAATTGGTAACGCGCTCTCGACCGCGTAGTACGTGGCCCAAAAGTGCGTGTTCATCGCGTCCTCATAATCCTGACGCGTCAGCGAGTCCAGCGGCCCGACCGCGATCGTTCCGGCGTCATTCACAAGCATGTCTAGCCTTCCAAAGGCCTCATACGCATGTTGAATCGCGGCAGCGACTTGGCCAGGCTCGCGCACGTCGCAAGTGAGCGGCAGCACTTCCATGCCACGCTCCCGTAGGCGCTCGGCAGCACGCTCCAACGTATCCGGATTTTGCGCGCAAATTGCGACGCGCGCGCCACGCTTTCCGCACTCCATCGCGAGCGCGAAACCGAGGCCCCGCGAAGCTCCCGTTATAAATACGCACTGACCGTTCAACGAATACTTGCACAGTGCGCGTGAAACGATTCGCGCAACAATTGGTCCGGCCAACACGACGCTTGCTGCCTTCAGTACGTTCGAGATTCGCATGGCGTGGCAATACCCGTATCTTGGGAAAACAAGACCCATGGATAGGCGTAATAGCACTGCGGTCTCCCTATTTGCCGCAGGAGCGGCGGCTGGATTGGCGCTTACATACGTTGCACGCAATGCTCGTGCGCGAATGCGGCGCCCGGTAAGGCAAGCAATGACGGTGTTGGCGCCGCGCGATCGCGTCGAACGGTTTATCGAATCGCGCGAACGGATCATCGAATCTCTCGGATCGAAACGCATGCTCGGGGCTATCGAGAAGATGGAGCTTTGCGACGCCCCGGATGGCCGTGGGACCGAGATGTACTTGACGATGCGCGGCGTCGGAAAATATGCGATCAAAGACGTTTTGCGCCGAGCGAAAGCCCTGCTGGAAGCCGGTGAAATTCCGACAGGAAGGAGATACGCGTGAAAGCCCTGGTTTGGAACGCTCCGCACGACGTGAGCGTCGAACGCGTGAAAGATCCGGAAATCCTGAATCCGCGTGACGCTATTCTTCGCGTAACCGCAACAGCGATTTGCGGTTCGGACTTGCATCTGTACAACGGCTTCATGCCGACGATGAAGCCCGGGGACGTGCTCGGTCACGAATTCATGGGCGTCGTCGAAGCAGTTGGTCCGGGTGTGCGTACGATTCGGCCGGGCGATCGCGTCGTCGTGCCATTCAATATTGCTTGCGGAAACTGCGAGCCGTGCGTGCGCGACCAATGGGCTCTGTGCGATAACTCCAATCCAAACGCCGGCATGGCGGAGCGCCTCTACGGTTATTCATGCGCCGGACTCTTCGGATACTCGCATCTTTTTGGCGGATATTCGGGCGGACAAGCAGAGTTCGTGCGCGTGCCGTTTGCCGACGTGGGATGCTTTGCGGTTCCGGCCGATCTCGACGACGAACGCGCGCTGTATTTAAGCGACATTTTCCCGACCGGATATATGGCGGCGGAAAATTGCGACATCAAGCAGGGCGACGTCATTGCCGTTTTCGGATGCGGGCCTGTAGGACAATTTGCGATTCGAAGCGCGATAATGCTCGGTGCAGGGCAAGTTATTGCGATCGACCGCATTCCAGAACGTTTAGAAATGGCGTCTGAGGCAGGTGCGCAACCACTGGATTTCGATCGTTACAATGTGCTCGAGGCGCTGTATGAGATGACGGGCGGACGTGGTCCGGACGCGTGCATCGATTGCGTGGGAATGGAGGCGCACGGCGGCGCCGTCCCCGACGTCATTTTGGATAAAGCAAAGCAAAGCGTGCGTTTGGGCCTCGATCGCGCGCACGTGCTACGCCTTGCGATTCAAGCGGTCGGCAAGGGCGGCACGCTCTCGGTTCCCGGCGTGTACGGCGGCTTCATCGACATGATGCCGATGGGTGCGCTGTTTGAAAAGGGCGTCCAAGTGCGCACCGGGCAGACGCACACGCACCGCTACGTGCGGCCATTGATGGATCGGATGCGCCGGGGCGAGATCGATCCGTCATTCATTATTACGCACCGTGGAACGCTTGACGACGCGCCGAAGTTCTACGAATTCATGGCCAAGCATGAGGACGCGTTTGTGAAATCGTTTATCCGTCCGGCGGCGTTCACGCAAGGCGAAGTCACACGGTACGACATTTACAGCGAGGAGATCACGATAACGCCGAGTTAAAATGGAGGTGTGAGCCGCTTTAATCTCAGAGGCCTTATCGGCATAAGCTTCGCCCACGGCGCCAGCGACTTTTATTCGGGGATGGTGCCGCTGTTGATTTTTGCAATCGTCAGCGCGCACCATCTTTCGCCGCTGTATCAAGGCGCAATCGGCTTCCTCTGGTATCTCACAAGTTCGATCGTGCAACCGGTTTTTGGTGCCTACTCCGATCGCGCCGGAAGGTGGTGGTTTCTTCCCGCGTCCGTTGGACTCACGGCCGTTGCGGTTTCGTTCATCGGCATATCGCCCGGCCTCGCCGTTCTTTCATTGCTTATTGTCGCGGGTGGAATCGGATCCGCCGTTATGCATCCCGAGGCCGGCAAATACGCGGCACTTCTCAGCGGTGAGCGGAAATCCGGAGGGATTTCGATTTTTCAAATTGGCGGCGCGATTGGCTATGCTGCCGGCCCGGTAGCCATATCGGCGTTGCTGCAGCGTGAAGGGCTCCACGGCGCACTATGGATGCTCGTCCCCGGCGCGATTGCAATCGCGATATTATTCGGAGCGATGCGTGGTATCGACTTGCACGCTCAGCGTGCACGCGAAGTGCATCATGCCGCTCTTGCGAAAATGCCGCAAAGCGTAGATCGCGCCGGTGTCACACTGTTGGTAGCCGGCACGGCGCTGAAGTATCTGACAGGCGCCGCATTCATGACCTATCTCCCGAATCTCATCGTCGCGCGCGGCGGAAGCATTACGGACGCCGGCTCGATCGTTACCGCGTTTCTCGCGGCCGGCGTAATCGGTCTGTACGCAGGCGGCTGGCTCGGAGACCGGTTCGGCGCAGTTGCGATTGCGGTGCTGAGTTTGGCAGCGGCGGCTCCGGCGCTTTATGCATTCTTCGCGTTCGGCGGTGCAGCCGGCATCGTCGCTTTGCTGGTGGCTAACGCTCTTCTGAACGTGCAGAGCGCTCCAAGCGTCGTAATCGTTCAGCGCATGCTGCCGCGCAATCTGGGTATGGCGCTCGGTCTCATGAACGGGGTTGCTTTCGGCGCCGGTTCCGCTTTGGTTACTGCCGTAGGTTTCGGCGTGGCGCGAATTGGGCCATCCGAGACATTGTTGCAAATTAGCGCGCTTCCGCTCTTTTGCGCGGCTACCTATTGGATTGCCGGACGGCGTTTAAACGGCGTTTACGCGAAGGCTTCCAGCAGCGCCGTTGCTTCGTGATCGAGGCGCTGTTGCGCGATCTTCCGGTGCGTTAAATAGAATAGCGCCATGATGCGCATCGTAAACCGGTGCGCCCGCGGAAATGTGAGCTGCGAAAAAGCAGATTGTGCGCGCGCTGCAAGCGTATGCACGCGATTGCGAAACGCTTCCGCATCCGGATAAAACGAGATCCAGTTCAGATCGCCGTGGTCGCCGTCTTCGTATTGATCGATAAATGAATCGAACAGGACGTGCAGCGCAGAAAGCGCCGGAAAGTACGCGGCATACGTATCGCCGATCCGTTCGAAATCGCTGCAGAATGCAGCATAGAGCGGTGCGTACGCGTGAAATTGCGATCCGGCTGCGGCGCCGAATTCCCACCAACTCAGATCTCCGAAGCGCCGGCCGTTCTCTTCGAACCATTTTACGCATGCTGCTTCACGCTCTCCGGGCGGGAGGTGGCTATAGGTTTGCGTGTCGGCGTAGAGTTGCGCCGCTTCGCGAAAGTATGGTACGAGCAGTTCGTGATCGCCTAAGCGCGCGAGCCCGTGGCGCACGCGCCGCACGAGCGCGCGCAAGTAATCGCCGTCATCCCCCGGCGGCCCGTACGCATAATAGTCGTGCAAAGGACGCGCGGGATCGAGTGCATCCGCCAACGCTTCGTGCAGTTGACGGAACGCCTTAGGTTCCGTTTCAGGGTGACGATCGCACAAACAATCGAGAAAGTCGTAGATAGTCTCGAGCGGCGCGACGATATCGACGTAATGCTCGCGAGCGCCGCTTGGAAGAAATGTCGCCAAAATACACGCGCCTGCAACGTGATAGGCTTTGCCGCGCAAGCTCGAGAGCGCTTGCGCGCGAAGTTCGTCGTCCGGTATGCGAAGCGCAAGATCCTCGATGCGCGCAAGCGCGCTCCGCGCGAGCGGTACCACGTGCACCAGAAAGGTTCGGAGATCGAAAGCGTCGTCAAGCCCGCCGCTCAGTAAAAACGCAAGGCGCCTGGGGCCAAACAGAACGCTTTTGATGGCCCAGTTGATATCCTCGGAGAGCACCCGTTAGATACCGCCGACGAACCGTCCCGGATTCAGCGTACCGTGCGGATCGAACTGCCGTTTCATGGTACGCATTTTCTCGATCGACTGCGGATCTTGGCCCCAAGCGCGCAGGGCCGCGCGAATCGGCGCGTCGCCGGCAATAATAACGCTCCGTGGCTCCAAGGCGCGGATCTCGTCATCGCACGACTCGATCTTTTCGGCGAATGCGCGGCTGTCGCGTTCGCTTACCCGGATAAATACATCGCCGTTCATGATGTCGAGCAGCACATCGGTAAACAGCTGAAAACGGTTCGCTGTGTCGCGCAACTCTACAGCGCGGGTTTCCGCGGTGGCGGGCATTCCAAGGGAACGATACGTGACCGATCGCTCGCCGATACTCTCAATGCATGCGTCGAGCACGCGCTCAAAACTTTCGCCCGCACCTGCATCAACGATAATCGTTTCCGGCACGCCGGCGCGCCCGAGGGCCGAACGCAAGTCGCGCGTTGCGCGATCGAGCAGCGCTTCGGAGCCTTCAAAAAGCAGAAGAAGCCGTCCATCGATGCCGTCGTGCCCATCGATACTTTTGCGGAAGCCTTCAATGCAAAATGCAGCGGCCGGTGCGATCGGCAAGGCGGCAATTTGCGCGACGGCGCGAGTTCGCGCGTTTTCAGGCAACGGCGCCAAGAATACGCGGCGGCGCGGCGGAAGCGGCAGCGTTTTGAAATTCAATTGCGTAATGACTCCCAGCGTGCCGAATGAGCCGATATACAACTTACTCATATCGTATCCGCTGACGTTTTTAACCACCATGCCGCCTGCGTTGGCCAGCGTTCCATCCGCAAGAACGACTTGCGAGCCGATAACGAAATCGCGCGCGCGTCCGTACAGATGACGCCGCGATCCGAGCCAGCCTGCGGAAAGCGTGCCGCCTATCGTAGCTTTCCGGCGCAGCGGCGCGTCGACAGGAATGAACTGTCCATGCTGTGCGAGTACGTCGCCGAGCGCGGCAAGACGCATGCCGGCGCGCACGGAGCACGTGAGATCGTGATACTCATGCGTGATGATGCCGTCGAGGTGCAACGTTGAAAGAACTGCGCCTGCACGCTGCACGGGCGCGCCGAATCCGCGAAGCGTTTGACCGCCCTCAATCGCGATTGCTTGGCCTTCGCGGTCGCACTCTGCAACGATCCGCCGAAGTTCGTCGACGCTTTCGGGAAGGAACCGCTGCGCGATCATCGCGCCTGCACTTCGCCGCAACCGACACCCGCCGGAAAGATTTTCTCCGGATTCAAGCGCCGCTTCGGATCGAAAACATCGCGCACGCGCGCCATCGTTGCGAGATCGTCCGTCGTGAAGATACGCGTCAGCGTACCACGCTTTTCGTAGCCAATCCCGTGTTCGCCGCTGATCGTGCCGCCGAGTTCTACCGCGGCCTGTAAGATGTCGTTACCGGCGTCAATGACGGACGCCACCTGACGCGTATCGCTGCGATCGTACATCAACAACGGATGCAAATTACCGTCGCCGGCGTGGAAGACGTTCGCAACTTTTATATGACGCGTCTCGCATGCGGTCTCAACGGCGCTAAGCGCCTGCGGCAGCTTCGTGCGCGGAACGACGACGTCTTGAATGTAGTAGTTGGGCGAGACGCGGCCCGTTGCGCCAAGCGCGCCTTTGCGCCCCGCCCACAGTGCTTCGCGCTCCGCCTCCGAGCGCGCGGAGCGCCACGACGTCGCACCGGCCTCGCGCGCAATCGGCGCCATCAGCGCTTCGTAAGCGTTGAGATCGTCTTCAAACCCCGCGCTTTCGATGAGGAGCACCGCGCCTGCATCGGTTGGATACCCCGAGTGAAATGCGGCTTCCACCAACTCGAGCGCGAGATGATCCATCATCTCGAGCGCCGTCGGGACGATACCGGCCCCGATAATCGCGGAAACTGCTGCGGACGCGGTGTCCACATCAGGAAATCCCGCAAGCCATACGCGTACGGCTTCGGGTTGGCGCATGAGCCGCACCCATGCCGATGCAATGATGCCCAGCGTTCCTTCACTGCCGACCAGCGCGCCGGTGAGATCGTAACCCGATTCTTCAACCCACGTATTGAGCACGTCGCCGTTTTCGTCGACGATCTCCAGACCCAATACATGGTTTACCGTTGTGCCGTAGGAGAGACAGTGCGGTCCGCCCGCATTCGTGCCGATGTTTCCGCCGATTGTCGACGCTTTTTGCGACGACGGATCGGGCGCATAGAATAAACCTGCATGCGCAACTCGTTTTGAAAGATCGAGATTGATGAGGCCCGGTTGCACGCGCGCCATCCGGTTTCGCGCGTCGAGCTCGAGCACGCGATTCATTCGCGCGAACGAGAAGACGATGCCGCCTTCGGCGGGAATCGCTCCGCCGCACAAACCGGTCCCCGCCCCGCGCGCGACGATCCGCTCGCCGCAATCTTTTGCAATCTTTACAGCAGCCGCGATGTCGCGCGTCGACGAGGGCAGCACCACCGCGGTTGGGGTGCGTCCTTGCGAATATGCGTCGAAAGAGTAGACTGCAAGGTCCTCGGCTTGGCTCTTCACTGCGTCGGCGCCGAGCGCGTCGATCAGGCGCTGAACAATCACCCGGACTTCTTTAGAAGGAACTGCACCTGTGGCCTTTTAACGGCCATTCCAACGTGTTCTTTTTTAAAAAAAAGAAAGCGGAAAGCCGCCTTAAGCCTGCGGTACCGAGCGCTACGCAAAAACGCTCCGCTTTTCGCATGCCCGTTGAGTTCGACGTGTTCTACACGCTCGAAGGGCGGCGCGGGCGCAGAAGCGGCAAGGCGAACGATCTTAGCGCCGGCGGTTTGCGCCTGATCTGCGACGAGGATTTCCAGAAGGGCTCCGTTCTTTTTCTGGACTTCAAGCTGCCCGACGACTTCTTAGCCAGCATGACGGTCGAAAAGGAAGTGTACGAGCAAAGTCCGTTCGGTCTACGGCCGGAGACTGTGCGCACCCAACCGCCTGGTTTTGCGCCGATGCGCGTGAAGGCCAAGGTGCTCGTGACGTTCTTCAGCATGGACCAAAAGAAGTTCGCGCACGGCACGTCGTTCGTCGACATCGACATGAAGACGCAAGAAGAGTTGCAGCGGTTCATTCATTTGTGGCAGCTGAACTATCTCCGCACGCGCCGCGGCGACTTAGGCTAGTCGTAAAGCAAATATTTCAGGCGAGCGGCTTTGAAGTTTTGCAAAGCCGGCTGCCATTTTTGCTCGATGAGGTCCGCTCCGATGCCTTGTTGTAGACCGCTCGCAAGCGAATCCGTACCCCAATCGATAGCTAGCGGTTTAGCGCGAATGTTAATCGTGCCGGGCGAGATGTCGTGTACCGCAGTTATAAGTTCCACTGCAGTCAACACCGCGGGAAAAACACGCGGATTAAAAACATCCAGCTCCACGCCGCCATACTCTTTGCCGGCGCTCTCGCCGAAAAGCGGTGACCAATAAGCCGGCCTGAAATAGACGCCCGGAATATTCCGCGCGTTCAAAACCGCAGCGAGACGATAGCCGTCCAAACCCATTGCACCTACATATTTGAAGGGCTTCGTTGTCCCGATTCCGCCGTCGAGGCCGACGTTATCGACCAGGCCCGAGCACGGGTACACCATTGCCGTGCTCCACTCAGGGATGTTCGGCGAAGTTTGAACCCACTGCAAGCCGGTGTCCGGCCAAAGCATGGATCGGTGCCACCCCTCCATACGAATAACGCGTAAATTCGCGCCGATACCGAAGCGATCGTTGAACATCTCGGCGAGCTCGCCAACAGTCATGCCGTGACGCATGGCGATCGGATAGAGGCCGATAAACGATTTGAAATTCGGATCCAGCACGGGCCCTTCCACCATGGTTCCACCGATCGGATTCGGGCGGTCCAGGATCCAGATCTCTTTGTTGAATTGCTTGGCGGCTTCCATCGCGTACGCCATCGTCGAGATGTACGTGTATGTACGCGACCCTACGTCTTGAATATCGAACAGCAGCACGTCGACGCCCTCGAGCATTGCCGCCGTCGGATGGCGCTGCGGGCCGTATAGGCTATAAACGGGCAAACCGGTGCGCGAATCGGTATACGATGAAACGTATGCGCCGGCAGGACGATCGCCGCGCAAACCGTGTTCCGGCGAGTAGATCGCTTTGAGGCAGATGTGACCGTTTGCTTTGATCGCGTCGACGATGTTGACCAGGCGCGACGTAACGCCGGTCTGATTCGTGATTACGCCGACGCAGTGGCCCCCCAGATCGCGCCATGCCGAGCGCAGGAACACTTCATCGCCTAAGACGACGTGCGCCGCTGGAAGTGTGCCCGCCTGCGCGGGCGCGAAAAAGACCGCGGCAGCTATGAAGAGCGCCGCGCAGAATCGTACGCTTCGTTTAAACAAAAACAGCCTCAGTTGTTTCGGGAATGATCTGCGCCTTATGCGCGCGACGGAACAGTTCGTTCACCGCGGTCATGCCTTCCTCGCCGACGTCGCCGCTAAAATCGTTGACGTACAAGGCAATGTGCTTGCGCATGACGTCTTCGCTCATCTCGGTCGCGTGTTGCCGCACGTAGTTCATGATGTCGTCTTCCTTGGTGCGCGCGTGCTCCAAACTGCGGCGGATGGCGTCGTTGGCCTGTGCCGCCGCGGCATCATCGAGATCTTTGCGCGCGAGGATCGCTCCAAGCGGAATCGGCATGCCGGTTTCGCGCTCCCACCACTCGCCCAGGTCTACAATTTGCACGAGACCTGCTTCACTGTACGTAAAGCGCGATTCGTGGATGATAAGGCCGGCATCTACGGCACCGCTCGCTACGGCGTCGACGATTTTATCGAATCGCAATTGCACTGTTTGCGGCCGCATGCCCATCGCGAGACGCAGCAACATAAATGCCGTCGTCATCTCGCCGGGAATTGCGATAAGCTTGTTTGCGAAATCGGCGAGATCCGGAGAGCTGTCCGGGCGAGCGATAAGGAGCGGTCCGCAGCCGCGCCCCAGCGCCCCGCCGGCTCGCAAAATGCGATAGTTTCCCATCAACAGCGGGATCGCGCCGTAACTCACTTTGGTCAATGAGTAATCGGCGTTGCGCGCCGACATGTTCAAATTCTCGACGTCTTCGAGATGGACGCGGACGGGCGGGGCGCCGTGGATAATCCCGTTGGTCCAGGCGGCGAAGATGTAGGTATCGTTGGGGCAAGGCGAATACGCGAGTGTGAGTGTGTTATCCAAGTTCCGCGGTTCCGAGCATAGCGAGCAGCGCGTTTAACACTTTTTCCGTGCCGCTGACCCCGGCTGCAAAATCCCAGCGGCTGCGCGAGCGTTCGCAGACGATGTTCGAAATCCCGCGTACTTCGATCGCGGGCACGCCGGCGATTTCAGCTGCCCGTAGAACGCCGAACCCTTCCATACTCTCGACGCCGACGCCCAATGCGCCAAGCTTTGACGCGGTGTCGTCCGTTGCCGTTACGCGAGTCACCGTCAAGCCGCGCACGCTACGAAAGCCTAATTCAACGAGGCGATCGACCAGGACCAGATCTGAGCCGGCTCGATCGATCACGCGCAATCCATCCGGCAATGCCAGCGGTGAGCCCGTTTCGAGATCGAGCTGCAGCAAATCGTCGGCCACGACGACGCCCTCACCGATCTCCGCCGATCCTTCAAATGCGCCGGCAATGCCTGCGCTGATAACTAAATCGTAGGTGCTCTGCGCGAGCGCGCGCGAGACGGCGGCCGCCGCTTCGACAACGCCGATGCCTGTTACCAGCATTTCGACGTGCGGTTGGGGACGCAGAAAATCTAGTTCCTTGCCCACCGCGCAGGCAATTAAGATCACTAAGGAACTCCGATCAACTTGTGCGTTTGCAATGAGAGCCGGAAGCGCTCGGGATGCGCTTTTGCATAATCGAGCGCGAGCGCAACGTTCTTCGGCTTGTTGCCTTCGGGTTGCAGCAGAAGCAACGGTTTATCGGAGAAGAGATCCAGCCACTCTTCCGGAACGCGCTCGTCAACGATGAGTTTCACTTCGTTTGCACGCTTCGCCATGCGCGGGTCGACGCGTTCCTTCGGCGAGACGCAAAGCCATACGTCTTTCGGCAACTCCGTGTAAACGGTGCCGTTCGATTCAATGTGGACCCGTCTGCCGTCACGGCGAAGTGCATCGATAAGCGCGAGCGTTTCGCGCTGCACGAGCGGCTCGCCGCCGGTGAGAATCACCATAGGACAGTTGCCGCCGAGCTCGCGGACGCGCGCCACGACATCGTCGACGCCGGCGAAAAACTTCAACGAGTAATCGGTGTCGCAGAAGTCGCACGAAAGATTGCAGCCTGCAAGACGCACGAATACCGCCGGCGTTCCGCTGAATGCCCCTTCACCTTGAATGCTGTAAAAGATCTCTGCGAGTTGCAGCATTTATTCAAAATCGCTTTTGCGAAGTACGGCGCAAGAAGTCGCGGTTTCCCAAAGCACCAGCTCGTCTAACCCCGGCATCACCGGTTGCAGTTTCGACCAGATCCACGCGACGATGCGCTCGCATGTAGGATTTTCGATGAGATCGTTCAGCGACGTATGGTCCAATACGTCCAGGATTTCCCGGTGCACTACCGCGCGAACCAGATCGAAGTCCTCGATCATGCCGCGCGACGCGCCTGTTTCTCGAAGCGGCCCGCGAAGCGCGACCTCGAGCCGGTACGAATGCCCGTGCGGCCGGGCGCACTTGCCCAGGTGGTAAGGGAGAACGTGCGCTGCCTCGAACCGGAAAAGCTTACGAATTTGCACCTCCATCCGGTTCTAGGTAAGGAGTATCGTGAGCCTTCGCATTAACCGGCCGGAACTCGTCGTGACCGCCGTGGCCGGCGAAGCCGCACCTTCTCAGCTCAACACGGGGCTGTACGACGTCACGCACGATGGCCAAGCGCTCATCCTGCCGAGTGTCGGCGGCATCAATCCGAACGTCCGGGTTGGTGACGGCGCCTTCGCCTTTATGGCGGATCACATCGAGCCGGGCGTGAGCGTGCGGCATCCCGACGATCGCATCAACTTGGCGCTCAACGTGCTGGCGTGCGTAGGTAACGAAGCCGTAGTCATCAGCGGCGATGCGAAAGGTAAGACGGGACGCGTGACGGGCAAACACGGCGGCGTCGAGCACGTGGTGATCGATTTTCCGCCGGACGTCATGCGAAAAATGGCGATCGGCGACAAGATTCAGGTTTGGAGTTGCGGCCTGGGAATGCGCTTTCTCGATGCTCCGGAGATCAAAGTCTTCAACGCCGATCCCGACTTTCTCGAGGCGTGGGGCCTAGAATTGACGGACGGCGGCATTTTACGCGCGCGCGTCGCAAAAATGATCCCCGCTGCGGTTATGGGTTCGGGATTAGGACGCGCGACGGTCGTCCGCGGCGACTACGATATTCAAACGTTCGACGATACCATGGCGGAAAGGTACGGATTACGAGATCTGCGGCTGGGCGATATCGTCGCAATTGTTGATGCGGATCATTCATATGGCCGGATCTATCGCACGGGCGCAGTTTCGGTTGGCGTAGTCGCGCACGGCCGTTCGTTTGTCGCGGGACACGGTCCCGGCGTTACTTCGCTTTTAACGTCGACGCTTGGCAGAATCGAACCCGTAGTGGATGCAAATGCAAATCTAGCGGACATTTTGAGGCTGCGCTGATGGATAGGGAGTTGCGGCGAGCAAACGCGCTTCTTGCGGCAACGCGGCGGTTGCAGGGAGCAATCAGCGCAATTCTGGGAGCGCAATCGATTGAAGATCTCGATCGCACGATAGTCGATGTATTGCCCGGCGCTATCGGGTTCGAGCGCGTCGCGCTGCTCGCGCCCGCGACCATCTACGGCAATGCGCGTATCGTGCAGCAACTGGGATATCCATCGCTCGATCTTTCGATCGTCCCCAAAAACTCACCGCTCGCAGCCCAAGGCGTTATCGATGCGCAGCGAACGGGAACCGAAGATGACGACGATTTGCCGCACCGCGACGTGCGCGGCGCATACGTCCTTTCACCGCTGCGCGTACAAGATCGCGTAGTCGCCGCGCTCTATGCCGATACACTCCGCGAAGACGTAGAGCTTGCGGACGCCGCCGGCTACGTCGCATACGCGTTGGAGATCGCAGGTATGGTGCGCGCGAATCTTTCGCTCAGCGCAGAGCTGGCGGAACTTGCTCGCACCGACGGTCTGACGGGCTTACCCAACCGGCGCACATTTGACGAGCGGCTGGAAGATGAATTACGGCGTAGCGCCCGCAGCCGCCGCCCTTTTGCGCTCGCAATCTTCGACGTCGATCGCTTCAAGCAAATTAACGATACACACGGACATCGTGCCGGAGACGATGCGTTGCGCGCCTTTGCAGACACGCTGCGCAAACATACCCGTCACGTCGATCTTGCCGCACGTTTTGCCGGAGACGAATTCGCGATGATTTTGTTGGATGTGAATCACGGCGAGGCTCATGCAATCGTCGATCGCATCGTCGGTGCGGTACGCGCTCTCTCGATTATGAACGGGATGCAACTCTCGGCCTCCGCAGGCGTAACACTGAGTTATCCCGTGGATAGCGCGGAAACGATTATCGAGCGCGCGGACGCGGCGCTCTATAAAGCAAAACAAGCGGGTCGCGACCGGTCGGTGCTGGGTTAGCGCCTGCGCGGTTATCCAAGGTAAGCGCTGGCGGTAAGCCATCTGGCCTGTTTGTAAGGTACCGGACGCCTTAGCACATACGAGAAGCAAGATGGGAATAAGCCTAGGGTGAAAGACTCGCGTCCTATGGCCTACGACTTGCTCCCTAAGGATTTGCCTCTGCGACGCAGCGCGCGCATGCGTGAACGCGCCGAATCAATTGCCATTCTGGCCACGATAGCGGCCTTTTGGATGCTCGTTTTTACGCTAAACTTTTTCGTCGGTCAGTCCTCAACGCCATTAGTGCGTTAAACAAAAAAAGACGCCACCGCTGGGGGTGGCGTCTTTTTTTTGTTTTTGTGCGGCGCGGCTAAAGCACGCCGCTTGGACCCATTGCTTCAAGCCGCTTTTTGAGGTCTGCGAGAAAACCGCTGGCCACATAGCCGTCGACCACACGATGATCGAGCGATAGACACACGTTCATCATGTGACGAATCGCAATAGCATCGTCTGCCGTTACGACGGGTTTCTTGACAACTGCTTCCATCGTGACGATGCCTGCCTGACCACCGTTGATGATCGGCGCCGAAGCGTACGAACCGTTTGCGCCGTTGTTGTTTACCGTGAACGTTCCGCCTTGGAGATCGTCCGCTGAGAGTTTGCTGCGCCGCGCTTTATCGATGAGCTCGCCCGACGCGATCGCGATGCCTTTGATGGAAAGCTTGTCGGTGTTCTTGATTACCGGCACGACGAGATTCGTCGGCAGGCCGATCGCGATGCCGATGTTCACGTCTTTTTCGACATAGATAGCCGGTGCCGAGCCCGTCGAAGGGTCGGCCGTGAACTTCGCATTCATGAGCGGGAAGACCGCAAGCGATTCGACGACCGCGCGAATGAAGAAGGGAAGAAGCGTGAGCTTATAACCAGTGTCGCGCTCAAACTTATCTTTTTCGCGCGCGCGCCACTTCCAGACGTTCGTGACGTCGACTTCGACCATCGACCACGCGTGCGGTGCGGTGTGTTTGCTCTCCACCATACGCTCCGCGATGATGCGACGCGCCGTCGTGAGCGGAATGAGCGTTCCGGGAATCGGCTCGCCGTACGTACTCGTACCGGATGGAGCCGGAGCAGGCGGAGCAGCCGGAGCACCGGTCGCGCCGAAGTTCGTGCCGACGCTGATCGCTTGACCAACCGCTGCGGCCGGACCCATGCGAGCAGCGGTAAGTACATCGTCTGCCGTGACGCGCCCATTGGCACCGGATCCGCGAATCGAACGAATATCGATGTGGTGTTCGCGAGCGAGTTTCCGAACCGCAGGCGACGCGCCGCGCAACGCAGCCTCGCCGGCAGCGCCGTTCGCTTGATGAACTTTCGCGTGACCGTTCGTCGTCGGCGCGCTCGCCGCTGCGGCAGGCGCCACATGTTTGACGGGCATCTCCGGAATGTTGAAACCCGGTACGGGTTCGAAGTTCGCGCTTTCGGCCATTGCGTCGCGCGTTTGCTGCGAAACCGCCGGTGCAGGCTCGGGCGCTGACGGCGCAGGCGCTTGAGCTGCCGGAGCTTCGGCCGCTGCCGCACCGACTTCGTCGATTACCGCAATCGGCGTCCCCGTCGGAACCGTCGTGCCTTCTTGCACGAGAATTTCGCGCAACGTCCCGGTAACAGGCGCAGGCACCTCGGAATTGACTTTATCAGTCGAAACTTCGACGAACGCTTCGTATTTTTCGATTTGATCGCCGGGTTTCTTGAGCCAGCGCTCCACGGTACCTTCGGTAACCGTTTCACCGAGCTGCGGCATTGTAATTGTGGTCGCCACGACGTTAGAACCTCACCATTTCGCGCATTGCGTCGGCCATCTCAGCCGGCGAGCTCATGTACTCTTCTTCCAGCGGAAGCGCGTAGCCCATCGCAGGAACGTCCGGCGCGCAAAGACGGCGGATCGGCGCGTCGAGTTCGAACAGCGCTTCCTCGGCGACCATCGCGCTGATTTCAGCGCCGATGCCTCCGAATTTGTTGTCTTCGTGAATGACGAGCAATTTGCGCGTCTTGCGCACGCTCTCGAGAATCGTGCCGCGATCCATCGGGCGAATCGAACGCAGGTCGATCACTTCGACGGACATGCCTTCTTGTTCGAGCGCGTTCGCCGCTTCGAGCGCCCAGTGCACGTACAAGCCGTACGAAACAACCGTAAGCTGTGTGCCTTGCTTTTTGACGTCGGCCTTGCCGATTGGAATCGTGTAATGGCCGTCCGGCACTTCGCCTTTGATGAGACGGTACGTTTTCTTGTGCTCGAGGAACAGCACCGGATCCGGATCGTCGATTGCCGCGTTCAACAAGCCTTTAACATCGGCTGGGAACGCCGGCGCCACGATTTTCAGTCCGGGTACGTGATAGAACAGCGCTTCAATAGAAACAGAGTGCGAGAGTGCACCGCGAACGCCGCCGCCGTACGGCGTACGGATGACCAGCGGACACGTGTATTCACCGTTGCTGCGATAACGCGTCTTCGCCGCTTCTCCGACGATTTGGTTGAACGCCGGATAGATGAAGTCGGCAAATTGAATTTCGGCAATCGGACGCAAGCCTTCCATTGCCATGCCGACCGCGATACCGACGATCGACGCTTCGGCGATTGGCGTATCGATAACGCGTTCCGGTCCAAATTCTTTGATGAAGTCTTTGGTGATGAGGAATACGTTGCCGCGGTTGCCGACGTCTTCGCCGATAATCACCGTGCGCTCGTCGTTCTTCATCGCCTCGTACAACGTCTCGCGCACCGCTTCGACGTTATTCAGGATTTTAGACGACGTTGTTGCTATTGCCACGGTTCCCAAGCCCCTTCGTAGAGATTCTTATAGAGATCCGAAGCCTCGGGATACGGCATCGCCTCGGCTTTATCGGTCGCTTCGTTCGTTTCGCGAAGCACATCTTTGCGCAACGCTGCAATCTCGTCGGCGTTCATGATGCCGTTGTCCAGCAGCACTTTTTCGAACATCGGAACGGGATCGTGCTTACGGTGCTCGACGACCTCATCTTTTGTCCGGTACGTCATGTCGTTGTCATCCGTGGAGTGCGCGAGGAAGCGGTAGCAGACGCCTTCAACCAGCGTCGGGCCGCCGCCGTTGCGCGCACGATCCATTGCGCGATGCACCGCGTCGTAGCTTTTGATCGGATCGAATCCGTCGAACTGCTCGCCCGGCATGCCGTACCCTTCGGCACGCTTGTAGATATCGGGCTGCGCCATCTGCAGGCTGAGCGGTGTAGAGATTGCCCACTGATTATTTTCAACCAGCATGACGAGCGGCAGTTTGTGAATCGCCGCGAAGTTCATCGACTCATGCCACTCGCCTTCGCTCGTCGTACCGTCGCCGCACGTCACGAGCACGGCGCGTCCGGTTTCTTTGCGAAGCTTCATTGCATACGCAGCACCGACGGCGTGTGGAATGTGCGCGGCGAGAATCGACGAGAACGACATCAACCCGGCGCGCTTTGACGAATAGTGATTCGGAAACTGACGGCCGCCGTTGTGATCCGCGGCGCGCGCAAAAATCGAGAGCATGATCTCGTACGGCGAGAGACCGATGCCGATCGCAAGCCCGAGATCGCGATAGTAGGGCGCGAGGATATCCTTGCCGCGCTCGAACGCCATCGCCGCGCCGGCCTGCAGCGCTTCGTGTCCCTCGCTGCCGAGCGCAAACGGAACCTTGCCTTGCCGGTTCAGTTGGAATCCGCGGTTGTCGAGCTGGCGCTGGAGCAGCATGTTGCGGAACATCGCTGTGAGCTGGTCATCGGACAGCCCATGCCGCTCGAGTGTCTTGCGCACTTGAGTATCGGTTTTTGCCATCAAAAGGTCCCTGTTAGGTTAGCGGCCGTTATTGGGGCGCGTTACTGCCATGGTTCCCCGCCGTGACCGTACACGTTCATATAAAGGTCTTCCGGCCCGGGGTAAGGCATGGCTTCCGCCCTGTCGGTGGCATCGTTCGCCTCGGCCAGGACGGATGACTTCAAATTCTCCGCCGCCTGCGGCGTAAGCACGCCATGCTCGACAAGGAAGCGCTCGAAGTTCGGCACGGGGTCGTCTTTACGGCGGGCGTTGACCTCGTCGCGGTCGCGGTAGGTGCGGTCGTCATCGTCAGTTGTGTGCGAGAGGAAGCGGTAGCACTTCGCCTCGATGAGGGTCGGGCCACCCCCGCGCCGCGCGCGGTCCATCGCTTCCTTTGTCGCCGCATAGACGGCGATCGGATCGAAGCCGTCCACCACCACGCCCGGCATCCCGTATCCGGCCGCGCGCTTATAAATGTCGGGTTGACCCATCTGATTCGAAAGCGGCGTGCTGATTGCCCATTCGTTGTTCTCGCAGAGAAACACGATCGGCAGTTTGTGAACGGAGGCGAAGTTGAGGGATTCGTGCCATTCGCCTTCGCTGGTCGCGCCATCGCCGAACGTAGTCAGTACGACGCGGTCGTGTTCCTTGCGCAGTTTCAATGCATATGCCGCACCGACGGCGTGCGATGTTTGCGCCGCGATGATGGAACTGATCGTGTACAAGCCCAACCGTTTGCTGGCGTAGTGATGCGGAAACTGGCGTCCGGCGCTGTGATCGGCCGCACGTGCGAAAAGCGAAAGCAGCACTTCATACGGAGTAAGCCCGATGCCCAGTTCGAGTCCGAGATCGCGGTAATACGGAACGAGGATGTCTTGACCGCGGATGAAGGCCATTGCGGCTCCCGCTTGCACCGCTTCGTGCCCTTCGCCGGCCGACGCGAACGGAATCTTGCCTTGACGGTTGAGTTCGAAACCGCGCGTCTCAAGGCGGCGGTGCATCAGCATCGTCCGCCAGATGGCGATGAGCTGTTCGTCGGTGAGTCCGTGCCGTTCGAAGCCGGCTGCGGCGGTCTTGATTTTGGCGGCCATGAGTCTCGTCGCTCTTTAGAGAACGGCTCGCTGCGTGCCTTTTCACTCGCTCGGCGGCGGCTTACCGCCTCTTGGAGGCGCCGTCATATTTATCGGTATCATCGTGCTGCTCGCCGTCGGCGGCGCGTTACTGTTCCATCATATTGTGCCGCACGCCGTATTAGTGGAACACAATGATATCGCCGGGTTCGTGTTCGCGGTGGTCGGCGTGGTGTATGCCGTGTTACTCGCGTTTCTCGCGATTGCGGTCTGGGAAAATTTTGAGGCCGCCGAGCTACGTACGTATGACGAGGCAACTCACTTAACGGTGGTGTATCGCAAGAGCGACCTATTCCCGCAAGGCCATCGCTTGCGCGCAGCATTGACTTCCTACGTACGTCTTATCGTGAATCGCGAATGGGACGAGATGTACGAGGGGCGCCACGACGCACAAGCGGAGAGCGCCGCCGAACGAATCGCATTTCAGGTCAGACACTTGCCGGTAAAGAATGCTGCGCAGCAAAACGTGCACGCAGTCATGATGCAAGGCATGGACGATGCACTCGTCGATCGCGATTACCGCACGTCGCGCGCTTCGCTGGGCGTCAACCAATTTATATGGCTGATTTTGTGGCTGGGCGCGGCTGCGACTATTGCATTCGCGTATCTTTTCGCGTTTAGCAACCGATGGGCGCTCGTCGCAATTATTGGTATGCTGGCGTTTATGCTTGGGCTCGTGCTGTATCTCATTTCCAGCGTGGATTTTCCGTTCCGCGGGGCGGTTCACGTGGGACCCGAGGCATTTCTAAATGCTTTGGATCATTTCCAACGGATAGGACCGTGATCGTGAAGTGTCTGCCCGCAATTGTGCTGGCCCTTTTATGCACGATATTATGTGGAACTCGCGCACAAGCGGCGGCCGAGTTTTGTCCCGCCTCTATCGTCGGCGGCGTCGCGAAAGTCGATGCAAACTCGTATCGCTTGCGCTTGGGCGCAATCAGTCCGCGTACCGTTAGCGGTTTCTTGCGATTACAAACCGACAAGGGCTGGTACAACGCGCCGTACTCAGGAGTTCTGCTCACCGCAATGTCCCAGCAGCACAACGATCGAGGTTTCGCGTTCAGCTACGAGGATTATCTCTCCGGAGACATCGTGGTAAAGTTTCCGGCGCCTATCGTGGTCCAGTATGCGTATGTTAGCCAAGCTCAAACCAAAGGCGAAACGCTGCTCGATTGGGACAAGGAAGGCACTGTAACGTGTTTGCCGACTCCAGTCGCCGCAAAAAGCACGCCGCCTCCTGCACGTGCATTGCCTCCGCTTTCAAGAGATGCAGTCACAATCAACGCGCGGCCAATTGACTCGCCGTTCGATACGAAATGTGCCGATCCGTTTGCGGAGGTGCAGCTCAGGAAGACGGAACCTCTGCACGTTCCGTCGCTCTTTGCGCACGATAACTTCACGCAAGTGCCTGAGGGAACCGCGGGTGTCGTCGTTGCCGTAGAGCGCGACGGCAGCGTTGTCGATGCGTGGCTCTGGGAAAGCAGCGGGACGCCGCTGCTCGATCAAGCCGCGATGGATCAAGCGCGCAAAAGCACGTTTCTTCCGGGCCGCGCGTTCTGCCGGAACGTTCCCGGCTACTTCTTACTGCGCTCTGAATTTAAGGGATAGGCGCAGCGTTACGGGACCATGGACTGCACGTAAAGTTTCCCCGTTGGGTAATCGAAGATCAGGTTGAAGTTCGATAAGATGTTCCGCCCCAGCGCGCCGTCGTAGTCGAGATCCTCGAACTTGTTGCCCGACGCCACGATTACTCGCGCGTCCGCAAACGCGAGATCGCCAAAATCGAAGCGGCTAAACGTATACTCATGATAATCGACGGCTTGTCCGGCAACGCCGACCACCTGACCCATCACGTCGCCCGGCCGGTTTGGATGGAATTGCCGGAAGAAATGCGGGTAAAGCAGCGTCTCGAACGCCCCTAAGTCGACGATGAACGCGCCGTCGACGGCGTTGAACTTTGCATGTGCGCGCGGCACGCGATCGTCGACTTGAATTGGGATCGTCACCCACGGCGCCGCCGGCGCCTCTTTCGATGAAGCGCTGACCGTTATTTTTTGATCTTTAAAGTTCACCGAGATTCGTTGGCTTGCGAAAAAGTCTCCGCCGATCAATCCGACAACCTTTCGGTCGTCGCCGCGCTGGCGTTGAAAGGCAATCGTCTCCATCGTCACGCCGTGCGCGTGCAGATCGCCGAGAGCCAAGTCCGCAACGCGCGTTCTGCCTGCCGTGAATTCACCGCCGAACGATTCCCTTCGCACGTCCGAAACCGTTAACCCAAGCTCGCGAGCGACAGTAGAGTCGATGACGAGCGTCGAGGCTCCGGAATCCAGTTCGAAATCCAAACCGCGGCCGGCAATTGTGACGCGCACGATGATTCCGCCGGGTGTAAAGTCCGCGGGAATTTGTACGGACGAGCGGCCCGCGAGATCGAAGAGCGGCTTACTCGCCGGAACTGCCGCATGGACCGCACTAACCGGGACCGGCTCAAAACTCTTCACGCTCGTGCGCGCGGAATTTTCGGGGTGCTCGTCGTGGTACGTTATCGTTTGCGCGAATGTCATTCCGTACGCTGTTTTAAAATCGTCATAATCGAAGGTCCACGTACTGCCGCTGTAATCCGTCGTATCGACGCGGCGCAGCAGAAAGCTCTTCGCGTCGTAATAGCGGCGCTGCGTCAATCCATGTGCCGGAACGACTTCAACGACAACGCAAGTCGGTTGCGATGTCGTGACGCCGAGTACTTTGATCGGCGATTCGCCTTCGTTTTTCGGTTTTGACAAGGCGGCTTTAAACGGATCGTCGGTGTCGTGAAATCCGCTTACCAGCGTAACGGCGCCATTCTCATCCTGTTCCCATTGGACGTTTCCATCGAAGCCGAACGATCGAGTAAACGGACCCTCTCGCTGCGTCTCGACGTACTTGTCGCCGCTTTCATAAACTTCCGAGTGTACTGTGCCGTCCGCGTACACCGTCTCACTTACACGATGATAGGCAGCCGTTTTGAGATGTCCGCGTGCCGCACGCGCTTTTGCGAAGACTTGATCGGCGGTCAGCGTCGTCGGCGAATATGTTTCTGCCGCCTTTGCCGGGAATACGGCGCTCGCGAAAACCAGGAAGCCCAACACCCATATACGCATACGGGAATTTTGGCGAGAGAGCGGGCGTGCGCCTGTTATCCGCCGTTTCTCCGCCGTTTGTCCTGGGAGCGGACTGACGTACGCAGCCGTGGAACGCCGCTTCCCCATGACCGCTGCACTGGAAGTCCCGATAGACGAACTCGTCCGCCATCGCCGGCATTTTCACCAGCATCCGGAGCTCTCGCTCAAAGAGTTTGAGACTGCGTCGTACATCGAGCGCGAACTGCGCGGGCTCGGGCTGGATGAGATTCGTACGCGCGTCGGACAAACCGGCATTCTCGGAACGCTCAAGGGCGGCAAGCCCGGACCGGTGACGTTACTACGCGCGGACATCGACGCATTGCCGGTAACCGAAGCGAACGAGGTCGAGTATAAATCGGTCAATGCGGGTGTCATGCACGCGTGCGGGCACGATGCGCACATCGCAATTTTGTTGGCTGCCGCAAAAGAGCTGGCGCGCCGGCGCTCAGAGGTTTCCGGCACGCTCGTATTTTGCTTCCAGCCGGGGGAAGAAGGTTACGCAGGCAACAAACTGATGATCGAGGACGGCGCTCTCGAAAATCCGCACGTGGACCGGTGTTTCGCGTTGCACGTGTTTAGCGGTTTGGAAGCCGGTAAAATCGGCGTGCGCGACGGCCCGTTCTTTGCCTCATCGGACGAGTTTCATCTGAGCATTCGCGGTAAAGGCGGACACGGCGCGATGCCGGAGCGAGCGATCGATCCAATCGTTGCCGGCGCGCATTTCGTCACGATGCTGCAAACGATTGTCAGCCGCGAAATCGCACCGAAGGATCCGGCGGTCTTTACCGTTGGAAAATTTCACTCCGGTTCGACGTTCAACGTCATTCCCACCGATGCGGAAATGGAAGGCACCGTGCGAAGCTTCGATCGCGACGTGCGCAAGTCGATGCCGGAGCGCATGGAGCGCATACTCCGCGGTCTCTCGGAAGCGATGCGGGTCGAATACGATTTACGCTACCGGTTTGGGTATCCGCCGACGGTAAACGATCCGAAGATGAACGACATCGTGCGCGAAGTCGGAGCCGCGTTACTCGGTGAGAGCAACGTTGTATATCCGCACGACATCGTAATGTGGGCCGAAGACATGTCGTACATGCTCGAGGAACGCCCTGGCGCATATTTTATCGTTGGCGCGCGCGGTGAAAAAGTCGGAACGTATCCGCAGCACAGCGCCAACTATGATATCGACGAGCGCGCGCTCGAAGTCGGCTTCAAGATGATGGTTGGGTTAGGTCTTCACGCTTAGCTACGGCTGTTGATGTCTTTGCGGATCGCATCCGCGGCAGCGTCGGTCGCTTTCTTCAACTGCGCCACGCCTTTGCGCAGCAGGCCGCCAATCTGAACTGTCGCTTCTTCGGTTTGCTGTTGCGTTTGACGCAGCGCATCTTCCATGCGTGCTTTGGCTTTTTCCAAGGTTTCGTCGTTCATCACTTTTCACTCACCGTCAACACCCAGCGAATCGCTCGCGCGTATTGGTCCAATTCCTGGACCGTACGCCGCAGCCAGCCGCTCGCGGTGTCCTCATGCTGCTTACCGCGCCTGCCTCCCAACTGTTTCGCGTAGGCACGGGCGGCCTCCAACTGCGCCTCGATCTCGGGCCAACGCGTGCGCAGCGTTTGCTCCGAGGCGTCCGGCGGGCGGTCGATCATCGGCGGTGCGGGCGCGTCGGGATGTTTGATGGTGTATTCGAGGCGCGCGAGCGAGTAATCGCCGCTTACGCGGATGAACGAGGCTAACAGCTGAACGAGGCGCACCTCCATCGTACGGGAGCGCATTCCCGGTTCGCCGAACGAGGGCCTCGTGAACTCGGCGGGAGATTTTAGGCGGTATGTAATCGTCGGTAATGGCTTTGCCGGCACGACGGCTGCGGAGCAAATCCGCAAGCACGATCCTTCGTGCACGATTACACTTTTCACCGACGAGCCGTACACACTTTACAATCGCATCGCGCTGCCGCCGCTGTTACGCAAACAGGTGACGAAAGAGAAAGTCATCATGCGCGACGTCGAGTGGCACCAAAAACATAACATCGACTTGCATCTGGAGACGCGCGTCGAACACGTCGTTCCTGAGGAGCGCATCGTTACCGCGAACGGGAAGTCGTATCCCTACGATGCTCTACTGATCGCGACGGGCGGGCGGCCGAACCGGCATCCCGCGCCGGGTGCGGACGGCGCAAACGTCTACAACTTTCAATACATGGACGACACGCTGGCGATCTCCGAGCAAATCGAAAAGACGAAGAGCGCGGTGTCTATCGGCGGCTCGTTCATCGCGTACGAACTTGCCGAAGCGTTCGTCTCCCGTAAAGTCGAGACGCATTGGATCATGCGCGGGCCGCGCGTGCTGCACCGCATGCTGGACCAAATAGCCGGTGAGCTCATCGATGAAGCGGCGAAAAACGACGGCGTGCACATGCACTACGCCGATGAAATCGAGGAATTCGTTCGCGACAACGGCGTGGTGAGCAAAGTCCGGCTGAAGAGCGGCATCGATATCGAGGCGCAGTGCTATGGCGTCGGCCTCGGTCTTGCCATGAATACTGACCTGCTCGAAGGCAGCGGCATCGAAACCAGTAAGAACGGCATTCTCTGCAACGACGAGCTGGAAACGAATATACGCGGCATCTTTGCCGCCGGCGACGTCGCCGACTTTTACGATCCTATTCTCGAGATGCGGTATCGCATGGGCACGTGGAACAATGCCGGGGCGCACGGCAAAGTCGTCGCGCAAAATATGATGGGCGGCAGCGTGAAATACGACGACGTTCCGGAGTATTCGAGTCTTTTGTTTAAAGGGCAAACGATCACGCAGTTCGGGCTATCGCCCGAGTATCGCAGCGACATCGAAACCGTTTTTACCGTCGATCAAGAAAAGAAGTGGTATCGTGCGCTGTACTTTTGGGACAACCGCCTCGTCGGCGGCTGTTTCATGGGCAAAGGCAACCGGAGCGGCAAACGCAAGTACATCGAAGCGATCAAATCCAAGAATCGCCATCCGAAATCGGAATGGAAGTCCATGCTGGAATGGACGAAGGATTGATTACCGCGGAGTGGGTCACCGCAGCGAGCGCGTTTGCCACGTTGTTCGTCATTGCTCTAACAGCGTACGCGGGCCTTCGGCAGATTAGGCACATGCGATCCGGTAATCAGGTCGCCGCACTTTTGCCGCTCACCGAAAAATATTCTGAACCGGCGCTGCAAGAGTCTCTGCAGTATGTCCTTAGCGGCGCGTTGGAACGCGATCTTCGGAACGAGGACGTACGGCGCGGGATTCAGGCGATTCCGACAACAGGCCCCGGCCGTAAAGCGATGACCATATTGAACTTTTATGAGTCGGTTGGCGCTTTAGTCGGCGCGCGTGTTCTAGACCTGGATCTCGTACTGCGGTACTTTACGTTGCCAAGCGACCTTTGGGCTCTTGCTAACGACTACATCGCGATCACGCGAAGAAGCCGCGGACCCGAAGTGTTTGAAAACTTGGAAGCACTTGTCGCGCTGGAGCAGCGCTACGCGGCAAAGCGTGGTACGTCACTTTATCCAAGAAATTTACCTCGTCTTGAAATTCAAGATTCGTATGCAGCGGTAGACGCGTCATGGTCTAAAACGTAGAGAATAAAGTGCCTTACCGGGGGAGGTTCGAATGATTGGTGCTCTTGCGTTTTCACTAACGATTGCAACGGTATCACCCACGGCACAGTCACCTGAAGCTGCGCTCGCGGTTAAGCTCGCGCAGGCGATCGCCAGCAGTCGTGGCCTCACCGAAGCGAAGGTGTACGTCGGCACGCTTCCGCCCGGCGTCAAGGTGCCCGCGCCGTTGCCGAAGTTTACACTCCTTGGAAGTGTCGTTCGCATAGCTACGGCAGAAGCTATTGGTTCAGCGATGGGGCCGTCCACGACGTTCTATTATGAATTGCCGCCGGATGGGGCGGCTGCTTTAGATACGTACGAAAAACAACTCGCTGCATCCGGATGGAAATCCACCGCACTTTTGAAACGTCTCGAGAACCAAATTGCGCCGAATGGCGGTTTCGCCGTCACGCGTATCCGGCCGCAACTGCCGAACGTGTATTGCAATGGGCGCGGAGGCGTTTTTTCCGTTACGCGATTGCGCTCGCTGCCCTTCATTGCCCTAGACTTTGCGGGCGGACCTGAGGTATCGGCGTTCTGCGCGATGAGCAGCGCTTTTAGCGCAATGCCGACGCCCGAACCCGCACCGCAACTGCCGACCCTTGAAGCGCCGCCAAACGTAACAATGCAATCGCGTCTGGCATTGCCGTTCATGGAATCATCCACGCAATCGGAAGCAAGCATTACGACCACGGAGCCATTAGCAACAATAGGCACCGCATTCGCGCAGCAGCTCACCAAAGCGGGCTGGAGCGCGGACGACCCTGCCCAAAGCTCGACGGCATACGTGCAAACGTTTCACATGACGAAAGAAGGCCGGCATTACTATGCGACGCTGAGTTTGCTCTCCTCAGGCAAAGCGCAACACTACGACGCTACGTTAAAAGCCGTAAATTTGGACGCGCACACAAGCACGGGTAACGGCTTTTCTTTTCCGTTTTTTCCGTAACAGCAGGCCCATGGAGGACAAGCTAGGATGTCGACTTGGGAACCGTTCACACAGCACGCACGCAGAGCGATTGTAGGCGCGCAGGCCGCGGCGCAAGAGTTCGGACACGATTTTATCGATGCCGAGCATATTTTTATCGGGGTCGCCCGCGAAAGCAGCAGTGCTGCATCTGAAGCGATCTCTGCGCTTGGCGTTACGGAAGAGACCCTTGTGCGCGGTGTAAAACGCGTTCTTCCGCCAGGAGAGGCCAGCGGCGACACGGAGATGACCTTTAGGCCTCGTGCGAAAGGCGTGATCGAACGCGCTTTTGTGGAAGCACGGAACTTGCAAAATAACTTCGTTGGTTCCGAGCATCTGCTATTGGGATATCTTGGGAGCCAAGAAAGCGCCGGCGCGTTACTTCACGAGTTAAACATCGAACGCGACGGCCTTCGAGATGCGATTCTACAACGTGTAAAGCGTGGGCCGGCGCCGGTCAGCGCAACGACGGACAAAGGACTCGATGCGGCCTATGCATTGACCGCCGGTGTCAAGCTTCCGAGTGCACGCGAGCTATGGGATGCTCTGTCTCGATCGATTCACAACACCAACGCGAGGGAGGCGGTGGCGTACGCATTGTTGGTCGCGCGCGAACAGGAGTGGAGTGCGTCTGATTTGCATGACGCCGTCGTGGAATTGACTAAGCGGCAATTTCCGCCAGAGACGTAGCCTGCAAAAATAACGAATACCACGAAAACTTCTGCAAAAGGTCGTCGTGCGCGACGCTCGTCGTCAGGACGAACGTCGGCTGACGTGTTTGTAAGCGTTGCAACGTCATGTCTTCCGCGAGCCAGACGAAGAGATTGGGCGTCGCTGCCTGCAATTTCCCCATGAGCGCGGAGTTGCCGGTGCTCGTATCGTCGGTGAAGATGCTCAGCAGGTGATGGTTCGGCTGGCGCGCCCACGACGCAAAAGCATCGTAGTACCCGTATGCCGCATCGAATAGGATGACGTCGGTGATGCGCTCGTTCATGCCGCCGCGCGTCAATACGCCGCCCGCACCGCCATAGCCGCCGCTGTGCGCCGTTAGGACGATCCGTCCCGGCCGATTCGTATTGGAAACGCCGGAGTTTTTCAACCATGTGCACACGTCGGCCATAAAGCGAGCGAAGCCGTTATCGTCCAGTTCTAGTTTGCCGTCGCCCGAATCAGGCGCAAACGTCGGTCCCTCAGGGACGATTAAAATCGCATTTCGTTTGCTGGCCAATAGCTGCTCGCGTAGATCGTACGTTTGCAATGTTGCCCGAATGTCGTGGTTCCATCCGTAAAAGTGGACGACTGCGTCGATCGTACCGGAATTCGGCTGCCATCCATCGGGGACGAATATGGCAACGTTGGAGTTACTGTAATGCGTGGCCGCGTCGTACAGCTTGTTCTGATACACGTGCCCTTGTGCGCGGCTGGCATGCGGGTAGGGCGCGGATGCAAACGGCACGATGAACGTCTTGCCGCCCGCTATTTGCAGTGTTCCGGGCAGTGCGCCTGTCGCAGCTATTGCTGCTGTCATCGATAAAAAGTCTGCACGATTCATGCTAGACGGTTACCGTCGTGCCGCGGGCCGCGACCGCTGCCGGCCATTGGTATTTCGAGCGCACGAGATCGCAAAGGGCTTGCGCCGACACCGGATCGCCGTGTACGGCATAGAACGACGGCTTGCCGGTGCACGTATCGAACCATTGTTGGATCTCGTTGCGATCGGCGTGTGCACTGTAGCCGGTGAGTTGTCCGATGGCGGCGTGGACAGGTAGCGTGTCGTTATAGATGCGGATCGTCTGCGCGCCGTGCGTGAGGAAGAAGCCCAATCCGCCGGCGCTTTGATATCCGACGAAAAGCACCGTGGAATGTGGATCGGCGATGTGATCGTGGAGATGATGCAAAACACGCCCGCCGGTTGCCATACCGCTTGCCGATACGATGATGTGAGGCCCTTTGACGGCATTGATCGCTTTTGACTCTTCCGTTTCGACCGTTATCGTAAGATTGTGAACGCCGAACGGCGTGCCCGGACCGTCGAATGGAATTGGCTTATGGGCATCGGAGAAATGTTCGAACAAATCGTCGACTTCCGACGCCATCGGACTATCCAGAAAGACGGGAATCTGCGCAATCGTTGTATTTTTGCGCTGAAGCTGTCCGATGGACATCAAAATTTCTTGCGAGCGTTCCACCGCGAATGCGGGAATGACGATCGCGCCACCCCGCGCGATTCCATGCATGAGCTGCTCTTCCAGCGCGCCCACAGCATCGGGCGGGTGCACGCGATCGCCATACGTGGATTCGCAAATTAACGTATCCGCTTGCCCGATCGGTTGGGGATCGTACAACAGCGGGCGGTTGTAACGCCCCAAGTCCCCCGAAAAGACGATAGTGTGTGCGTCAATCCGTAGTTCCGCGAATGCCGAACCGATGATGTGGGCGGCGTTGCGAAACGTTGTGGTGAAGCCTGCCACCTCAAACTGCGTGTCCAGCGGAGTGGGTTTCGTTTGCTGAATCGCCTGTTGGACGTTCGCTTCATCGTAGAATGCCGGCGGCGCGTATGCCTGTTCGTGTAAGCCGCGCGCGTGCAAATGCGCTTGCAAATGTGCGGCGTCTTCGAGCACGATTCGCATCAACGCACGCGTTGCCGGCGTTGCGTAAATCGGACCCCGGAAGCCATCGCGCACGAGTTTGGGCAAATACCCTACGTGATCGATGTGGCCGTGCGTGATGATGACGGCCTCGATGTTATTCGCTTTAACGGGCAGCGGTATGCTGTTCAACGACACGATGTCTTTCGTGCCTTGAAAAAGCCCGCAGTCGATGAGAACGTGGCGTCCGTTCGACGTGAGCAGATGCTTGCTGCCGGTAACGGTCCCGGCCGCCCCGATAAACGTTAATTCAGCCACGGCTCTCCTGTAAAATGCGCGGGCGCGGATGAGAAGGCGGCATCGGCGGTGGAATTGCTTCCCGATCGAATGCCTTTGAGCTTGGAATCGGTTCGGAGCGGTACATGTCCAGGCAGCGGTCGACGAGACGTTCGGGATTGTCGTCGGCAATAAGAATCGAACCCGTGTTCTTTTGCACGAGGCGCGCGATGTTTTCGAATTCATTCGAAATGCCGCCGGAGTTGCGCAGAATCCCGATGAGTTTGCCTTCATCGTACGCGATGCAAAACTCGCCCAGCGTTCCGCTTCGGCCGCCGACGAAGAGTACGAAATCCGCGCTATGGATGTTGTGCGTCTCGCGGCCCATGAGACCGGAACCGGTAAAGACGATTGTTGTGTAGGGTTGCAACGGCGAGCCGTAGACGTTCACGTGCTCTTCGGGTGAGAGCGCCGGCGAGACGCCGAGGCTGATACCGTCGCGTTCGTGCGCGCCGAGCGTTGCCGCGTGCGGCAGCCCGGGACAGGCGCCGGTGACGATCGTGCAATCGCGTTCGGCGATCCGGCGTCCGAGCCGCCGCGCGAGATCGAGTTCCGCCTCGGAGATGGCTCCGCCGGCGGATCCCATGACGCCAACCTGTATTTTCATTTGAAAAGGCGCTCCGGTCTGACCTCCGCGCCCCCCATCAAAGATGGGGCCCCCAATGTCTCATGGCGCGTAAATGTGACTGCTGACATGATTGCCTCCCGTGGGCGCCGCATTAGTTTCCGTGAATTCCGTGAATTCTTACAGCGACCTTGAAAGGCGATGGAAGGCGTTGCGGGCGCGCGACGGTATCGCGGTGCGTGAAGTAGCTTGCGTCGGCGCGCCGCGTACGCTGTTATGCGCAGAACTCGGCGATCACGCGAAGCCAACGATTGCGTTGGCATCGGGCGTGCATGGTGACGAGCCGGCGGCACCGTGGGCGTTGTTATCGCTGGTTGAAAGCGAAGAGTTGGATCCGCGTTATGCGTATCGAATCTGGCCCTGCACGAATCCGACTGGATACGCCGCCGGTACGCGCGTCAGTGCCGACGGCGTCGATATCAATCGGAGTTTCGGACGCGGTGGCCAATCACCGGAAGCGCGGGCGATTGTCACGGCAAACCGCAATCGCAAATTCGCGCTGTCACTCGATTTGCACGAAGACACCGATGCAGACGGTTTTTACTGCTACGAATATCGCAGCCTTGAAATCGGCCGCGAAGTCGTCAACGCGGTGCGGGAAGCGCGCTTCCCCATTCAAGATCTCGCGCAATGCGATTTGGGTGCGCCGTTCGAGCAACTGCAACTGGAAGACGGCGTCGTGCGGCCAAACTCCGAGCAAGAGATACAAGCCATCGGCGGACTCTCCTACAACCTGTCGCTGGCGCGGCACGCGGCCGCACGTGTGCTGACCTTCGAAAGTCCGGTGCGCTTGGCTTGGGATGACCGCATCGCAATTCACAGGATTGCGGTAAAGGCTGCTATCCAAGCGCTTTCGAAGGAAGCGCGTCATGGCTGAACGCGATTCTCTCGAAGTAGACGTGCTGTTCGTGGGCGCCGGCCCCGCAAGCTTGGCCGGAGCTATCCGTCTCATGCAACTGGCTAAAGCGGCCGGCAAAGAGTTGGAAGTGCTCGTAATCGACAAGGCCGGAGAGATTGGTAATCACGGCCTCTCGGGCGCGGTGATGGATCCAAAAGCGCTTGATGAGTTGTTGCCGGATTGGCGTACTGAAGCGCCGGTCGAATCGCCGGTAACCGGCGATCAACTGTGGATGCTCACCGAACACGGCAAACTGAAAGCGCCGATCGTTCCGCCGATGATGAACAATCACGGCAAATACGTCGCGTCGCTTCAAAAGATCGTCAAGTGGATGAGCGAGAAAGCGGAAGAGGCCGGCGCGCAAGTCTTCGGCGAGTTTCCCGGACAGGAATTGTTGTGGGACGGCGACCGCGTCATCGGCGTCAGGACCGGCGATAAAGGGTTAGATAAACACGGTAACCCGAAACCCAATTACGAGCCCGGTGCGGATATTTTCGCGAAGATCGTCGTGCTTGGTGAAGGACCGCGCGGAACGCTCGTCAAGCAAGCCGTTCCGCGCCTTAGCCTGGATGAAGGCTGCGAACCGCAAGTCTACGCCGCAGGCGTCAAAGAGTTGTGGCAATGCCCGCCGGGCAGCGTGCAGGCCGGCAGCGTCATTCATACGCTCGGGTATCCGCTTCCGAACGACACGTTCGGCGGCGGATTCATCTATGGGATGGCGAACGATATCTTGGACATCGGCTTCGTCACCGGCTTAGATTACAAAGATCCGACGACCGATCCGCACAACGTCTTCCAATTGTTCAAAGCACAACCTGCGGTGCGCAAAATGCTCGAAGGCGCGAAGCTGCTGCGCTACGGCGCGAAAGCGATTCCCGAAGGCGGACTGTACGCAATGCCGCGCTTTTACGGCGACGGATTGATGATCGTTGGCGACTCCGCGGGGTTTCTGAACGGTATGCGCCTCAAAGGCGTCCATCTCGCGATGAAGTCCGGTATGCTCGCGGCAGAAAGCGCGTTCGAAGCGTTGCAAGCGGAGAAGTTCGATAGCGCACAGCTCTCATCGTACGAAACGAAGTTCAAAGAGTCTTGGGCCTTCCAAGAGCTTCATTCCGCGCGTAACTTTCACCAAGGATTCAAGCACGGCCTCATTCACGGCATGCTGAACACGGGTCTCGGCATGTTTACGGGCGGACGCGGCTTTGGAGTTGTCTCGCGGCTGCCGGGCGAGCACGGCTTCGAACGCATGGAGAAACGCGGCTACCGCCCGAAAGAATCGCGGCGCGCAGTCATCGACAATGTCGTAACGTTCGACAAGCTTACCGACGTCTTCAACAGCGGCACGATGCATGAAGAAGATCAGCCGAGCCATTTGAAAGTGGCCGATACGGACATTTGCCGCGATAAGTGCACGGTGGAATACGGAAATCCGTGCGCGTATTTCTGTCCTGCAAAAGTCTACGAGCCGATTTTCGAAAAAACGGATGCTACCGTCAAAGGCGAGCTGGTCATCAACTTCACGAATTGCGTGCATTGTAAGACGTGCGACATTGCGGACCCGTATCAAATCATTACGTGGGTGCCCCCGCAAGGCGGCGAGGGTCCCGTTTACACCGGAATGTAGCAAGACAATCGAGCGCTACCCGGGAGGCGCGAAACTGCTTTGCGCCTCTCACCGTTTATAAAGGCTGTGAAGCGGCTCGATTTTTCGCTCGTGTTGCTGCTATTGGTATTGGTGCTTTTCGGAGGCGCCATCGCCGAGATGGCGCGCGCCTATCCCGATGCGGGACGTGGACTGATTATCTACGCGCGCGAGCAGAAAGATCTGTTTGTCGATGCCGGTCTCATTCAAGAATCCTATCGAGTGCGCACGCCTTTCTCACTGGCCGATCGTTTGCGTGCGCAGACGGTCATTGTAGCGACGCAAACAAGTTCGCACAGCGCCTATGTCGGTGCCGGCGTGATCATTGGGCAGCGCAACGGCATGCTGACGGTGCTCACTGCAAAGCACATCATCGCACACAAGGGCGAGCACTTCGTCGTCTTCGCGAATCATCATGGAAGATATGCGGCGCGCGTCGTGCCCTCGAGAAATGAAGACTTGGCGCTCGTATTCGTACGCGCGGTTCCCGGACTCAAGTATTCCATTGCAAAATTAGGCCAACGCAGCTTCAGTAGTGGCGACACCTTTGTTGTGATGGGACATCCCGGCGCAAAGGCGTGGACCGCTTCGCCCGGCGTAGCCGAGGCACACCTGCGCGAGACGCTGTTGTTTTGTCCGACGTGCGATCGCGGCGATTCCGGCGCCGGTGCGTTTGACAGGCGTGGCACGTTGCGCGGCATCGTCGTAACGAAAGCAATTATGAGCGCGCCGTCGTCTAAAACTTGGCGCTACATTTCTCTGACGGCGTTTGAAATCGAACGTCCGGAGGCGATTCGCGCATTCCTGCGAACTGCAAAATCGTGACGCATTGGCAAGCGTCCGGCGACGTTGCGATTGTCGGCGCGGGAATCATCGGTCTTTCTGTAGCTTTCGAGCTCGCTTCGCGCGGGGCGTACGTGCGGGTTTACGATACGGCCGCTCCCGCAAGTGCTGCGTCGTGGGCTGCTGCGGGTATGCTGGCACCGCGCACCGAGCACATGGCGGACGATGCGATGCAACGCCTGTGCGAAGCTTCCCTCGATCTCTATCCCGCGTTTGTGCGCGCGTTGCAAAACGCCGGAGGAATCGACCCGCACCTGCGTCTCGACGGTATTTTGCATGCTGCATACGATGCGGCGGGCTTAGAACGATTACGCACGCGCGCAGCCGATTTGCGGGCGAGCGGCCACGAGGTTGAGCTTCTCGATCGGACACAGACATTCGCAGCAGAACCCGCGCTGAGCAAGACCGTTACCGGCTCACTGCTCGTGCAAGGCGAGGGCCAAATCGATAACCGCCGGCTCGGACGTGCGTTGCTCGCCGCGTGCGAATTACGGGGCGTTCGCGTCCACACCGCCGAGCGCGTCGAGATCGAATCCGATGCGCGCCGCGTACTGGGTTTGCGCACCGACATGGGATACGTCGCGGCAGGCGCGGTTATTAATGCGGCGGGCGCTTGGGCGTCGCGCGTCGGCGGCGTCCCGCATTCGTGCATCCCCCGCGTCGAGCCGGTCAAAGGACAAATGCTCGCAATCGAGATTCCGAAAGGCTTCATGCGCCGCACGACGTGGGTGCCCGGCGCGTACCTAGTGCCTAGATTGGACGGGCGTTTGCTCGTCGGCGCAACGTCGGAGCGGCAGGGCTACGATGTGCGGGTGACCGCCGGCGGATTGGAGACGCTGCTCGCTGCGGCCGTGAGTTCGGCTCCGAGCCTGAGTGGCTTTAGTGTCACTGAAACGTGGGCGGGGCTGCGCCCAGGAACGCCGGACGAGCGCCCCTTCCTAGGCTCGACGGCGCTCGAGGGCTATTACCTGGCAACGGGACATTACCGTAACGGCATTTTGCTGGCCCCAATCACGGCGAAATTGCTGGCCGATACGCTGGAGTTCGGGCAAGTCGAGGCCCTGCAGCCATTCGCGCTCGAACGCTTTGGAACGAAACTTTCGCCTGTATAGCGAAGTTGCCGTTCACGTGAAAGCTTCCATCAATGGCCAAGAGCATGAACTGCCCGACGGACTAACCGTGGCACAGCTCCTCGTACACGTTCAAGCACCGCAACGCGGTATTGCCGTGGCGAAGAACGATCGCGTCGTGCGCCGCGCCATGTTCGAGCAAGAGCGTGTGAACGAGGGCGATCGCGTCGAGATCATTAAGGCTGTCGCAGGCGGGTAGAGATTCAAAGATTATGAACGACGTACTGAAAATCGGTAAATACGAACTGACATCGCGCTTGATCGTCGGAACCGGAAAATATCCCTCGCTCGAGGTGATGCAAGCGGCGCACGCCGCAAGCGGTTCGCAGATGGTGACCGTCGCAATCCGCCGTATCAATTTAGATGATAAAAGCGGCAAGACGATGCTCGACTACATCGACCGCGAGCGGTACACGATTCTGCCGAACACCGCCGGCTGTTACAGCGCGAAAGAGGCCGTGCTAACTGCGCAGCTGGCGCGCGAACTGCTCGAAACGGATCTGATCAAACTCGAAGTGATCGGCGATCCGCAAACGCTATATCCCGACACGCGCGAAACGCTTGCCGCCGCTACGCAACTCGTCAAAGACGGATTTACGGTGCTTCCGTACATTCTGGACGATCCGATCGCGTGCAAGCAGCTCGAAGAAGAAGGCTGTGCAGCGGTTATGCCGCTGGCGGCGCCAATCGGCAGCGGTCTCGGCGTCTGCAATCCGTATTCGATTCGCATCATCAAAGAACGAGCGAACGTCCCGGTGATCGTTGATGCCGGCGTGGGCACGGCAAGCGATGCGGCAATTGCAATGGAGCTCGGCGTGGATGCGGTACTGATGAACACCGGCATTGCCGCCGCCAAAGATCCAGTGCGCATGGCGGAGGCGATGAAGTACGCGGTTGATGCAGGACGGCTTGCGTATCTGTCGGGACGAATGGAGAAGCGGCTTTATGCGAACGCCTCCAGCCCGATGCAGAACCTCATTGCTATAGAGAAGACGTAGATCCAGTGAAAGAACTTTCCGTTGAGCAGCTCGCGGAGTGGCGCGCGAGCGGGCGAAGATTCATCCTGCTCGACGTTCGCGAAACACATGAAATCGCGGCAGCGTCGCTTCCAGATGCGCTGCACATTCCGATGCGCGAGATTCCGGCTCGCCTGAATGAGTTGGATGCGCAGTCCGATATCGCCGTCCTCTGCCATCACGGCGGGCGAAGCGAACACGTCGCCCGGTTTTTACATGCACGCGGTTTCGAGAACGCCCATAACGTCGAAGGCGGTATCGAGGCCTACGCATTGCGAGTGGATCGATCGATTCCGCGTTATTAACGTTTGCGCAGCCGCGCGAACCAATGCACCGTTCCTGACGGCATTTGCGAGTGTGCCCAACGGCCCACGATCGCGTCGGCCGCAGTTTCTTCAAGGGCTTCGACGTCGAACAGCGGTTCGAGCAATTTCCGCAACGCCGGCTCATCATAATAGACGTGCGGAACGCCTTGCTCGTCGCCTTCGAGCGGTGCATACGTGTTGTGGTCGACGCAACGCCCCTGACCGAAGCGTGCATCTTTCGTTGATGCAAAGGTTGCATACAGCGGCGCACCAGGCTTGAGCGCACGTGCGGTTTCACGAATCAGTGCTGAAATATCGGCGGGCGTACCGTGCAAGAGTCCGTGCGTAGTCAGCGCTGCATCGAATTCTGCGCTGGGCAGCGCCGGAGGCGGCACCAGTCGATCGTCCGTAACTGCTACAACTTGGAAATGCGCTTCGCGCAACGCGTTCGTATTACGGCCCCGGCCGCAACCTAACTCTAAAACGCGGAACGCTGGTCTTACACCGGTTCGTTCGATCAGTTCCAGTGCCAGCGGATGTGCGCCCTGGTCGCTCATATGGAAGGAGAGTTCGTCCTCGCCCACGATTTTCCGAGTATGCTCGACATAGGCGCAAAGCTGCCGCGCGTCACCGTGCTCGATGATTCGGGTAAAACGGTCAACACCGCCGATCTTATCGGTAAGACGCTGGTTTTATGGTTTTATCCCAAAGACGACACACCCGGTTGAACGAACGAAGCGTCGCAGTTTCGCGACGCCTACGCACGTTTCAAGCGCAAAGGTGTTGAGATCGTCGGTGTGAGCCGCGACTCGGTCGCCTCGCATCAAAAGTTCAAAGACAAGTATGACATTCCGTTCAAATTGATTTCGGACGTCGACTCGAAGCTGAGCGACGCGTTCGGAGTGATTGTCGAAAAGAATATGTACGGCAAGATCACGAAGGGCGTTCAGCGGTCGACGTTTCTCATCGATTCGTCCGGTAAGATTCTCAAGACTTGGCCCAAAGTGAAAGTCGAGGGCCATGCCGAGGAAGTCTACGACTCCTTGCCATGACCTCTTCCGTGTCGGGGTAGACCGATCGCATGGAACGCGATCCAGACCCCACCACGTTCGGTCAGAAGACCGAGACCGGTGAAATCGATCAAGACGAAGATCTAAACGCGAATGCGACCGGCGCTCGCGCTGGCCAACCGCAAGAGGGCGACAACGCTCAAGATACGCGGATAGGCATCGTCAACGAAGCAAACTTCGGAACCGACTAATAGAAATTGTCATCGTGAGGTATCGAACGACCCTGAGCGAGCGTTCGGCGTAGCCGAATGCGATGACGAAGGGCGAGCGCGTAGCGCTCGCACGCGTAGCTTATTAAAAAAAAGCGCGCCGTTCCGGCGCGCCCTTCGACTGCGTGAACGCGTCCGCGTTCCTTTGCTCAGGGTGGTTCGATACCTCACCATGACGATGACTAATTATCCGTCTTAGCCTGCCCCCTAGGAAGCGAAAACTGAATGAGCGAGCGCACCGGTGCGAGGCCGCGGCTAACGACGGCACAACACGTAACGCGCAAATTCAGTTCTTCCAAACGCGCCTTCGCAGCGAGCAATTCGCGTCCGCTGCTCACAACGTCCTCGATCAGCAGCACGCGTTGGCCGGGTTCGTACGGGCCTTCAACATACTCACCGGGAAACGCGCCGTAGCCTTTCGGCTCTTTGCGTACGGCAAGCAACGAAATGTTACTCATCTGCGAAACGGCGGTCGCGATCACCAGACCGCCGAGTTCCGTCCCGGCAATTAAGTCAGGATGCAGTTCTGCGATGAGCGGCACGAATAAGCGCGCGATGCGACGCAGGACTTGTGGATCTGAAAAGAGGCGGAACTTATCGATGTAATAATCGCTGCGCGCGCCGCCGGAGAGCACGTAGTCTCCACGCGTAAGCGCACGTTCAACGATAATTTTCCGCAGCCAGGTAAGTTCCGGAATGCGGCCGATCGGTTCGGGCGAGCCTAAATACTCCATTGCCATGCGTTCCAGACTTCGGTAACCGGGTTCGGCTCGAAGCCTTTGAAATTCTGATTGACGGGCTGCAACTGCCGCTGATAGTACGTGAAACTCTCCGGCACATCCCTATGCAGAATTTCCTGGATGCGGAAGTAGGCCCTTTTGCGCGTCGGCCGATCGTAGTTCTCGAGCGCCATCTTTTGCGCGGCTTCCATGTCCGGGTTGCAGTAGCGCGAGTAGTTGTAGCCGTGCGGCGCCATATTTTCGCAGGTGTACTGTGAAGAATCGTCCGGATCTACGCCCGCGTACCATCCGGCAAGACTTAAGTCGAACTTGCCGTTTTGGAGAATGCCGCCTTCGCCGGCCGGCGCGAACAGCACGTCTGCCTGATAATTTTTGATCTGCAGATCGATGCCGGCTTCACGTAGCATCTGCTGCAATTCGACCGACTCTTTGCGCCGCGTCACGTTGCTGCCGTTGCTCACAAGCACGAGCGTGAGACGCTGCCCGTTCTTGGTGGCGATGCCATCGGGCCCCGGCGTCCATCCGGCTTGCTGAAGCAGTTGCTTGGCTGCCTGCGGATCGTGCGGATAATCGCGGATGTTCGGATCGAACGCCCACATAAAGGGCGGTTGGTCCTCGATCGCCACTTTCTGCTGGCCGTACGTCAGCGTATCGATGATCCGCTTTTTATCGATTGCGTACGCAATCGCTTGACGCACGCGAACATCCGTTAAGTACGGGCGCTGCACGTTCAGCTGCACGTCTTCGTAGCCGTTCACGTCGACAAAGACGAGCTTCACGCCCGGCATCTTGCTGACTTCGGGATAGTTGTTGATGGACGCTTGGAACATCCAGTCGATATCGTGCGTGCGAAGCAGATTGCGGATGGTGTTCTCATCCGGAATGATACGAACGTAAATGCTGCGCAGACCCGGCTTACCCATAAAGAAGTTGTCGTTCGCCGAAAGCTCGATGTGATCGCCGTGCACCCAGCGTACGAACTTAAACGGACCGTCGGTCACCGTCGGATCGCTGTTGAACGGAATCATGTTGATGTTCGGGTATTTAGCAAGCACGTGCGCCGGAGCGATCGGATACGGCTGGTCGCTCTCCGCGAAGAATGTGTTTACGATCGGCGAGAACTTCCTGGAAAGATGCAAGATGACGGTGTAGTCGTTGGGCGTGTCGATGGACTTGATGTAATCGTAGCCGTGCCGCGAGATGACGTTGTTGTTCGGGTTCATGATGGCTTGCCAAGACCATTTCACGTCTTTGCTCGTGACCGGAACGCCGTCGGACCACTTCGCGTTGTTGCGAAGATGATACGTGATCGTAAGGCCGTCTTTGCTGATGCCGCCATTTTGCTGGCTCGGAACGCTCGTTGCCAGAATCGGAACCGGATCGCCTTTCGAATCTGCCGAAAGGAGCGGCTCGAACATCAAACGCGCAACCATCGCGTCGGTCGTGTTCGAGTTCAGCAACGGATTGAGGTTCTTCAGATCCGACTGAATCGCTATGCGAAGAACGCCCGGCTCTCCGCTACGTGCGCCGCCACCGGCTACGCCACCACCTGTTTGAGTGCAGCCGGACAACACGGCGCCAAGAGCGCAGAGCGCCAGAAGACGTTTCACTTGCGGTCTCCCTCCACAACGACTAAGGAACCGCGCTCTTTTCGCTATGCCTAGACCACGGCCTTCGGGCCGCTCCATTTGCCCGGCACGGGATCGAAGCGCTCGTGGCGCCACGAGTAGGTGCCCAAGCCTTGCGTCGCGGTGCGCAGTTCCGTGATGTAGCGAGAGAGTTCCACTTGGGGCACGTCGGCTTCGACGACATCGAAGCCCGGCTTTCCGGCGGGATTCATTCCGAGAATCTGACCGCGTTTGCCCGTAAGTTGCTGAATCACCGTGGATGTGTACGAAGACGGCACCGTGACATTGACCCGCACGATCGGTTCGAGCACGACCGGACCGCACTTAGGCAGCGCGTCGCGAACACCCATGCCGGCGGCTGTTTTGAAAGATTGTTCGCTCGAGTCGACATCGTGATACGCGCCATCGTAAAGGATCACGTGCACGTCCGTAACGGGATAGCCGCCGACGCTTCCGTGCTGAAGCGCTTCGCGAACGCCTTTCTCAACAGCCGGAATGAATTGTCGCGGTACGACCCCTCCGACGATTTGCTCTTCGAACGTTACGCCGTTGCCGCGTTCACGTGGTTGAAAACGAAGCCAGACATCGCCGAATTGCCCATGCCCGCCTGTCTGATGTTTATAGCGCGAGTGCACTTCCGTTCCACTTGTAATGGTTTCTTGGTACGGAACGGTGGGCGGCGCGGTGGTGACTTCGACTTTGAACTTCCGCGTAAGGCGCTCGACCGCAATGGTGACGTGCTGTTCGCCGCTGCCCAGAAGCAGCAGTTCATTGGTGATCGGCGCGCGCTCTAAACGCAGCGCGGGATCCTCGTCGATGATGCGCGCGAGCATCTGCGAGATCTTGGCTTCGTCCATGCGCTCTTTGGGTTTGATCGCCACGGCAAACACCGGCTCGGAAACCGGAACGCGCGGAAGGAGAACTTTAAAGCCGTTTTCCGTAAGCGTGTCGCCGGTTGCAACATTTTCCATGCGCGCGATCGCAACGATACTGCCCGGTCCCGCTTCGGGAATCGCTTCTTGCTTTTTACCTTGCAGACGATAGAGGCCGCCGGAACGCACTTTCTCCGAACCTTTGGAGATGTTCGTGAGCGTTGCGTCGGCTTTGAGCGTTCCGGAGATCAGGCGCACGACCGAAAGTTTGCCCGACTGCGGATGGACGATCGTTTTAATAACGTGCGCGATAACGGGGCCATCGGCTTTTGGTTCGATGCGGCGTCCTTCGGCATCAACTTGCGGTGCATCCAGCGGCGAGGGGAACCATTTCTCCATCGCTTGCACGAGCGCGGTCACGCCGAATCCAGGCAAACCGGCTGCCGTCAAGACCGGAACGATCTGATCGTGCGCACACTCTTCGCAGAGATCTTTTTGCACCTCATCTTGCGGCGGTTCCAAGCCTTCCAGCAACTCTTCCATGAGATGATCGTCGAAATCAGCCATGGCTTCGAGCAATTGCGCGTGCGCCGCGTCGACTTGGTCTTGCAGATCCGCTGGAATATCCGTTTCCTTCGGGCGATCGCTGTCGTAGAAATACGCTTTGCGATCGGCAAGATCGATATAGCCCTTGAACGTTTCGGCAGCGCCGATGGGCCACTGCTCCGCAACGACGTGTCGTCCGTAACAGCTCTGCAGTTCGTCGAGCGTTCCCGCGAAGTCCGCTCCCGGACGGTCCATCTTGTTGACGACGAACAGGTGCGGTAACTTACGCGACTCGATGAATTCCACCAAACCTTGCGTCTGCGCAACGCGCGAGGGATCCGCGTCAACTACGATTACCGCAGCATCGACCCCGGAAAGCGCGACCTTCGTTTCTTCCAAAAAGTCGATGAAGCCGGGGCAATCGACGATGCTTAAGTCGATTCCGTCAGCGGTGGAGTGCGCGAATCCGACGGTCGTGGATTGCGCATGGTCGACGCATTCCGGTTCGTAATCCGTCGTGGTCGTTCCGTCGGTAACTGAGCCTTTGCGTCCGATCGCGCCGCAGTGCGCGAGTATCGCTTCGACGAGAGTGGTCTTGCCCGCATGATGCGAGCCGACGATGGCAATATTGCGTACGCGCGAAATATCGGACGCCATATACAACTCTCCTAGACGCGCTGTATCACGCGTCTTACCGACGTTTTGTGGTAGTTTTCTTTGTTGCCGCTCGCTTCGTGGTTGAAACTTTGCGCTTGGCCGCAGCGGACGATTTTTTCGCCGGTGCTTTCTTGGCCGCAGTGGTTTTTTTCGGTGCGGCTTTCTTTGCCGCCGGTGATTTTTTCGCGGCTGCAGGCCTCGCAGGCGCTTTCTTTGCTGCCGCTTTTTTCCCGGGCGCGGCTTTCACCGCAGCCTTGGCAGCCGGTTTTGCCGCTGTTTTCACGACCTTGGCAGCCGCCTTTGCGGGCGTTTTCGCAGTCGTCTTTGCAGCGGGCTTAGCCGTCTTTGCCGACGCCTTTGCGACCGCTTTTACGGGCTTGGCGACAGGCTTCGCGATGGCTTTGGCCGGCGCTTTTGCTTTGGGCTTGGCTTCTGCGGCGGGCTTCGGCTCGGCCGCTTCAGCCTTCGCCTTAGTCTTGGCCTTCGGCTCGGGCTTAGGCTTGGCCTCAGTCTCCGGTGCGGGCTCGGCTTTCGCCGCGCGCTCCGCCGCCGTTTCGCGTTCCGAAGTTTCTTTGGCCGGCTTCTTGGTTGCGCGAGCCGGAGAGCTAGCGCGCTTGCGCGGACCCGCATCGTGACCGGTCTTCGCCAGCGCTGCTGTCGCTTCGCGTTCCTCGGCCTCGTCGCGTTCGGGCAAACCGAGCTCGGCCCGGCTGAAGCCGCTTATGCTGCTGCCGGGTTGCGGCACGGGTTCTTGCGACTTGACCTTTTGGAGATGTTCTTTGGTAGCACGTAGCGCAACGCGCGCAAGACGGCCATTCACCGGAAAGACCAATTCGTTGATCTCGGCGTCATCGAGCATCTTCAGAATCTCGGCGAAACCGTTGCCTTGATCTTTCGGGCTGTGTGCGTCCGAACCGATCGCGATGCCCACGCCCTTTGCTTTGGCTTTGCGCATCAGCCGCATGTTGGCGATCCGGTACTGCTCCTTGTTCTCGTCGAGATTTTCGCGGTAGAGATACCGCGTGTTGATCTCGACGGCCATGCCGCGAGCGGCGCACGCATCGAGCAGTCGATCTTCATAATGCTCGAGCTTCGCTTGCTCCGGCCAATGTCCGAAGTTCGCAGGCACGTAGAAATGACCGACCACGTGGCCGGGCAACTTCTCGATATCGTCGAGCAGCTTCGCCATGTAGAGTTCCCAGACGCGTTCCGTACCGATGACGTCGTAGAGATCGCGAAAATCGGGATTATCGAACGGCCACTGCCAGTCGGGTCCCTTTTCCGGATGTTCGATCGTGAGGAAGTGAACGGAGCGAATCAATCCGTCGGGCCGCATCGCATCGACGATGTTCTGCGCATCGGGTCTCGCACGGGGATCGTTGTCGACCTCGGCGCCGATCGAGAAACGCATGCCTCGGCGCAGTCCTTGCGAGACAATCGCCGCATGCGCCACATCGACGCCTGCGGTTTCCGCAGCGCCGTAAAGATCGCCGGCTTCGGCAAGTTTGAGCGCGCGGCGAACCGTATGCACGGCGCCCGGATCTTCAAAAGTCAAATAGTTGATGTGATCGCTGACCATCATGAAGCGCGGCGATCCGCGGCGGCACGCATGGTAGAACCACAAGAAAAGCATGCGCGCCGAGTACGCAATCGGGCGTTCCTCGGCGAACGCTTTGTGTTCGCCTTTTGCATGTCCGTGGACGTCTGGGATGGCGGCGATACGAGGGTCGCTCAGCGTTCTACTTCCTTTACACCACGCGGGATCCACATCTGCGGTCCCTTTGCTGCCGCCGCCGGACGTGCTGCCGGGCCGCGGTCGGGCGTCCTTTGCTCGATCCACGGGACGACGGTTTCGATCAAAATTTCCAGGGCGCGCTTCATCATTTCAAGCGACATCGACGGCGTGCGATCCGCGCCGAGTGCGGCAGCTTGCGCCGGTAAATAGGGCAGATGAACGAAGCCGGCGACGATTGGCGGCGACGCGGCTTCCGCAAGGCCAAGCGCCTCGTACAATGCCTGATTGCAAATGAACGTTCCGGCGGTATTGGAAACGTAACCCGGAATACCGCTCTCCGCCCACGCGTTGATGATCTCCGCGAAGGGAAGCGGTGAGAGGCGCGCGTCGGGGCCGCCACGCAGAATCACGTCGTTTTTGCGCATCACGCCGACATTGTCGGGCTGCGTGAAATCCAGCACGTTGACGGCAACGCGCTCCAACGCGATGGCAGTGCGGCCTCCCGCCTGCCCCATACCAATAATGATGTCAGGCGTCGACTCGTCAATCGCACGCGAAAGCCGCTCGCCGATATTGCGCGTCTCAACGGGGAAGACGCGCACGGCAAGAGGACGCCCTGCAATGAGGCGCCCTTCCAGGCTGCGTGCGACGAGCTCGCTCGGATTTACCTTCTCGCCCCCGAAGGGTTCGAATCCGGTAATTAGGACGTGCTTAGCCACCTTTTAAAAGGTTAAGCGCACTTTCCGGTTCACCTTTTGTGAAGTGTAAATAAAAACGAAGGTGCCGTCCTAAAGGACGGCACCTCCGATCATCATGTTAGCGTCAGTACTAACGACGACCACCTCCTCTTGTTGCGGTTTGCCCTCGTTTGTCTCTATCTGAGGGTTGCCGCGAACTTCATGCGAGGATCGTGTTTCAGCGCTGAGGGCGGTAGCCCTCCATCGTCAGTAAGCGCGCTTTCATTTCAATACCGTAGCCATAGTTATGCAGGTCGCCGTGGGAATCGACCACGCGGTGGCACGGGAAGAAGAGCGGAAGCGGATTGCGCGCCATCACTTGTCCCACGGCGCGCGCGGCACGAGGACGTCCGATGGTTTGTGCTACCCACGCGTAGCTGCGAACCTCACCGGGCGGGATCTGTGCGGCAGCTTTAAGCGCCGCTTGTTCAAACGGCGTCAGATCGCTGATGTCCACGGCGTTGGCGTCGACGCGCCAAGTTTTGAAAAATTCATCGAAGAGTTTGCTAAGCCACGGCGGCGTTTCCGCACTCACTACCGGGCGGCGTAAACGGCGCTCGACGCGCTGTCGAACCGCTTCGCCGGATTCACCGCGATCGAGTCCGATGTATGCGATACGTTTTTCTTTGAATCCGACGTAGACCAGACCGATCGGCGTTTGCACGCTCGTGAGTGAGACCGGTTCGCTGCGGTAGCGATGTTTGATTACGGCGATATGTTCGACGATCTTATGCGCTAGATCGCATGATGGTTCCGGTTGCGGAAGACACGAGAGGCAGTATGCTACGCCCTCGTATTGTTCGTATAAGTCCTGGCACGGCGGGCAAGTACGCAAGTGCGACTGGACGGCTTCGCGCAGTGACGGCATGCCGTCGCGAATGTCATCCCACAACGCCTCGACTTCACGACAACGCATGAACGGTTGCTCCTTGGGGCACGATTTTTCCGATTTGTGGACCGAGTATTCGCCGCAGAATCCGCACGGCGCGGTGCACGTGCGACTTCACGGTGCCGATCGGTTGATCGAGAATCTCGGCGATTTCCGGATGACTGCGGCCTTCGATGAAGCGCAGCGTAGCTGCGGCACGCAGATGCATCGGGAGTTGTAAGAGCGCGCGTTCCACCAATGCCATATCGGCATTCTGCTCGACGATTTTTTCCGGTTGCGGCGGTGCTTCCCGGCTCGAACCGCGCAGCAGCGCATCGGGATCGGCCAGCGCATCGAGGGCCACGCTGGTCGGCCGCTTGCTGCGTAGCCGGTTGCGCGTCACGTTGAGCGTGATCGTATACAACCAAGGCTGCAGCCGCAGCTCGGCTCGTTGCTCGGAGGACATCTTTCCGAGAGCCCGGTAAGCGCGCACGAAAGCGTCCTGAACGATCTCCTCGGCATCCTCCCGGTTGCCCGTCATACGAAGGGCGAAACCGTACAGGCGCCGCTGATATTCATCCACGATCTGGTCAAAGTGCTCGATGTCCGGCGCGCCCGCTTGCGTAGCGGTGCGAGTTGTCCGGGACGGGCTCTTAATCGCTTTTTGTGCCGCCGGAGGCACGATATACTCCCTTATCAGGAGTGGTGCTGCAAGCACGCTCATACACGCGTCCCAACACCGCCCCAAGGCCTAAAGGTTTCACATATGTCTACGGGTCCCTTACCGTTTATCCCTGAACAGGTTTCGCCTTCTGCCCGAAGGTGCTCTTTGCGCGGTGACGGAACCCTGCTGCATGACGCCTCATGCGTTCATGCAAAAACATTCGCGGCCGTTCGGTGCACTTGCGCCGAGCGGTTTTTCGTTATTAAAGAGGTACGACGGTATGGAACATGCGATCGAACCACAGGATGTCTCGTTTGACGCGTACACGATGTGCAGTTTCCTTCCGAATCTCGACTCATCTCGAGCGATTCCGCTCCTGCTCATCGGTTACCGCCACAACCAGGATCCGTGGTTCGTTTGGCTTGTACCGAAGGAGGGAATCTCGGCGGACGCTCTTACCGACGATCCGTATTACGCAAAAGTACTGCGCGACCCGCGCACGTACTTTACGAAAAAATTGAATAAATATATTGAAGAGACCGGGTCGGTGAAGCGCGGCATCGAGATGCTCATCGACTGTCACCAAAACCATTTAGCGTTCACGCCGCTGGTCTCACTCGCCGAACGGCCGTTCAGGCATCCAATGACTGTGGAACTACTCGCCGCTGTTTGAAGCAACTAGCGCTATCGCGTAGCCGGAAGGCGTAGAAATGTTGAAGCCCCGTACGGTGTATGGGGCTTCTTACGTTTCTAATGATCGCTGGCTTCAGTTCGTACGGGCCCCAAATCATCCGCCTTTATCGACCGGCTATAAGTAATCGTCACCGGCGAGTCCTGACCGCGGCTATGCAGCGTTCCGGAAATCGTCAGCGTTTCGTTGAGCGCCAAAAGCAGCGGATCGCCTTTGAGCGCGTAAAACGCCGTGCCCCGCATGCGCATCGTCCCCGCGATCGTCATGCCGGCGTGATCCGGCAGCGGCCCGCTCATCGGTCCGGTCGCGTCGAAATTTACTGCGAGCGTCTTACGTGCCGAAACTCGTGCGATAGTGCCGCGCTCCAAATACCCGCGCAAGAGTCCGCCCGTCATCGGCGCCGGAAAGCTGAATGGCACCCGCCCGTGCAGGTGCAGCAAATCTTCTAAGGTCGGGCGATCTAGTTCGATTGCGAACGGTTGATTCAGGACCGTCAAGTAATCCGGATCCAAGTCCGCACTGTCTCGCAACTCACCCTGTGGCGTCATTTCTTGCACGAACGTCGCTTGCGCAGGCACCTTGCCGCTGGCGTCGGCGCGCGTGTAATGCGCCTGCGCGGTAAAACGAGTCCGCGCGCCTTCCCGCCGGACGCTGAGCGTTTGCGTGCCGCTGTACGAAATGCTGGTTTGGATATCTGCCTGCCCGATCCGGTATTGGTCGTTGCCGTTCACGACGTAGCGCTGGTCGGCACTAGCGGGGATGGCGAGCGCCAATACCGTCGCCAGGCTCAGGCCGGCAATTTTGACGCGCTTCGTGATGGTGCTCGCTCTCTTTCTAGGTCGAATCTCAGGTGCGGGTAAGGCGGGGGTGTAACTATTATCCCAGGAAACGTGTTTCAGCGAAACACCTTATAGGTTGTTTTTCTGAATGCGTACCAACGCTTGTCTTGCCGATAATACTAAGGGTGTAAGGAGTCTCGGGAATTGGGGTATCTACGAAACATGAAACGGGCAAGCATCGTCACACTAATAATGACGATCGCCCTTTCCGTTTGCCAGGTCCCCGCTTTCGCCGGTCCCACGGCTGAAATCCCGAACCGCCCGGCAACGGTTGCAGTAACGCTTCAAAAGATCTACCAGCGCGCGTATGACGAGGCGTACAGCCGTCACGCCGTTCTTACGTCCGACGGCACGACGTTCGTGTCGACCGGCGATATCGGCTTTGAGTGGCTGCGCGATTCTAGCGCAACGATGACGCCATACATTGGTCTTGCGGTAACGGACTCGTACGTCCGCGCGATGTTGCGCGGCACCATTGCGCGGCAGGCACGGTACGTGAACATCGACCCGTACGCCAATGCGTTCACCGAAAACTATCGCGTGGCGGAGCGCAAGTTCGAGATGGACTCGCTGCTCTATCCCATTTGGTTCGCGTACCTCTATTGGAGGGCGACCGGGGACCAATCCGTCTTCACGCCTGACGTGCAGCGTTCGTACCAGCGCGTTCTACAGACGCTGCGCACCGAGCAGCGGCACACGCGCCAATCGCGTTACCGCCATCCGGAACTCGCAAACGGCGGGCGCGGTACGCCGACGGCATACACGGGTCTGGTCTGGACGGGCTTCCGTCCGTCCGACGACGCCGCGCGTTTCCACTTCAACATTCCGGACAACATGTTCGGCGTGGTCGTGCTTCGCGATCTGACGGAGATCGAGAAGAAGGTTTACCGCAATCAGAAGATGTCGGAGAACGCCTGGGGTCTCTCCGAGCAGATTCAACGCGCCATCGAGCGCTACGCGTTGGTCAACGTACCGGGCTTCGGCCGCATCTACGCGTATGAAGTCGACGGTTTCGGCCACGCGAACCTCATGGACGACGCGAACGTTCCGTCGCTGCTGTCCATTCCGTACTACGGCTACGTCGGCGCGCACGACGTCGCGTACATGGCGACGCGGAACTTTGTGCTCTCTCCGCGCAACCCGTATTTCTTCTCCGGCAAGTACGCGGCGGGCATTGGGAGTCCGCATACGCCGCACGGCTACGTGTGGCCGCTCGCGCTCGTCATGCAAGTGCTGACGTCGCGGGATGGGAACGAGATCGATCGCGTGATGAAGTACATCGCAGCTTCGGACACCGGCGATCACCGCTTGCACGAGTCGTTCAACGCCGATTGGCCGGAATCGTATACTCGAGACGATTTCGCTTGGCCGAATGCGCTTTTCGCGCAGATGATGCTGGGGCGTCAGGGGCGTTTGCCGGCTATCCTCGAGTCAATGGTGACACCGTAGCTGCGGCTAGTGCGTTGTTTTCTGTTCCTGTGATAGCGTATCTAAATAGGCCACGGTAAATAGAATCGAGAGTGGCGCCGTCGTTATCCCAA
>CAZHGH010000003.1:76462-83294 GCA_964531205.1 uncultured bacterium
GTATCTAAATAGGCCACGGTAAATAGAATCGAGAGTGGCGCCGTCGTTATCCCAACGATTGCCAGGTCTACCCATTTGGGATCGGGCAAAATCTTCGAAAAGTATGCCAGCTGTGCGACGATGCCAATCGCAAGTTGAATCGCGAGCAGCGAGAATATCCGCGACATATTGACCCACGCGAGCATCATGCTTCGCAGTACTGCAAACGGAACGATTGTTAACGTGCGTACGTGCTCTTCCAAACACGCGAAGGGCTCGGCGTAAAGAAGCATTCCGTAGAGAATCAGCACGCATACGCCCAAGGCCACGTTCAGAAAGTCCGAGGCGTTGCTCGCCATGCCGGCAAGTGCCGCAGTCGAAATAAACGTTAGCGCCACGTCGATGACGATGATCGCCCACGCGCGCTCGATGATTCTTCCCCAGCGCTCGCGTGCGCTGGGCAGTATGTCCAATGCATCGCAGCCGGCAAAGACGATCGTTACGACGCTAATCAGCGGCGATGCGATAAGCGTTGCATAGAGATCGGCGAATTTCACGTGGACGTTGACGTAGAAGAGCGCCTCTAATCCGAAAACGACAGCGCTCGTGAGCACGTAAAGAGGCCATCTTCGCGCAAAGAGACGCGCCGCCACCAAACCGATGGGGCGGTACGACGGAACGTCTTGCTTAATGATGGACCGGCGATCGGACGGGCAGGTAAAAACGCACGCTTGCAACTTCGCCGCATACGACGACGTCGTCGACGTCCGTAAATTCGCGGCCGTCGATCGCTACGGTGAAACGTCCCGAGGAGAGTCCGAGCAGCGTCGTACGCATGCTGCGGGCGAATTTATCCTGCGGCGCGCGTGCGCCGATGACTTCGCGTACCGCCAGCGAAAGCAAATCGCGCACGCGCAGCGGAGTTGCCAGCGCGAATGCGCCCGAACCGCTGCACGCCACTGCGTGTATATCCAGAGGTACCCGTACGCGAATCATTGGTGTAAGGTTTTGCCCACTTTCGAGGAGCCGCCTGCCATCGGGGAGTAACGATTTCTCTAATGTCCGCTTTCGGCAATTACGCCTCGGCCGAGGTCATCGACGCGGCGGAGAAATTTATCAGCAAGATGGACGAAGCCGACGTTGCTTCCGCCATCGAGCATAGCGAGCGCATGATGACCGCTGAAGGGCGCGCGCTGCTTGTGGAAGCCATTTTCAATGCGTTCCGCGCCAGAGGGGAATCGTCGGAAGACGCCGCGGAGGCCGCCGGCACCACCGTCGATGCGATCGGCACAGCGAACTCTCAGGCCCTCCATGCGTTAATGGATTATGCACGTGCGAATCCCGGCTTGCTGAAAGAAGCGGCGATCGTGCTCATTGAAGATCATCCCGAAGTTGTCTCGCAGCTTTCGCCGGAGCTCGCAAACGGCATCGAAGCGCGACTACGCGAACGATGAGCGATGACGATCTGCGCCGCAGGCGCCGGCTGACGTCGAACGGACCGCGCCGTTCTTCGGGCGGCGGTAATTCATTTGTACCGTGGCTTGTAACGATCTTAGCGGCGATCGCTGTAATTGTAGGCGGATGGTTTTTAGGGCAAACGCTGGCGCATGTTTTCAACGGCTCCCAAAATTCGACGCAAGTCGCACAGCAGCCGACGGTAGCTCCAATTATTACGCCTTTGCCGTCGCCGTCGCCTCAAATCACCGCTGCGCCCACCGCCGTGCCGACGGCGACGATTGCACCGACAGCGACGCCCTCGCCTTTGCCTTCGCGCACGATTGCGCCAACGGTCGCGCCAACGGTCGCACCCACGTTGAAACCAACGCTCGCTCCGACACCGGCGCCCACAGTTGCGCCCACGGCAGAAGCTGCGCTGCGTAAGACGCAACCGATCGCGCGGCGTCCGGAAAGCACGCCGGCACCCGCTAATCCTGTTGTTTCGAGCGCGGATGATTCAGCCTCGCGCACCGTACGAGCATACATCGACGCATTGCGACGGGGCGATCCGCAATCCGCGGCCTCGTATCTCGGCAACGGCGTGCCGGACGAATCGTTCATCGACGGAAATACCCGCATTGCGAGCATCAACAGCACGCGGAACAGCGATGGCAGTTACAAAGTAGAAGTCAACATGAAAACGTCGCAGGGCGAGTACAACGAAACGTTCGTCGTAGCATCGACGCCGAACGGAAACCGCATTTTGGAGAAGACGGCGAGTCAGCCGTAGTATCGAGACTAGCGCTTGTGCGCATAGTACTCGCGAAGATCGTCTCCGACGATGAACTCGACTGCAAGGGCAGTTAGGAATGTTGCGATCGAAAGAACTGAGAACGCGGTGCCGTCCACGGGCAGCAGGCTAAAATAAAGAAGCGCCAGCGCTACAAGCGCGACGACGCTGCCGCCCAAAAGACGCACCCATCCGCGGACGGTCGTTAAAGACCGCGTAAGCGTCGTAATATTCCAAATCTGCAGCGCGCATACCCAAATGAGTATGGCGACGACGATCGAGATGCCCGTCAAGTCTCGTCGGGCCACGCGGCGAGTTCGCCGACGGCCGCGCTTTTTAGCACCTTGAGTCCGAGCATCGCGCACTTCATGCGTGTCGGACTTATGCCGATGCCGACGTTTTCGAGCACGACGTCTTTCGGTAATGTCGCAATCTCCTGGAGCGACTTGCCCTTCACGGTCTCGGTCAACATGGATGCCGAAGCCTGGCTGATCGCGCAGCCTTTGCCCGAAAAACGCAGATCCGTCACTTTGCCGCCGCCGTCAACTTGCAGTTCGATTCGGATTTGGTCGCCGCAAAGCGGATTCAAATCCTCAGCAACGGCATCCGGTTCCTCTAGATGCCCGAAGTTTCTCGGATTGCGATAGTGATCTAAGATAAAGTCTCTATAAAAGTCGTCCATGCTTGACTAAAGGCTACAGCTTAAAGACGTCGGCGGCCTTCTCCAAGCCGGATATCAGCGCTTCCACATCTTCCTCCGTGTTGTAAATGTAGAAAGACGCACGAGTGGTTGCCGGCCAGCCCATTTTTTCCATGAGCGGCATCGTGCAGTGGTGTCCGGCACGCACGCAGACGCCTTCGGTGTCGAGCAACGATGCCAGATCGTGCGGATGGATGTCGCCGAAGTTGAACGAGATGACGTCGGCTACGATATCGGGATTGCGCGGTCCATAGATCTGCAGGCCGCGCGGTTCGAGCGTCTGTAAACGATCGAAGGCGTAGCGCATGAGCGAACGCTCGTGTTCGCGCACCCAGTCCATGCCGATACCCTGCAGGTAGTCGATCGCAACGCCGAACGCTATTGCATCGGCGATATTGCTCGTGCCCGCTTCAAATTTCCACGGTAATTCGTTGAACGACGTGTGCGTGTACTCGACCTTGCGAATCATATCACCGCCGGTCAGGAACGGCGGCATCGCTTCGAGCAATGCGCGTTTCCCGTAGAGCACGCCGATTCCGGTGGGCCCGCACATTTTATGCGCGCTGATCGCGTAGAAGTCTGCATCCAGTGCTTGCAGATCGACCGGCATATTCGGCGCAGCCTGAGCGCCGTCGACGAGTACCACTGCACCCGCAGCGTGAGCTTTCGGAATGATGATTTCAAGGGGCGCGATCGTACCTAGCGTGTTGCTGACGTGCGAGAGCGCCACGAGCTTGCATCCGTCGAGCAACTGGTCCAATTCATCGAGTACGTGCACGCCGCGATCGTCGACAGGAATGAACCGGAGCTCCGCCCCGGTTTTTTCGGCGAGCAGCTGCCAAGGCACCAAGTTCGAATGGTGCTCGAGCTGCGTGGTCAGAATCGCGTCGCCTGCACTTAGATTATTGAGTCCCCACGAATACGAGACCAGATTGATCGCCTCGGTCGTGTTACGCGTCCAGATGATCTCTTGCGGCTGTGCGTTGAGAAAATCGGCGACTTTCCCCCGCGCGGCTTCGAAAGCCTCGGTAGCGCGTGCAGCGATTTCGTAGACGCCGCGATGAATGTTGGCGTTGTAATGGCTGTAATAATCTACGAGCGCATCGATGACGGCTTGAGGTTTTTGCGAGGTGGCCGCCGAGTCCAAAAACACCAGCCGTTTTCCACGCGACGTGCGATCGCGCAGAATCGGAAAGTCGGCAATGATCCGTTCCAATTTCGGATCGGTGGTGGTTATCATGCGGTCACCTTCGTTTGTAACGCTTCACGCAGCTGCGCGCGCAGCGCTTCGGTGGGAAAACGCTCAACGACGGGCTCGAAGAACCCGAGCGCGATCATCTTCTCCGCATCTTCGCGCGCGATGCCGCGGCTTGTCATGTAAAAAATCTGCTCTTCATCAAGTGCGCCGACCGTGGCGCCGTGATATGCCTTGACGTCGTTTGCGGCGATTTCCAGTGCCGGCACCGAGTCGATGTGCGCGCGCTTCGAGAGCAGCAGAGCGTCGTCGCGAAGCGCGGATTCCGTCGCTTGCGCGTGCGGCGCGATACGAATGTTGCCAAGATAGCGCGCCTGGCCGCGTCCCGTCGCTGCCGATTTTATCAGCGTCTGCGACTGCGAGTCGCCGACGTTGTGCTCGACGGTTGAAATGAGATCGACGTGCTGATCTTCGCGCGGAAAGAACAGCCCGTTGATTTGTGCGTCGATACCCGGATTATCTACGATGACGTCGATCGCTCCCACCGCCAGCTGCGCGCCGATGTCGGCAACGGACCAAATCACCGTCGCGTCCTTGCCCGGTTTCGCTACGCGCGTCATGAAAATGCGTGCGTCCTCCGGAAGCGTCTGTTCCGCCGCATACGTAATGTGCGCAGATTCTGCCGTCACGATCTCGGTGACGCCGCACACGAAAGCTCCGGCCTTGCCGGTCACGCGTTCGATCACGGTTGCCTGTGCTCCACGCTCCAAAACGATCAGCGTGTAGGGAAAAATTGCTCCCGCCGTTGCATCGTACGTTACGTGAATTGGTTCGCCGACGGCGACGTCTGCGGGAACGTAGATGAAGGCCCCGGCATTGAGCAGCGCCACGGTTAGCGCGGCGTATTTCTGCTCGCGGGAACGAACTGCGCTGCCGAACGTACGCGTGAAAATCTCTCTATAGTTGCTCGGCGCGTTTTCAAGCGCGCATGCGATGAGGCCGCGAGCCTGCGGCGCCTCAATGTGCGGCGTCGCGCTCGGCGCAACGTTCAGCGTCGTAAAATCAAGTGCGTCGAGATCGACCTTCCAAAAGCGGTTCGGTTTCTCGCGCCCGGAACGCAATTCGAAAGAGCGTGCCAGCAACGTTTTGCGGCTTTCGCTATCAACGATAGTCGAGCTTAGGCGATCGATCGCGCTTTCGAGTTGCGCCGGCGGAACCGCGGCGGCAATCGCGCTAGGCAATTTGACCGATCTCCTCGCGCAGCGTGTCGTAACCTTCGCGTTCGATGCGATGCGCAAGTTCGGCGTCGCCTTCCTTGACGATGCGGCCGTCGATCAGCACGTGCACGACGTCCGGCTTGATGTGCTGCAGAATGCGCGGATAGTGCGTGATGATGAGGAAGCCGGTGTCTTTGCCCTCATCGCTCGCGCGCATCGCATTGACCGATTCACCCACGGCGCGCAGTGCGTCGACGTCCAAACCGGAGTCTGTTTCGTCGAGAATCGCATACTTAGGCGCAAGCACGGCAAGCTGCAGCATCTCGAGGCGCTTTTTTTCGCCGCCCGAGAAGCCGTCGTTCAAATAGCGTCCGAGGAACGCCGGATCCATGTCCAGGACGTCGAGCTTTTCCATTAGCAGCGCGCGGAATTTCGCGGGCGTTAGATCGCCGGGGCGCACCGATTGCCGCGCGGCGTGCAAAAAGTTCGCGACCTTCACGCCCGGTATCGCAGCGGGATATTGAAAGGAAAGAAACAGCCCTGCCTTCGCGCGTTTGTCGGGAGAGATCTCTAGAATATCTTGTCCGTCGAGCGTGACGCTGCCGGACTCTATTTGATAATTCGGGTGGCCGGTCAGGGAGAAGGCGAGCGTGGATTTTCCGCTGCCGTTCGGGCCCATCAGCGCGTGCACGCGGCCCGGCTCGACCGTAAGGTCGATTCCTTTGAGTATCTCATTGCCCGCCACGCTAGCGTGCAGATTCCTGATTTGAAGCCCCCGAACGGCTTGGCTGCTATCGTTTTTCACGTTGTAATGCTACGACGGGCAGGCGGAGAAAGTCAAGGAAAACCTGGACTATCTGCGCATTTCATGTTAGCATTCCCGTAGAACATGCAGGCCGACCGCTTTTTTCAATCCACCCGTGGGCGCATCGTCGAAGAGCTGCGCCGGCGCAAGTCTGCCTCCGCGGTCGATCTCGCGGAGGCTTTTGGGTTATCGCCTAACGCGATCCGCCAGCAGCTCGTCGTCCTGGAGCGTGATGGCCTAGTTGCCGAGCGTGCTGTCAGGCGCGGCCGTACCAAGCCTACGTACGAATTTTCGCTGACGACGGAAGCCGAGAAGCTCTTTCCGCAAAACTACGACAAGATGTTGGGCGCGGTGCTGCGGGAGCTTCGCCAGCAATTCGGCTCCGAAGGCGTGGCCAAGGTCTTCGACGGCATTTCCAAGCGGACGGTTGCCAAGGCCAAAGAGCGGGTAACCGCTCCCACGACCGAAGGCCGGGCGGCCCAATTGACGCAAGTCTTGCGCGAAGGCGGCGTGATTGCGGAATACAATCTGATAGAGGGCGGCTTCGAGCTGCACGAGCACAATTGCCCGTACTCCGAGGTAGCGAAGGAGCACCCGGAAGTCTGCTCGGTCATTCACCACGTGTTGGATGAAACGATCGGCGGCGAGCACGTGCAAACCGAATCGCTTGCAACCGGCGGTAGCGAATGCCGGTTCGAAGTGAAGTCAA
>CAZHGH010000004.1:0-8289 GCA_964531205.1 uncultured bacterium
GATCTTGAACCTGCGCACGTGACGAAGTCACCGTCATCGTAAGAAAGGCGACGGTGATAACCATACTCGCAAACACCCGCATCATGTGCGCTTGCTTCAGCAAGTAACGGTGCTAATCTTCTTCTTGTACGCTGCGCGCCTACGTTGAAAACGTTCCGGCTTTCCACGGCACTTCGCACGAATCGCTGTAAACGTACAGCGTATATGTTTGCCCTGGCGCGAGCTGGGGCATTGTGCCGCTTTCAAAAGCGACGCTGTCGGTGGGCGGCGGTGAAGGCACTGGGAGCATTGTGCCCGGTGCTGGTGTAGCGGGAGTTAGTGTTGCTTGCGGATCGATGGTGGCGGCGTTATTCACAACGAAATGCGCGCGCAATGCCGGCTGAAACGGCGAGACTTGGGGTGTGCCCGCAACTTCCACTAAAAATGACGATGTATTGAGCGAAACATTCGTCGCCCCCGATGGCGGTGAAACGAGCGCCGCGTACTGTAACATGTCGGGTCGTCCGCAAGGAATACTGGTCACCGGAATGGCGACGCTGTTTCCACCTTGACGTACCGTAATCGTCGACGAGCCCGCACCAACGATAAACAGCTGCAGAGCTGCGCTCGTTCCGCTGGGACTTTGTAACGAGACGCCCATAAATGAAAGGTCGGTAGCGGTAGCTCCTAGTGGTGCCGCGAGAGCGTACGGCGTCTGAAGTAATCCACTGATCGTTACCGTTTGCTGTAACGGCGCTCCGCTTAAATTGTTGACTTGAATTGCCTGCGGCGACGCTACGAGGTGCGAATTTGAATTTGTCGTTGGAGGCGGTGACGCCGCACCGCCTCCACATGCTGCGAGCAGGGAGGCTGCGACGAGAACGACGGTCATACTGCTCGTTCTCGTCATTTCGTAGTAAACGATCCGACGGGCGTTATGGCAAGCGTACCCCCACCGGGTGGAATGCATTGCTGCGGCGGGACGTAGTAGAACCAAACGTTGTACGTTTTACCGGGCAGTAATGGCCCAATCGTTACGCCCTGCAATGTCGCACCGGAAGGCGGCGTCGCGATTGGCGTCGGCAACGGAGACGGCGCTGGTTGTAGCGGACCGACGGCTGGATAGTCGTTCACCGCACCATTTGGCGCCGATACCGATGGACTGCCCCAGATCGATGGCGCAACCGTAAATGCGAACACCATCGTGAAGTTACCGTCGGGTACGCCCACCGCACCATTCATGGGGTAGAGCAGTTGCGGAGCCGCCGGACGCGTGCAGTCAGTCGGAATTCGTCCATCGAGCGGTATGCCGGGCGTTCCGCATGCGCACAGGGCAAGCATCAACAGAATGCCACAAAGCATCGCGAGAAGCGGACGAGGCAACGCACACCCTCCTTCGGAGGCGCCCACACCCGTGTATGAGCGCAACTGGGCTATATCTTAGCCTATTTGAGCTATGTTGGCTAGCCCTGGGTGGCCTTCACGATTAGGGCGGGTCGCGAACTTACGCCGAATGCTTTGAAGATTGCCTTGATGTGATTGCGTACCGTAAACGTGCTGCGCCCGAGTACGCCCGCAATCTCTTCCGTGCCCCGGCCCTCGAGGAGCAACTCTAAAACAGCGCGTTGAGCGGTGGTCAAGGTCTCCGCGGCAGCGGACTGCACGACAGACGCGTGCGTCATATGCACGCCGATACTGCGCGCGAGCCAGCTGCGCGGATACGCTTCCAAATCAGACTCCGCCCGTGCACGCCATGTCTCCGCATCATCAATCTGCGCTAACGCCAACGCGGCGCGCGCCGCACGCCACCGAATGCCGAGTACGTTGTAAATACTCCACGCTTGCGTCAATAAACGCTGCGCCTCCTCGCGCTCGCCGAGCTGCAATTGCACCTTACCGAGCGAATACGCTTCGAGCGCCTCAACACGCCGGTCGCGGCGCGACGAAAGAATGCGCGGAAAATTCTTTCGCGTATTTCTGAACGTCGCGACATAACCAATCGCAACCGAGGGATCGCGGTCCGCGAAGAGATCGGCCAAAACGGGAAGCGCCAATTTTTCTTCGCCGGCTACGGACGACCAGTCGATGTTTGATGCGAGCTCGTGCGCGTCTCGAAGCTCTTGCGCCGCCCACCGTTTCTCGCCGAGCGCCGTTGCGAGATACGCCCGGTCGGTTACTGCAGCAACGCGCCATGCCGCCGAATTGGCTACGGCAAGCGCGTCTTTCAATCGCCGAAACGCATTGAATTCATCGCCTTCGAGCGCATGCCGCCATGCGATCGCGCGCACGGCATGAAAATGCAAATCCGCGATATCAGCGGTCCACGGCACTTTTCCGATGTGCTCGAGCGCTGCGTCCCGCAACTCGGTGCTCGGCAGTTCGACCGCCAGCGCGGCAATGTGCGTCACCAGCATTCCGTATAAATAGACTTCAACATCTGCCGGGCGGCGCAGCTCGCGCAAAGCGGCGAGCAGTATCGCTCCTTGCTCCGCGAGCTTTTCGTTGGCCGATGCGACCGCACCGCGAACGATCGCCGCTTGCAACTCGAGATTCGGCGAGATTTGTTGCGGAAGCCGGTCTAGCGTTTTCGATGCGCGATCCAAACGCCGTTCCATCCAATCACTTGCGGCAAGGTGATACGTCAGCTCCGCAAAGAGCGGTTCGTCTGCACGCAGCAGCGACTGTGCCGCTTCAGAGTGCGCACGTGCGGAGTCCGCATCCCCTAATCGTGCGAATGCAACGGCCTTTAGCATCGCGGCTTCGGCTTTTGGCGTGCGTTTCGGCGTGCGCACGTACCGGGTCAGTGCCGAGAGTGCGCTTTCAGGATTACCGCGCCGCAGCTCAACTCGCGCGAGCAGCAGTGCTGCGTTGACATCTTGCGGAGCTGCGCTCAGTAACGCGCTGAGCTTTTCTACTGCAGCACCGAATCGCGCACCCTGAAAATCGTCTTGTGCGAGATCGATGGTTTGCGCATGCACAGCGCGCCGTTGCCGCATAACGCGAGCTTCGACGCCTCAGCGGGATAAGCCCTTATGAGCCACGTATAGCCTAGGTGAGCCATGTTGAAGCCGCTGTTCTCCGCATTGGCCGTACTCGCACTCTGTGCGACAGTTTCGGCATGCAATACGAACGGCGGCATACCGGCGCTCCCTGCTGCGCCCGGCGGCGGCGTGGGCACTCCGACGCCATCTCCATCGCCGGTTCCTACGCCCACTCCATCACCAAGCGCGCACCCAAGCGGCAGTCCGTCTCCTACTCCCACCCCGACGTAAGCAACATCGAAGGCCACATTCGCCCGGTGAGCCAAATGGGCGTGACCGTGACTATGGCCGAGAAGAAATCCCGCGCGACCCTGGACGAGCTGCGCCACACCGCCGCACACGTCTTGGCGTATGCCGTCCAAGACCTGTTTCCGGATGCAAAGCCCACGATCGGGCCGGCAATCGAGAACGGCTTCTACTACGATTTCGATCGCAAGGAAGCGTTCACGCCCGAAGATCTGGAGCGCCTCGATGCGCGTATGCACGAGATCGTGAAGGCGAACTACGAGATGATCGGCCGCGAGGTCACGCGCGACGAAGCCATCGAGCGCTTCAAAGACAACCCTTATAAGGTAGAACTCGCACGCGCGATTCCCGAGGGCGAGAAGATCACGCTGTACAGCATCGGCGACTTCACGGATCTCTGTCGCGGCGGCCACGCGCACACGACCGGCGAAATCGGCGGCGTCAAACTGACGAACGTTGCGGGCGCGTATTGGCGCGGCGATGAGAAAAACCCGATGCTGCAACGCATCTACGGCACTGCATGGTACACGCAAGAAGAACTCGAGCAATACCTGCACCAGCTTGCCGAAGCGCACAAACGCGATCACCGCAAACTCGGACAAGAGCTCGATCTCTTCTCGATTGAGGAAGAGGCCGGCGGCGGTTTGATTTTCTGGCATCCAAAAGGCGCCATCATGCGCGGCATCGTCGAGAATTTCATTCGCGAGGGACTGCGCGAGCGCGGCTATTTGCCGGTCGTCACGCCGCACATCGTCAACGAAAAAGTTTTCGAGATCTCCGGGCACTTGGAGAACTACGCCGAGAACATGTTCGGCGCGATCGAAGTCGAGGAGCAGCGCTTTCGCGTGAAGCCGATGAATTGCCCCGGCCACATCCTCATCTACAAGAGTCACCTGCGCAGTTATCGCGATCTGCCGTTGCGCTTCTCCGAATTCGGCACGGTCTATCGCTACGAGCGCAGCGGGGTGATGCACGGGCTCACGCGCGTGCGCGGATTCACGCAAGACGATGCGCATCTGTTCTGCACGCCCGAGCAAGTGCAAGGCGAGTTTGAACAAACGCTCGATGAAGCGCTGCGTTTAATGCGCGCTTTCAGTTTCGAAGACGTAGAGTATTTCGTTTCGACGCGTGAGCCTGCGCAGCGTGAAGAGACCGACGACGTCGCCGAGCGCGCAATCATTGCGGCGCTTGAAGCGAAGGGCTTCGACTATAAGTTTGACGAGGGCGGCGGCGCGTTCTACGGTCCGAAGCTCGACATCAACGTTAAAGACGCCATCGGCCGGCGTTGGCAGCTCGGCACGGTCCAAGTAGACTTCTTGTTGCCGCAACGCTTCGATCTCAAATATCGCGGCAGCGACGGCGACCAGCGGCCGGTCATGATTCATCGCGCGCTTGCCGGTTCGATGGAACGCTTCTTCGGTATTCTCATCGAGCACTACGGCGGCAACTTCCCCGCGTGGATTGCGCCGGCTCAGGCGGTCATTACGCCGATTACCGAACATCAAAACGAATACGGCCGCGAAGTGCGCGATATGCTCCATAAACGCGGGTTCCGCGTCGAGTTGGATGAGAGCAACGAAAAACTCGGATATAAGATCCGCCATTGGAAGACGCAAAAGGTGCCGTTCATTCTGGTCGTCGGAAAACAAGAGGCCGCGGACCGCACCGTGAACGTAAACGAACGCGGGGTCGAAGCAAAACGCACGATCTCGATCGACGAATTTGCAGCCGAACTTCAATCTAGGGTTGACTCAAAAACATGAGCCACATTTGTCATCGTGAGCCTGTCGAACGACCCCGAGCTCGGGCCCTGACCCGATTGCAGGGTCATCGAGGGGCGGCGCTTTGCGCCGCAATGCTACTTCTTTTAACCGCGTGCTCCGGCAACTTTGGAACCGGCACCGGCATCCCGCAGCAAGGCGGCAATCAATTGCCGCCGATGGGCACGACACCGATGCCAGAAAGCAACGGCAAAGGACTGCCCGAACCTGGCGCTTCCAGCACGCCCGCACCGGCTGCGTCGCCCATGACGTATCAAATTGCGGATGCGCAAACCGGTTTTGCATGTCCGGCGAGTCCCGACGGCTTCGGCTGTACGTTGAGCTTTAATCTTCCGGAACCAACGCCCGCGCCAAGTGCGACGCCAAAGCATAAAGGCAAAGCAACGCCGACACCCTCACCGTCGCCAACGCCAACTCCGACGCCGTCACCCGAACCTTCGAGTTCTGCGTCGCCCGCAGCAAGCAGCTCGCCGGGCAGTGGAACCATCACGCTCAAAGCTGCGCCGATGCCGGCGGATGCACCGAAACTCGTGCACACCCCGCCGAATTCGATCAATGTTATTCCGCTCGAGATGGTTACGCTTACAACCAACGCGGACTTCCCGCTCGATGGTTGGGTGAACGCGGCGTTCACGTTGCCGGCCGATCAATTCACGAAAGATCGTGGCTTCGCCGTGCAGCTCTTTTCGAAAAATCAAAAGAAGAAAAGCACCGACTACGCACCGATCTGGACGTTCGATCGGTCGACCGTCAACAATAACACGCTGACGTTCTCGTTCAAGCCGCCGAAAATGAAGATCGCGAAAGGCAGCACGTACGTGCTCGTGCTTTACGGCGACGCGCCTAAGGCATCGCCGTTACCGTCTGCACCCGTAGCAGTGCCGCCAGGAGAACCTGGGGCCGTGCCGCCCGGAAGCGCACCAACAACCGCACCACTGACGGCGCCGTCAGCTTTGCCTTCGCCCTAACCGTCGCTCCAGCTGCGGTACGCATCCAGCACGTCTTTGCGCGTAACGATTCCCTGCAATGCGTGAGTGACCGGATCGATCACAGGTAACAAGGGTGTGTTCGGATCCGCCATCGTAACAGCGGCGCTTTCTACCGAATCGTCACGCGTTAGCGTCGTCGTTGCGGATCGCGCAAGATCGCGTGCCGTCATTTCCGGATTTTTCAACAGTGCGGCGGCGAGATCGGTCGCCGTCACGATACCTAGGAATTGACCGTCGTCAACCACCGGCACGACGAATTCGGCGCTATGCTCCAGGTGATTCGCAATATCACGTATCGCCTGGTGCGATGCGGCAACAAATTCCGGTTGACGCTGTATCGATCCGACTCGCATGTGCGTGAGTGGTCGCGGTTTACGTACGCGAGCCCAATCAATGCCGCGCCTGATCAGTTTCATTTCATAAATGGTGTAGCCCAATAAACGGCGCCCAAGCAGCGTCGCGATGACGGTGGCAACCATGAGCGGCAGAATGATCGTATAGTCGTTCGACATCTCGAAGACGATCATAATAGCGGTGATCGGGGCCTCCGCGGCACCGGCGAACACCGCCGCCATTCCAACAAGACCGTACGCAGCCGCGCCCGCCGTCCACGTTGGAAACATCGCGTGCACAACCGAGCCGAACGTGTTGCCGAGCATCGCTCCGGTATAGAGTGACGGCGCAAACACGCCGCCGCTGCCGCCGCTGCCGAGTGTCAACGAGGTAGCAACAGGCTTGAGCACTGCTAGAACCAGCGAATGCGCGGCGGGCACGTGCGAGGCGAGTATCGCATCTATAACGCCGTAGCCTACACCGAATACCTGGGGATACCACATGCCGATGATGCCTACCGCGCCGAAGCCCAGTGCGGCGCGCGTTAGTGGGCTCACGCGCCAGCGATCGAACACATCTTCAGCAAAGTACAACATGCGCACGAAGCCCGCGGCCCACGCTGCAGCAAGAATGCCGAGCAGCGCGTAGAGCGCCAGTTCTGCCGGCGAGACGAGGTAGAATGCGGACGCCGTAAACGAGGGATGGTTTCCAAAGTGCGCGCGTCCGATAACCGCCGCAACGACGCTCGACACGACGATCATCGCAAACGAGCGCGGAGCGAACTCACCCAGTATCACTTCGCTCGCAAAGAACACGCCGCCGATCGGCGCGTTGAACGTTGCGGAGATTCCGGCTGCGGCACCGCAGGCAACCATCGTACGCAGAATCTGTGAGGGCATGCCTGCGAGCTGTCCCAGTGCAGAGCCTATCGTCGAACCAATCTGCACGATGGGGCCTTCGCGTCCGCAGCTGCCGCCGAAGCCGATGCACGTTGCCGAAGCGATTGCTTTGACGGCAATGATGCGCGGGCGAATCACGCCGCCGCGCAACGCAATCGCGGCCATAACCTCCGGCACACCGTGGCCTTTGGCCTCACTAGCAAAACGATTGATGATGAACGCCGTTATGATGCCGCCGCAAATAAGCACCGGAACGACCTGCGCTCTGCCAAGTGCGTGCAGTGCGGGTGCGAAATGACCGAATGCAACGAGCGTCTCGCCGTTAATAACATAGCGGAACAATACGGCGCCGTAACCGCCACCGATTCCAACTAAGATTGCCGCGAGCAATAAAAACGTACTTTGATTTATGGAGATACGGCCAACCGTGAAACGATAACCACGGTCGGTTTCTACGTATTGTATTCTAGGAAACCCGAGTCTAGTAGGCACATAGCCGCACTTCGACGCGAAGTCGACAAATACAGCGCGCTAATCGTCGCGTTAAATCATGACAAAAGTTAGCACTCAAAGCCCGCGGTATCGTGCACGTAATCGATAGTGACCGCACACTTGCCGAACGCGGTCGGGCCGAGTTTCGCGTCTACAGTGTCGCCCTGAAAGACATCGTCGCCCGGGCGCGTTGAAAACCACACGTTACGAAACGTCACGCGATCGGCGTGCACTTCCGGAATGCGAATCAACGAAATACCCGGCGAGTACGCGGCATCGGCGATATACGTCCAGTCCGGATGCGCGGCATGCCATTGCCGCATCGTGCCCATCGGAATGAAGCTCGTGGCACGAACTTGCGGCATACCATCGTTGAGTTGCGCTACCGTTCGTTGAGAAAGCGCAACGGTTGCTGCCGTATCGAGAGCCGTAGGATATGTCTTCCCATCGATAACAATGTTGAGCTGCGGGTACCGATGCGCACGATCGAACAGCAATGAAACGCGGCTTGCACTCGGATAATTCGGTG